>JAZRFK010000023.1:0-61495 GCA_045661325.1 Eubacteriales bacterium | reverse complement strand
GTCGCCCTCACGAATTCTCATCGTACGTCTGATTTCCTTCGGGATAACAACTCTTCCCAAGTCGTCAATTCTTCGAACGATTCCTGTCGCTTTCATATATAAATTCTCCTTGTTTTTACAAACTGTGCTGCTATTATTTGTAAAACGAGGAGATTTATACACTAATTTGAATACATATGTTGATTTTTACATTTAACTGTGGTATAATTCAAAGATAGAGGACGATTAAGTTCCATAACGCCTCTATTCGTTTTTTACAAAGACCAAACTATAAAATAGAGCGCTATGAAGATGGCCGAATTTACTATGCCGTAACAACGCGTCACTGAAAGGAAAATGATATGACAACCGAAAAGCAGGGGACCGAAATTCAAAAAATTCAAGCAGAAGCCTTTGAAATTCTTTCTTTTTTAGATAAGGTTTGCCGTGAGCAAGGCTTTACATATTATCTCGCCTACGGCACGCTTTTGGGCGCCGTTCGTCACCAGGGTTTTATTCCTTGGGATGACGACGTAGACGTCTGGATGCCGCGCGAAGATTATATGCGTATGCTTGCCTTTCTCGAAAAAGAAAATGCGGATGAGAGATTCAGCTTGAATATGGGTGAATACCGCCATCCCGGCGAACGCCCTGCTGAATTGCAGATGCGCATCGTTGACAAAAAACGACGAATTCGCCGCAACTATGCCGGCGTGCGCGCAGAAATGCATCCTTGGATTGATATTTTCTGCTTGGATGTTTTTCCCGAAAAGAAGAAAAAGCAATACTTAAAAGCTTTCAAACGAAACCTGTTTATGTATAAAATCGCTCGTTGCAAAACCTTTTTGGTCGTTCAAAATTCCTTCTTTGGAAAAATGAACAAGGTCATCTATACACTTCACAACAAATACCATTGGTTTAAACATACACTAAATCTGGAAAAGCGCAAAGAAAAGGTTATTGGCGCTATAACGAAATACCACAACCAAAACGGCGCAAATTACAAAGAATTTTTCTGTTTTGCATCGGTATACCTTCCGCGCCCTGAAAAGTGCTTCTTCGCTCGCAAATGGTTTGAGCATCCCATTGAAATAGAATTTGAAGGCAAAAAATTCTTTGCCCCCTCCAACTATGACGCCGTTTTAAAAACGCTTTATAATGACTATATGCAGCTTCCGCCAGAGTCAAAGCGTTATTACACACACGGAACTGAGCTTTTAGACGACTGAAAAAAACACCGTTATCGATTTGATAACGGTGTTTTTTATTAACCTGCGAAGGCGGCATAGATGGCCGAAATGGCCTTTTCATAATCCTCTTCGGCAACGCCGATGATAATATCAATTTCGCTGGATCCTTGGTCGATCATACGAATGTTGATGTCCGCGTCCGCGATAGCGCCGAAAATACGCTGTGCCGTTCCCTTTTCTGCAACCATACCGCGACCAACAACAGCGATAAGAGCGAAGCCGTCCTCCAAGGAAATGTAGTCAGGCTTTACCGCACGGCAAATGCCGTCAAGCAGGCGCTCACGCTTGCCCTCCAAGGAGGCGGTAGAAACAACGATAGACATTGTGTCAACACCCGAGGGCAAATGCTCGAAGGAAAGGCCTAAGTTTTCCAGAACCTCCAGAACGCGACGGCCAAAGCCAAGCTCTGCGTTCATCATATCCTTTTCCAAGGAAATAACGGACATTCCCTTCTTACCGGCAATACCCGTAACAACGCTGCACGCCGACTCCTTGGAAACCGAGGAGGAAGGAACTATCATCGTTCCTGCGGCATCAGGATCGTTTGTGTTACGAATGTTAATCGGAATTCCCGCAAAGCGAACGGGGAAAATAGATTCATCGTGCAAAACGGTAGCGCCCATATAAGAAAGCTCGCGAAGCTCACGGTAGGTGATAACCTCGATGGGCTTGGGATTCTTCACGATACGAGGGTCTGCCATCAGGAAGCCCGAAACGTCCGTCCAGTTTTCATACACGTCTGCTTCTGCGGCGCGCGCCACAATGGCGCCCGTAATGTCAGAGCCGCCGCGAGTAAAGGTTTTGATAGTGCCGTTGGGCATAGAGCCGTAGAAACCGGGAATAACAGCGTGCGGCGTCTTTTTCAAGAGCTCGCCCAAGCTATTATTGGTATCCTCGGCAGAAAAGCTTCCGTTTTCGTTAAAGAAAATGCAGGAAGCGGCATCAATAAAGGTAAAGCCCAAGGCCTTTGCCATAATTAAACCGTTCAGATATTCACCGCGGCTCGCCACGTAGTCACGGCCTGCGTGATGAGAAATGGCAACCTCGATGCCTTCAAATTCATTTTCCAAGGAAAAATCAAGTTCAAGGCCCTTGATGATATCTCTGTAACGGTTTTTGATCTTTTCAAATACTTCGCCGAAATCCTCGCCTTTTTTGGCGGTTTCATAACAAAGATAAAGCAAATCCGTTACCTTTTCATCGGAAGAAAAACGTTTTCCGGGCGCAGAAGGCACAACGTAATGACAGGCCTCGTCTGCCTTTACGATTTGAATGACCTTCTTCATTTGTTCGGCATCTGCAAGCGAGGTGCCACCAAATTTTAAAACTTTCACTTTCATAGAGTACACTCCTATACTACGTAAACAAAATAAAATCAAAGACGGGGGTTGCAAAAATACAACCCTCGCCCAATATAAAACGTTATTCAGCGCCGCATAAGGTCGGCCAAAATTTCGTCTTAATTCAAACTGCCAAGGTCTCCCAAATCATCGATAGACTGCAAATCAAGAACCTTCAAAACCGCATCAATAACAGCGTTAACCCTGTCAATTCTATCTGCGTCCGTTTCACTTGCAAGGAAGGATTCCCGATAGTCCTCAATGACATTCTTGGTTGTTTCCTTTGCTTCCTCATCCAAAACAACGTCTCCGATAATAGATTGAACCATTTCATCATTTTCGGAAATATTAACTAAAGTCTTGGAGGCTAAGGTGGAGTCTGCAACTACGTTCAAGAAGGTATCAACCGTTTCCTCCGTAAAGGCCGTTTCAACCTCCGAAGAAGAAACCGTGGCCAGCAGGCCAAGACATTCCGTAACGGAGGAGGCCTCCGTTTCAATGTCAAGGTTTGCTAAAACCTCATCCTCCTCGGTCACAATCGTTTTTAAAAATTCCTGCGTGAAAACAGAAGCAGAGTTCTGATATTCGGGTGCGACGGAATTTTTAACAACGGCATCCAACATTTCACTGGCAATGTTCGTGCAAATCTGGTTATCCTTCATCGCGATAACCGCAGAAATGATAGAGCTGGAATCCGCAGAGGTTAAGTGGTCAGGATCCGTTCCCATCAAGGTCATAGCGTGTATGACTGTCGGGAACATTCCCTTTAACTCCTCAAAATAATATACCGTTTCAACGGTGTCCTCGGCCGTGGAAATATCAACGTATGCAAGCCGATGGAAAATCTGGGTGCAATAATCGGGGATAGGGGTTTTTCCTAAAAGATCAATAACCTTGTTTTCGGACAAAGGCACTAACAACTCATTTTGCAGCGTGTCGCAGACCGCCGTTACGGGCTCAATGTCCTCTTCTACCTGTTCATAAGCATCCACAAACGCTTTGGAAACATCCAAAACGCCGAAAAGCAAAACAGAGGCAATCAAGAAGCAGAATGCGCCTTGCAAAAGGCCAACCAAAGAACCGAGCAGCGCGTGACGGTTGACAGGAACGCCTTTCTTCTTTCTGGGAAAGAAGATGGCGGACAAAATTGCCGTAATAGGCAAGGAAACAAGCTTGATAACGAAGAAAATGATGACAAAGCCAATAACACGCAAAAGTGCATCGGGCAAAGCAAAAATGAAGCCCTCTAAGGTGGGAGATTGCGCGAGAATGTCGCCAATGCCTTCAACGGAAAGAAGGGCGGCAGAAAGCCAATCCCTGACAGAAACGGTCATTCCCTCCGCAGTGATTTCATAGGACAAAACGGCGTCCGAAACGGTTCCGGACAAATAAAAGGAAACCAGCGCAATAACAACAACAAAAAAGAGACGAAGCACCGACCGCGAAAATCCTCTTGACAAGCCTGTTAAAAATCCAATTAATAGGAAAATAGCAGCAAGAATTAAAAAAGCATTGCTGATAGCCATTTGAAAACCTCCCTAAGCAGTATATTCACGCATCAGTCTTTTCTGAAACATATTCCAATACGAGAATATCATAGCACTTCTTCTATAATTTGTCAAGGTCTTTAAACAAAAATATGCGCCCTGCAACGCTTCTTTCCACGCGAAAAAGGAGGCGCGCCGCAGTTAAAATGCGGCGCGCCTCAAAAGAAAACCGTTGGCTTTCTCACCCTTGCGGAGCATTTATATTCAAGGGCGTATAGGGCAAGCGACGAAGCCCCTTGACAAATTCAGCGTTACGGAAAGGAGTAACCTTGTACCCCTTCTCTCCTATTTGATATGCCTTTCCGCTGATATAGCTTTCAATGCAGTAATGATCAAAATCAGAATGCAGCGTCAAAAGCAGACGGCTTGTTGGGTCGTACGCCAAAAACATCAGCGTTACGTCACCGATTCCCGCATAAACCTCATAAGAGTCAAGGAAGCAGTTGTCGACATAAAGATTGACCTTTTGCAAATCGCTTTGCGATCGCTGTAAAAATGCCGTATGTCCTTCAAAAGAAAGACATCCAACGCAGGAAGCTCCCTCCCAAAGCGGCACCGAGGGCAACAGGGGCTTTTCGTCTGACGCTTGCAAATCGGACAAAATGCAGGAAGCGCCCCAATCGACCTCGAAATTTTTCTTATACAGATAACGAAACATAAAAAGAGAAACGTCAAGCTCGTCTTTAAATAGCTCGGGATGCCACTGGGCCACGTATATATCAAACAGCAGCGGCATCACCTTAGCAAAGCCCTTGGTAAGCGCCGTTTTTAAATAGGCGAAGAACAGAAGCGGCTGGTTGGTACGGTAAAGGTGCTTTAAAAGCTCCACCGCTACCTCCTCTTGAAGAGCCAGAAATTCCTCATCCGTTCCGTAGCTTGAAAGAATGGAATCCATCAGCTTGATACCCAGCGCCTTATCCTCTTGTCCGCTAACACCAAAAAGGCAACCGTATGCCTTCATAAACACGTCCTCAGGCGTCAGATATCGTTGCGAGAGGGTATGACTGCCCCGCTCGTAAAAAAGGGTTGCCTGGCTTAACAAATCCTTGTTGGCAATGCAAAGCGCCAATCCATCCATCAGCTGCTTTACATTATCCGCAGGAAAGGTCGGTGCTTCATCGCGCGCGCCGAAGAACCATAAGGGCATATGTACGCGCCCTACTACCGCCTCCACCTGCGGCAATTCTGCCTCGCTTATTCCCGCAATAACGGGAAGAACGGCAACCTGGCTTTGTATGGCAAGAGGAACCTCCCTTTCCATCACATAGGCGGAGGAAAGAACGGACGGTGTCAAAAGAAGGATGAGGGCATCCGACTGCTTGATGGCCTCTTCGATTTCCTTATCGTATTCCTTCCCTGCCGTCAGCTGCTTATCGTACCAGACGGCAACATCCATCCTCTCTAAAATATAGGCGGCTATTTTTTGGCAGAGGGGCAAGGCCGCCTCATCGGAATGCTTATAGCTGATAAAAATCTTGCGCTTGCCATTCGGAAGCTCCATTTGCCCCGTTTTAGCATCTGTTCTTGTGATATAAGAAGTATATGAAAGCATTCAGCGCCTCCTTGGATGAATCTTTTCTCTTTTATTGTAGCACAGGCTAATCTGTTTTTCAAGTTGGATTTTCGGCTTTTATCCGTTTTTCTTCTGACGCCTTTCCATTTTCACCCAGCTCCAAAAGCCGTACAAATCATTGAGCAGAAACGTAAAAAAGCAGACGATAACGGAGATATAGGATGACTCGTGAAAAGCCGCCAATATCCATAAAAGAATAAGCACTATGTTGTTGGCCGCATATGCCAAGGCAAAAAGAGGGCTTCGCTTGAAGGTAAGATAAGCACCAAGAAAGCTCGTGGCAATAGACAGCGTGCTTGGAATTAAATTTGCGGTATTAAAATATTTTAAAATGAAATAAAAAGCGACTGTCACAAGAAAAGTCAGAACGAGCATAAAAAAAGCTTCACCTTGCCTCAGATGATGAACCCTGACCTCTCTCTTATTTCCGTTATAGGAATGCTTCAACCAGGATACAAGGGCAATAAGAGCCATCGGCGCCGTCATACCGAGGTAGGTTATCATTTCCCCGTAATAAGCAAAGCTCCAGGAAATGATGCCATACAATATGCTGAACACAATCATCAGCACCTGCCCAAAGGGATTCCCCTTGGCGTTAAATATCAAAGAAGTGACGCCGACAAGTGAAGCTGCAAGAGTCAAGATTCCCTTTCCTTCAAATGCAAGAAAGGAAGAGAGTATCAGAAGCACAGAAACAGCCCAAAGAAGAATATCGCTCTTTGAAAAATACCGTTTTTTCATTTTTGTTCCTCAAAAAAGAAAGCACTTGCTCTGCGTATCTTCTAAGACCTAACGATACGCAAGCAAATGCTTCGCATTTACTCTACCCGGTGGCAGTAATTTTTTCTTATTTTAACACCGTTTTTCTTTTTTGTCAAGATTTTTCCATCAAAAAAGAATTACTGCAATGGATAAAAGCATATTTCGTTTTTTTCCACAAAAGGTATTGACTTTTCAAATCAAAAAACGTAAAGAGGATAAAAAAATGCAAGAAAAGCTTTGGGGTCTTCTCGTTCACTTATCTATGAATTTTTCTCCCGCTAAAAAATGGGCGGAAGCGCCGCTTTCTCAACATTTCGATGAGGAGGTCTGGCAAAGCTGTATTGAAAAGGCCGCCGATGCAGGTATGAACACCATTGTATTGGAGGTTATCAACGGCATCGAATACAAGAGCCATCCCGAAATCTCGCGCCCTGACGCCTATTCTCAGGAATGGGTGCGTGAGCAGGTGAAAAAATGCCGCGAAAAAGGGATTGCCCTTATCCCCAAGCTGAATTTTTCTACCACCCATGATCTTTGGTTGGGTGAATACGCCCGTATGATTTCCACCCCCACCTATTACAAGGTAGTCAAGGATTTGATTGAGGAGGTTTATGAGCTGTTTGACCGCCCTGCCTATTTTCATATTGGTATGGACGAGGAGGACGCAAAGCACCAGGCAACCCGTGACTACATCGTATACCGTCAGGGTGAGCTTTATATGCACGACCTGCGTTATTTGGTGGAGTGTGTTCGCGCAATGGGCGCGAAGCCTTGGATTTGGGCTTGCCCTCTCTTCGATATGACGGAAGCCTTCACTAAGGAATTTAAGCCCGAGGAGCTTATCATTTCTCCCTGGTACTACAACGCCTTCCGTCGCGAGCATTGGACGCCTATTGAATCCCGCGCCGAATACGTTGCCTATTATAACGAGGGCGATTATGCCAATATGAACATTCGCTTCGTTGAGGAGGATCCCTTCTTGGTTAACTTCCGTACCAAAGCGCTTCCTTTAATGAAAAACGGATATTGCTACGTTCCCTGTGCTTCCGTTTTCAACCGTTGCGATTGGAACACCGTGGATTTAATGGAGTATTTCCATGACAACGGCATCGATCGCCAAATTATAGGCTACATCACCGCACCATGGGTTACCATGACTAAAAACGAACGCTCCCTGAAATATTTTGAAGAAACCTTCCGCTTCTTTAAGGAAGCGAAGAAGCAAATTTACGGCTTATAAGAAAAAACAAAATGTTTTTCTCGCACAACAGAAAGGAATGAGCGCAAAAATGGAAAACAAAATTTGGGGTCTGCTCGTCCATTTATCGATGGACTTTGCGTATAAAAAGAATTACCGTGAGGTGCCGCTTTCTGACTATTTTGATGAAGAGGTCTGGCAGGATTGCATTGAAAAGGCCGTCGATGCAGGTATGAACACCATTGTATTGGAGGTCATCAATGGCATCGAGTACAAGAGCCATCCCGAAATTTCCCGTCCTGATGCCTATTCTCAGGAATGGGTAAAGGAGCAGGTGAAAAAATGCCGCGACAAGGGTATTGCATTAATCCCTAAGCTTAACTTCTCTGCTACCCATGATACTTGGCTTGGCGAATACGCTTATATGCTCTCTACCACCGTTTATTATAAGGTCGCCAAGGACTTAATCGAGGAGGTATATGAGCTGTTTGACTCTCCTGCCTATATTCACATTGGTATGGATGAGGAAAGCCTGCAATATCTGAAAAAAAGAGAGCTGGTCGTCTATCGCAAGGGCGAGCTTTATTTCCACGATTTGAAATATCTCTGCGACTGCGTTAACGCAACGGGAGCAAAGCCTTGGATTTGGTCGAGCCCCATGTACGATATGCCCGAAATGTTTGTGGATAGAATCAAGAAGGACGAAGTAATCATCTCCCCGTACTATTACAACGCCTTTAACCCTGCGCATTATACCCCCGTTGAATCCCGCGCGGAGTACGTTGCCTATTACAACGAGGATAGATACAAGGAATTAGGCATTCGCTTCGTGGAGGAGGACCCGTATTTGGTAAATTATCGGCTTCTTTCCCTGCCTATGATGGAATACGGATACCAATATGTTCCCTGCGCCTCTGTTTTTAACCGTTGCGATTACAACACGGTGGACATTATGGAGTATTACAAAAAATACGCCAATGACGAGCAAATTCTCGGCTACATCACCGCTCCCTGGATTCGTATGAATAAAACAGAGCGCTCCCAGACCTATCTTGAAGAAACCTTCCGCTTCTTTAAGGAAGCAAAGGAAGCGATTTATGGAAAATAAATAAGAAAACGCAATAAAAAATCCCCGTAAGGGGATTTTTTATTGCGTTACGCGCGTCTATGGATTTATGTGTTTATGTGTTATTGTAAAAAAGATTTTATCAAGGTATGACTGCACTTTTCACAAGTGCCTCTTTCCATATCGTTTGTTCTACCGCAAACAGCACATTGTACGTGGCGTTCGCTTTCTTTGGGTAGCAATATCGTATACGGGGTACCACTCAAATGAAAAACCGTATCACCTTCTTTGTACTTATCCAAGCCGCTACGCACTTCTGCCTTATCTTCAAATGAGGAAATGCGCTTATAATACGTCTTGCCATCAATGGAAGAAACAATTAAATCAATAATGTGTCTTTGGTGCATAGAGCCAAGACCTATCGTTAACGCTTTGTCGTCCTCGGTTTTTACAATCGTTTTGGCAATCGTTCCACAATAGGTTTTATCAAAGATTAAAGTATGCATTCTAAGGACATATGCCAAAATACACACCCCAAGCAGCCCCATTCCCCAAAGATAAATCGTATTATCTGTATGCAAGATCTTTTTTCCAAAGAAAATGATTGCGAGAGAATAAATAGCGGTGCAAGCCAGAAAAAGAACTATTTTTTTAATAGTTTTTTTGCGTATAAAATTTTGCAGATCCTTAGGTAACCGCTTATTCATCATTATCCACCTCACTATTTTTCAAAAAATTCAAAAAATCATTCCACAGCATTACGGTATATCCATCAAAAACACTACCGTTTTGCAGGTATTCAAACTTTTTATCCGTATACGTCAAAAGTCTTGGGGTGGGATATGCCAAAACAATTCTCTTTTCTTCAGAAGAAGCATCCGCCTGCGGCAAATGGAACACGCATTTCCAAAAAGGAGATTCTCGGCGAAATTCGCGACTGTGTCCGGGTTCATCGGAGGAATTTCGATAGGCGTTATAAAAAACACGATTATACCGCCTTGCTTCCACAAAATAACAATCCTCGCCTTTTTCGATGTTCCACCGTCCGTGCGTCGAAAGAAAGCTAAGCAAATAGACATCGTATTTCTGATTTTGTGTTTCTACAGAAAAATCCAGCACACCCTTTTTTCCAAAAAACATAGCTACAACGCTTCTCTTTCTTTTAATGCGGTAACCTTTGTTTTGGAGTTTTTTCAGTTTAATTTGAAAGCACATTATTTTCAGAAGATACCATAGAACTTTATAGCAAAGGTATAGAAAGTAAATCGCAAAAAGCGTTACTATAACGTACCATATGACCATAACACCCTCCGAAAGGCTTTTATTCTCCGTTCAGCTTGAGCCTCTAATTAAATTTTATCATAAAAGTTAAAAATTGTCAATATATGCCTGAAGCGCTCGGAAGTATGGCCAAGGCTCTAAAAGCAAGCGCTACACAAAAATTGTGCTAACGAAAGCTTTAATTAAATCACAAAGCCCCTCGTTCATTTCGCTACAATGAACGAGGGGCTCTTCATCACGAGCTATCCGAGAAAAAAAGAAGATAGGCCAAAGCCTATCTTCTTTTTTTGGCGGAGAGAGAGAGATTCGAACTCTCGGAACGGTATTAGCGTTCACACGATTTCCAGTCGTGCGCCTTAGACCAGCTCAGCCATCTCTCCACAACGGTAAGAATTATATCACACGAATTCAAAATTGTCAAGTGCTTTCGAGGGATTTTTTCACTATTTTTGAAAAAAAGAAGGAAAAGCTCTTCTCTTCTTGGTAAAAAGAAGGAAAAGTCTTTTCCTTTTGACTTTACTTAATAGAAGGTGGCAACCTCCTGCACAGGCTTGCTTGCAGGGGAGCATTCTTCCAAATGCAGAACAGGGCCCTTTCCGCGATAAATTTTATTGTATTCCAGAACGATTTTACCTGTAACGGAAATCCAATCACGCGTGGAAACAGGGGCAGGCTCCTTGGCCTTTACCGCAAGGCCGCGATACGTGATATCGTCCGCGCAGCAAACCATTACGTGCCGCCCGACAACAAATTCATTGTCAGGCAAAGATTTGTCGCGCGCTACAATGCCCGTAAAACGCAAAACCTTGCCCACATACTTGTCCATATCCTCGGACAAATCGCGATAAAAGATGGCGTAATCCGTGTCTGCAATATCAACGACATCGGCCTCCAAATCAAAGGGCAAGGGATCCTCGATATCGTCTTGCACCAGCGTCCCATCCTCATGTTCATAGCCAATATTAGCGTTACGAGAAACGCCGCGAACAATTTTATGCAGTTCCATTTTATCAATACCATCGTTATAACGGTTGAAAATTACTATCTCACAGGATTGGAGCTTGTCAACCGTTAACTGACGCATATTGGCGTTATAGGAAAGGAAGGTCGTGGCATCTGCCAGCATAAATTCCTGATAAACCAACCAGTTTTCAGGCAAAGCCTCATACAAGGATTGAAGCATCCACATACCGTTGTATTCGATCAAGACCCGTTCCGCGTGATAAAGCTCGGCAGTTTTGCTTAAAAACTCGGTTGTGAGATCCGATTCATTTTCAACAGTAACCATTCTGACATTCTTGCCGGAAAAAGCTGAAGGCTCTAACTCCTCAACGCCTTCCTCGCACATCAGAATCAGCGTGGGCTCCCCGGCATTGAAGCGCTCATCCTCCATCGTTTCCTGGATAAGCTTCGTTTTACCTGCCTCCAAAAAACCGGTAAAGAGGTAAACGGGTATTTCCTTTTTCATCGCCTCATTACACCTTTCTTTTATCAATGACTGCTATGCAGCTTAACGCCGAAAAGCTGAGAAAGCGCTTCCCCGTTCAGCTTTGCACCAATCACACAAAGACGGCCAATAACGGCAGGTGCGCCGCTTCTGATATCCGCCTCGCCCGGCACATAATCGAAATGCAACCAACCGCCCTCTGCGTTTTCTACGATGCCCTTAGCACGAAGAACCATTCCGTAAGAATCGGCGCAGCTCTGAATTTCGTCAAAAATTCTATGCAAATCATCGGCAGAATATTTTTTCGCCGTTTCAACGCCAAAAGAGGTAAAGACATCATCAGCATGGTGGTGGTGATGGTGGTGATGGTGGTGATGGTGGTGATGCTCTTCTTTTTCATCGTGATGATGGTGATGGCATTCACACTCCTCATCGTCGCACTCTTCGTCATGATGATGGTGATGATGCTCTTCTTTTTCATCGTGGTGATGGTGATGGCATTCACACTCCTCATCGTCGCACTCTTCGTCATGATGATGGTGATGATGCTCTTCCTCGTCATCGTGATGATGGTGATGGCACTCGCACTCCTCATCGTCGCACTCTTCGTCATGATGATGGTGATGATGGTGGTGATGCTCTTCCTCGTCATCGTGATGATGGTGATGACACTCGCACTCCTCATCGTCACACTCTTCGTCATGGTGATGGTGATGATGCTCTTCCTCGTCATCGTGATGATGGTGATGGCACTCGCATTCCTCATCGTCACACTCTTCGTCATGATGATGGTGGTGATGGTGATGATGCTCTTCCTCGTCATCGTGATGATGGTGGTGATGGCACTCACATTCCTCATCGTCACATTCTTCGTCATGATGATGATGGTGATGGTGCGCGGCCTCTTTTGCCAAGGCTTCCAGCTCATCCTCCAAGGCATTGGTCTTTTCCATTGCCTCCAAAATTTGCTTTCCGCTTAACGCATCCCAATCGGTCACAACGATGCTTGCCGTTTCGTTTTGCTCACGAATTAAGGCCACTGTTTTTTGAACAGCCTCCTCGGAAAGACGGCCGGTATGGCTCAAAATGATAGTGCCGGCACAACGAACCTGGTCATTGAAAAACTCGCCAAAGTTTTTCATATACATTTTGCATTTTCCGGCGTCCACAACGGTGATATAAGCATTCAAAACGGCATTTTCGGCATGAATACTCTCCACAGCACGAATGACGTCGGAAAGCTTACCAACGCCCGAGGGTTCAATCAAAATTCTGTCCGGCGCATACTCATCCAAAACCTTCTGCAAGGCTTTTCCGAAATCACCGACCAAGGAGCAGCAAATGCAGCCCGAATTCATTTCGGTAATATTCATGCCCGCATCGTGCAAAAAGCCGCCATCTATACCGATTTCACCAAACTCGTTTTCAATCAAAACGAGCTTTTCTCCCTGGTAGGCCTCTTTGATGAGTTTTTTGATTAGGGTTGTTTTTCCTGCTCCCAAGAAGCCCGAGAAAATATCGATTTTCGTCATTTTAATCTCCGATCCGCCGCCATAGCGGCGGCACAACAATTTCAAGGAAATCCAAATCTGCTGACTTTGCGAACAAAAGCGGGACAGCCCCTGTTTTGATTTGAATTTTTCCTTTTATATGGTTTTTTTACTGCCATATTATATACCATTTCGGGTAAAAAGTCAACGCTTTTAATTCAACTTGTTCAGAACCAATTTTTCGTCCTTAACGGTAATCTCCAAAACGGTATCAGGTGCCAAATCCTCGGCGATCATTTTACGCGCTATCATCGTTTCAATTTCCGATTGCAAGAAGCGCTTAATCGGGCGAGCACCGAACATAGGGTCATACGCGCGCTCAATAATAAGGTCACAAGCCGTTTCGCTGACGGACAACGAAATTCTCTTTTCTGCCAAGCGCGCCTCCAAACGCTTCAAAAGCAAACGCACGATAGCGCGAACGTTCTCCTTCGTCAAGGGCTTATAGAAAATGATTTCATCCAAACGATTCAAAAATTCAGGTCGGAAGCTACGGTGCAAAAGAGCCGTTACCGCTTCTCTGGCCTCAGTAGAGATTTCGCCATCGCGAATGCCGTCCAAAATATAATCGGAGCCGAGATTAGAGGTAAGAATGATGATGGCGTTTTTAAAATCCACCGTTCTTCCCTGGCTATCGGTGATTCTGCCGTCATCTAACACCTGCAAAAGCACGTTAAAGACGTCAGGATGCGCCTTTTCCACCTCGTCAAGCAGAACAACGGCATAGGGACGGCGACGAATGGCCTCCGTAAGCTGTCCGCCCTCATCGTAGCCGATATATCCGGGAGGGGCACCAATCAGACGAGAAACAGAGTATTTCTCCATATATTCGCTCATATCAATGCGAATCATCGCGCCCTCGTCATCAAAAAGCGCTTCTGCCAAGGCCTTGGCAAGCTCGGTTTTACCAACGCCTGTCGGGCCAAGGAACAAGAAGGAGCCAACGGGGCGACAGGGGTCTTGTATACCTGCTCTGGAGCGCAAAATGGCCTCCGTAACACCTGTAACAGCCTCCTCCTGCCCAACAACGCGGCGATGCAGGATTTCGTCCAGATGAAGAAGCTTTTCGCGCTCACCCTCCATCAATTTGGAAACGGGTATTCCCGTCCATCTCGCCACGATGCGCGCAACCTCTTCCTCCGTTACCTTATCGCGCAAAAGGACGGTCTCCTGTGTTTTTTCCTCCTCCGCCTTCTTCAAGCGCGCTTCAAGCTCGGGAAGTTTGCCATATTTCAAGGCAGCAGCCGTATCCAAATCGTATTTTTCCTGTGCTTGCTCAATTTCAAGCTTGACCTTTTCGATTTCCTCGCGAATGCGCTGACCTTCTCCGATACTGCTCTTCTCTGCCTCCCATTTTGATTTCATAGTGGAAAAGGAATCCCGAAGCTCCGCAAGCTCCTTCTGGATTTGCCCCAAATGCTCACGCGAGAGCTTATCCGTTTCCTTTTTCAAGGCAGCCTCCTCAATTTCAAGCTGCATAATTTTTCTTGCGATTTCGTCAAGCTCCGTGGGCATAGAATTCATTTCCGTGCAAATGACGGCGCAGGCCTCATCGATGAGGTCAATGGCCTTATCGGGAAGGAATCTATCGGAAATATAGCGGTTAGAAAGCGTTGCTGCGGCAATAATGGCGGCATCCTGAATTTTAACGCCGTGGAATACCTCGTAGCGCTGCTTTAAGCCGCGCAAAATGGAAATCGTATCCTCAACCGTGGGCTCCTCCACCAAAACGGGCTGAAAACGCCGTTCAAGAGCAGAATCCTTTTCGATATACTGACGATACTCGTTCAGCGTTGTTGCGCCAATGCAATGAAGCTCGCCGCGCGCCAGCATAGGCTTCAAAAGGTTTCCTGCGTCCATAGCGCCCTCACCCTTACCTGCACCAACGATGGTGTGCAACTCGTCAATAAAGAGCAAAATTTTGCCATCAGAGGCCTTTATTTCGTTCAGTACCGCTTTCAAGCGCTCCTCAAACTCACCGCGGAACTTGGCGCCCGCAATCAGCGCACCCATATCGAGAGAAAAGAGGGTTCTGTTTTTTAAGTTCTCGGGAACATCGCCGCGCGCAATACGCAGGGCAAGACCCTCGGCAATGGCCGTTTTACCAACGCCCGGCTCACCAATCAGGCAGGGATTATTTTTGGTTTTACGCGACAAAATACGAATAACGTTTCGTATTTCCTCGTCTCTGCCAATAACAGGATCAAGCTTTTGGTTTTTGGCAAGCTCAGTCAAATCCTGTCCGTATTTTTTTAGTGCATCATAGGTTTCCTCGGGATTGTCCGACTCCACGCGCCTGTTTCCGCGCACGGTACGCAAAGCGTTCAGAAATCCGGTTTTGCTGATGTGATGAACGGAAAAGAGCTTTTTGACGGTATGAGAGGGGGCGTTTATCAAGCCGAGCATCAAATGCTCAACCGAAACGTAGCTGTCACCCATATCGGTGGCTTCCTTCTCGGCTTGTCGGATGGCTCGGTCCAAATCAACGGAAATGAAAAGCTTATCCTGAGTTACGCCCGAAACCTTCGGCGCCTTTTGAATTTCCGTCTCAACCTCGCTTGCGAGGGTTAAAGCATCTACCTCCATTTTTTTAAGCAAGGAAGGAATCAGCCCCTCCTTCTGCGTTAACAATGCGAAAAGCAGATGCTCCTGCCGCCATTCTTGATTGGAATTTTCAACGGAAACGCTTTGCGCGTTTTGTAATGCTTCAATAGATTTTTGCGTCATTTTTTGCAAATTCATATTTCTACCTCTTCTTTCTGCTTATATTATCTGCTTCGTGCGATGAATATACTGTGCATAAACGGCTTCCACGGCTCTTTGCGCCAGAGCAGGCGTATAAATCAGTCTGAAATACTCCTTAATTGCCGTATCAAAGGCGCGGATATATTCCGCAATCAAGGCGCCCAAATCCTCTGCGCTAAGCATATTGCTAAGAGAGCTATCCCGTCTTAAAACAAAGGCTCGGCTGTATTTTGCCGCCTCAATTTTGTCGGAAACGCCGCCCAGAACATGCTCCTCCAAGCTATGCCACAAAAGGCAAAAATCCGCCATGAGCGCAACGAGAGCGGCATTCTGCGTTCGCAGGCTTGCCTTAAAAACGCCAAGACAATCCTCGGACAAATGAAGCTCGACACTGTATCGCACAGTTGGGTTATACTTGAAATTAATGGAGGAAGCAAGGACGAAAAAGGAATCCGAGGTTTTTATATGCTTAATACTCTCCGTTCCCAAGGCGGCCTCTAAGCTTCCGAAAATTTGAGCACGGTGCATTGAGGGAGTTGTATAGGAAACGTACTCTGCCAGAATTTGATTAATCATAGCAGAACGATTGGTTCCACGTTGATAAGAAAGACGGTCAATCGCGTCCACAATTTCCTCTGAAAGCACCAAGGAATAGACGTTTTTCTTCATTCGTATCTTTTCCCTTTCATAAGGTCTTTTTACACCTGTATTTTATCACCTTCTGTAAAATTTGTCAACAGTTTTATATAATTTGATATGCAAATTATTATGAAGTTAAAAAAATATTGCTATGCCGAAGCATAGCAATATTGATAATATAGATTATTCCCTGTCGCTTAGCAAACGCCGTAGAGCAGGTCTCCATAGGTGGGAATGGGCCAGAAGTCCTTATCGGTGACCGTTTCTGCCGCATCAATAACGGCGCGCAGTCCTTCCATGGCAGGACAAATTTCATCACGAACGCGAGAAGCGCGCAGCGTAACGTCCTTTTCGGTGCGAATGCTATGTACCGCATTCTCCAAGGCGTCAGCCCGCTTGAATGCGTCCTCCGTCAAGGCAGTCAGCTTCTTAACCAGTGCTCTTTCATAAGAATCAGGGGATTCCTTCAAGGAAATCTGCTTCTTGTAGTACAGGGCTTCTGCAAGGAACTTGGAATACTTGCAAATCGCGGGAATCAACTCGCGCTTAGCCATTTCAACCATCGTGGAGGCTTCAATCAGATTGATTTTGCAATAATTGCTAAGACCGATACGGTAACGAGCCGTAACCTCCTGCTCATTGAAAATCTTGTGCTTGGTAAACAAGCTCAAATTCTTTTCACTTGCAAAATGTGCATAGGCATCGGGCGTGGTAGGCAGATTCAAAAGACCTCTCTTCTCTGCCTCGGCTACCCAAACGGAATCGTAGCCGTTTCCGTTGAAGATAATACGCTTGTGATTTTTGATGGTTTCCTTTATCAGCTGATGGAGCGCCTCTTGGAAATCCGCGGCGTTCTCCAAAGCATCCGCGAAGCCCGAAAGAACCTCGGCAACGGCCGCGTTCAGCATAACGTTGGGCGGTGCCACAGAGGCAGAGGAGCCAAGCATACGGAACTCAAATTTGTTGCCCGTAAAGGCAAAGGGAGAGGTGCGGTTTCTATCCGTTGTATCCTTGGGGAATTTGGGCAGGACGTGAACGCCAATACGCATCTGCGTTTTTTCCTGCGCCGTATACGCGGTTTCCTCTTCAATAGATTTCAAAATAGAGGCGAGCTCGTCTCCAATGAAAACAGAAATGATATTGGGAGGTGCCTCGTGACCGCCGAGACGGTGGTCATTTCCTGCGCTGGCAGTAGAAATACGGAGAAGATCCTGGTATTCGTCCACCGCCTTCAAAACGGCGCAGAAGAAAAGCAAGAACTGCGCGTTTTCGTGCGGCGTTTCGCCGGGCTCAAACAAATTCATACCCGTATTGGTGGAAATTGCCCAGTTGTTGTGCTTGCCCGAACCGTTAACACCCTCGAAGGGCTTTTCGTGAAGCAGGCACACCATTCCGTGACGTCTGGCGATTTTTTGCATCATTTCCATAGTCAACTGATTGTGGTCGGTAGCCACATTACCTGTTGTAAAGATAGGCGCCAGCTCGTGCTGTGCGGGAGCGGCCTCGTTATGCTCCGTCTTGGCCAAAACGCCAAGCTTCCAAAGCTCATAATCGAGCTCCTTCATAAAGGCTTGTACCTTGGGCTTGATGGTGCCGTAGTAATGGTCATCAAGCTCCTGACCCTTGGAGGGCTTTGCGCCAAAGAGCGTGCGCCCCGTATACATCAGGTCCTTGCGCTGATTATACATACACGCATCGACAAGGAAATACTCCTGCTCGGGTCCCACCGTGGTATGAACAGAGGTAACATCCTCGTTGCCAAACAAGCGAAGCACACGCAGGGCCTGCTTATTAAGAGCCTCCATAGAGCGCATTAAGGGTGTTTTTTCATCAAGCGCTTCTCCGCCCCACGAGCAAAACGCGGTGGGGATATACAAAACGCTATCCTTCACAAAGGCATAGGAGGTGGGGTCCCACGCGGTATAGCCACGCGCCTCAAAGGTTGCGCGCAGACCGCCGGAGGGAAAGGAGGATGCGTCCGACTCACCGCGAACCAGCTCCTTGCCGCTGAACTCCATCAAAACCCTTCCGTTCTCGGAGGGAGAGATAAAGCTATCGTGCTTTTCGGCAGTAACACCCGTCATCGGCTGGAACCAATGGGTGAAATGCGTTGCGCCCTTTTCAATGGCCCAATCCTTCATAGCATTGGCGACCACGTTGGCAACATCGAGCTTTAAGCTTCTGCCGTCTTGAATCGTCTTCTTTATGGAAAGATAAATGTCCTCGGGAAGCCGACTCTTCATTTCGGCATCGCCAAACACCATAGATCCGAAAAATTCAGATACGTTCGTCATATCTTCTTAACCTTTCTGTTTTCCCTGTAACATCTGCAAATAATAGTTCTCTTATTCTACTATTATACCTTCACTTTAAAAAAATGTCAAGAACGAATTGACTTTTCTTTTCCCGTATGGTATCATTTTATTGAAAACGACCCTTATACAACCTATTTTTTCTTTAAAGGTGCAAAAATGATGAATTTTGATACGGTAGTCCACAATCTGCAAAAGAGACATTTTTCCGTTTATACCGCGCAAACAAAGGAGGAAGCTACCGCTTTGGCTCTTTCTCTGATACCGAAGGGCAGCTCTGTTACCTGGGGCGGCACGATGACGCTTCACGAAATCGGCCTTTCCGCTGCACTAAAAGCGGGAGATTATCGGGTTTATGACAGAGATACCGTTCCTGCCGAGGAAAAACTGGCATTTATGGAGGCACACTTTTTCTCTGACTGGTTTATTATGAGCGCCAACGCCATCACAGAGGAGGGCGAGCTGCTTAATATAGACGGCAGGGGCAACCGTGTTGCCGCGATGATTTTTGGCCCGAAGAACGTTTTGGTTATCGCGGGCAAAAACAAGCTTGTAAGAAATTACGAGGAAGGGCTTTGCCGTGTTCGCGAATATGCAGCCCCCAAAAACGCCCAACGCTTCCCTATCAAAACGCCTTGCAAGCAAAACGGAAGCTGCGCTGACTGTCTCTCTCCCGACTCCATATGCTCAAATCTTGTCAGAACGAGACTTTGCTTCCCTGAAAAAAGAATAAAGGTCATTCTTGTTAACGAGGATTTGGGGTATTAATTCATAAAAAAACGGGCACGCGATGCTTTAAGCGCGTGCCCGTTTTTTAGCAGATTCGAAAGACTTTGAATTACCAAGAAAAAAACGCAGTGTGAGACGCCAAACGGCGCCCACGCTGCGTTTTTTATAAGTTTTTATCCTACCAAGCCGGAGCGCTCGATACCCTGTACCAGATATTTCTGGCAGAAGAGGTACACAATAACCAGAGGCATAATAATTGTAATACCCGCAGTATTTGCGATTGCGGTTTCATACAATTCCTTGGCAGCATATCCACCCGATACCTTCAAGGACGGAGGTACGTCCAACCAAACGTCAGGCATCAGCCAAACCGTCTTGTTCGTAAAGAAGATATCCGTGTAAAAATCGTCCGTCCATTGCCACGAGAACGAGAACAAGAAAATCGTTATCATCATCGGGACGGAAAGAGGCAGAATAATTTGGAAGAAGGTGCGGAAGGTGTTAGAACCGTCCACATATGCGGATTCCTCCAATTCATCAGGAACGCCGCGGAAGAACTGACGCATCATGAAGATATAAAGGCCGTTCTTGAAGCCCAAGCCACAAATGGAAAGGACTATCAAGGGGACAAACGTCTCCATCGCGTTAGGCGTTATACCGTTGGCGATTCCACCGTTGAAAATACCCGTTACAAACTTAAACAAACCGGGAATACCAAGTGCCTGTACGCCACCGATGTCAAAACGACGGAAATGCGCCCACATAGAAAGCTTCAAGGTCTGGTGAGGCACAATCATCGTAAAGATAACGAGTGCGAAAAGCAATGTGTTACCCTTAAACTTAAACTTGGCAAGACCGTAACCGATTAAGCAGGTCACGAAGGTCTGCAAGAAAGCCGTTGCAAGAGAAAGCAAGGTCGTGTTAAGGAAAGCCTCAAAATATCGGTTTTCCACGATAATTGCTTTATAAATGTTCAGGGTAAAGTTCTTGGGAATGATATTAACCGTCGGGTCAACAAAATCGGAGGGGGACATAAAGGAGCCCGCGATTTTGGAGAAGAACGGGAACAAAATAACGTAGGATATACCAATCATCAAAATCAGACGGAAGATATACCAAACGACGTTCTTCAGGAAGTAAACAGAGAAAACTTTTTTCTTCATCCGCTCGAGCCAAGGCGTTTTGCCTTCAAAGTCAACACGGATTTTGTTTTTGCTTTCTTTCATAACTTTGACGCTGTTTTGCGTGTTATCCATGCTCTTTTACCTCCTTAATCCCGTTTTTGATAGAAAATGAACGACGACAATATCAAGAAAATAAGTCCGATTATCGCCATAATGACGAGGAAGTAGACCCAAGACATCGCCGTGGACAGCTCCTTACCCGTTTCATAGGTCGTTTGAATGTACTTCATAACGACGTTGCTGTCAGAGGTAAAGGAGTCGATAATCGTGTACACCGCGTTAACCAGAATCATCGGGCTAATCATCGGGAAGGTTATTTTCCAGAAAGATTCCCAAGCAGTTGCGCCTTCAATGCTGGAGGCCTCATAAATCGAGGGAGAAATACCCTGCAAGCCGCCCAAGAAAATCAACATCTGAACGCCGGAACGGTTAACGATATTGAAAATATTGTTAACAGCACCTGCCACGTATTCTACAAGGCCGGAACCGATTTTGATTCCTGAGAAAAGCCTTTGAATATCCATTGCAGACACAATTTCCGAAGCGCCACCCGAAGCACCCGTTGAAATTCCACCGTCAGCATTGCCCATCTGCGACGACATAATATCCGCTGCATTGATGGTTTCCATCAAGCCCGTGGAAAGAATAACGGGAACGAAGAAAATGGCACGGAAGGCCGCACGGCCAACCATTCTCTGATTCAGAACAATCGCAACGAAAAGAGCGAAAATCAGAATCATAGGCGTATCGACAACCAGCTGCTGAATACCCTGAACCAGCTTTTGAACAAACTGCGGGTCCTCCATCAATGCCTTCTGATAGAATTCCGTTCCCATCCATTTTACAGAACCGTCAACGATGTTGATTTGGAAGAAGGAATAGCAAATCGAGTCCAAAATGATGGGAAGATAAATCAAAAGGAAGCCTGCCGCAAAGGGTAAAACGAAAAGCCAACCCGCGCGCGCCTTTCTCTTATCAAGAGAGGCGGGGCGCTTTTTCTTGGCGGGAATGGCCAAGGCAGCGCCCTGCTCGGAGGGGGCTTTGCCCCCCAAGCGAGCTTTTACGGTTTGAAAAAGGCTTACTGTGCCGTTCTTCACCGTGTTGAAGAGTCCGGAAACTTTTTCTTTTACAGTATTAAAAAACTTCATTTCAAAATTTCCTCCTCTCTCAATTCTTTGCTTCTACAAGCGTCGTTCCGCTGATTTGACGGAAGCCGTAGGAAGGTACCACAAAGGCCTCCTCGCCGTTCACGCCTTCCAAGATAACCTCAACATCGAAGAGATTATAGTTGATGACGAAACGAACAGTCTCATTTCCGCTCTGGTAGGTAACCATTACCAAATCATCGGAATTAACGGTATAAAGGGTCGATACATAGGCATCGCCTGCCGTTGCGTAGGAAGTGGTGGTCGAGGGAACGAAGTCGATGCCCTCAAACGCGTTCAAGGTCAAAACATACGCATTGGTAGCGTCGCCCTTGAAGGAATAGGTGTCAACAAACGCCTTGATCAACGCTTTCTGCTTTTCGGTGGGCTCAACGCCGCCGAGAATAGTGCGGAGGCTGTCAAGAAGCGCTTGCTCATCTACTACAACGCCAACAACAATGCCATCGTAAGTGGGAAGGGGCTGACCGGCAGCCTTGATGTCCCATACGGCTTTGATGTTGTCTTTATCGGTTTGGGTCAGTTCCTCACCAAGACGATAAGCAACGTCAGCCTCAACGGATGCAAGATTCAAGCCTGCATTGATAGCATTAACGGCCAACTGCTTCACATTCAACTCGCGCAAAGCGCTACCCATCAAGCTTTCATACTTGGAGGTAAGGAAGTTGCTCAGCTTTCCGTTGATTTGCTCAAGCTCCTTATCGCGCTCACCCTCTGCGGTTACGCGCTCACCAATCAGGAACTTGTGATCCTCAATGGTATAACGCTGCAAATCTGCAAGAGCGGCGTTCAAGGTGCCGTACTTGGCAACAACATCGGAGAACCAAATGTCGAAGCGCAAGGAGTAATACTGGCTCAAATAGCTATCCTCTTTCATCAGATTGGTGTTCTGATAAGAAAGGAGATAGTAGAGATATGCGCCGTTTTCGATAGACTTCAAGAGCTGGTAATCACCGTCTCCCGATTCGTTGATAACGGAGCCTGCATACTGCTGATAGCCGTGCAAAACGATTCCCCAGAAAGGAACGGTCTTGCTTTCGTAGTTATACTTACTGGAATCAATAGGTGCGCCCAGGAGGTGATCCAGGTAACGAAGAGTATAAACGTTACCGCCCTCGGACATCACAGAGCCGTAGCTGTTTTCCAGATAAGCAAGGGTGCCTGCCAAGGTTTGCTTAGCATCTTCTCTGTTCTGCGGATTATCCTCGTTAAAGTCAGAGTTCAAATCGCTTGCCAGAGTGGATACCGAGATACCCATGGGGTTGTACTTAGAGAACTTCGCAGAGAATTTCTCAACCAAGCTGAAAATCGAGGAAGGAGAAATGCAAATATCGAAGTAAGAGGAAAATTCCTGGTATACGGGGTCATAGATTTGCTTGGAGCAGTAACGGTCATCAACAGCCTTCGAAGCATTCTTCTTCAAATTGATACCGCCCTCGCCCAAATAAGCAAAGTCAAATTCAGGATATACACCGAAGCCCTTTTCGTCTGCATGGAGGAGCAGCTCGTTAAATCCGTTTTTACCGCCAAGTGCTCTTACCCACTTCAGCTTTTTGGGATACTTGGAGAGCAAGCCTCCGTTTGCATAGCCCGTCAGCTTGAAGTTGATGTTGGAAACGCCCTTTGCAGACAAAGAATCAAACATCTTCTCCACATCATCAAAGGTCGTCAAGGGAGTGTCAACCGTTACAGGGAAAGACATAATCTTTTCAACCGTTTTGATGGAGCCGAAGGTTTCGATGTAAAGCGGGATATCCTTCTTCACTTCATCGGCAGCCAAAGCAGCGATATAGCCGCCCGAGATTAAGTATGCGCGGTAAGCCTTTGCCATACCGACATAGCTTGCCTCGTAATACGGAATCTGATAGGTGGTCGTTGCGTTAGCCGCAGAAATGATAGCCTCTTCACTTTCATCGTGAAGCATAACTATCTTCAATCTGTACGTACCCTCGTACTTCTTGTCGGAAACAACCGTCCACTCGGTGTTATCACCGACGGAGATGGCATCCATCATATTGTACGTATCGTAGGGACGCGGATAGAAGGTTGTATACGCAGATGCGTAATAGTGGTTATTCGAGGCAAAGGAAACGGAAATGTCAGCCAGCGAATCGCCCTCTTCCATGATGGCGATAAAGCCGGTGTCCTTGCCGCCCTTGTTCTGCTGAATGCCGTAAACGGGCATACGGATAACCTCAGAGTGCTTTGCGTCCTCATCGATGGAGTAGTAAGCATAGTCCTCGCCGTAAACAGCTGCAGACAGGTCTACAACGGTTCTGTCGTTTTCGTTATTGGGAGAATAGAACTCCTCAAACTCAACGAGCGCACCGCTTCCATCGGGGAAGAATACATAACCCTCATTATTCAGGTTACCTGCGCCAAAATACTGAAGCATTCTGACGTACTGCAGGGTATATGCGGTTTCATCAAAGCGAATACTGGTTGCAGGCAAGGAAATGGCAAGGCCATCGCTCTGCAACACGTACTCGATTGCCATACGGAATACGGGGTTTTGCTGGTTAACCTGAACATAGCCCGTCTTGGCGTTGATTTCATCCAGAATTTCCTGGGTGAAAAGAGGCAAATAAGTACGAATGGTGTTTTCAAGGTAAGCCTTTTCCGTTTCGGTAATCACGGTGTTTTTGTCACCGAAGGAGCCGTCGGAAATGATGTAGTAGGTGCTGTGGTCTTCCGTAACCTTTTTGCCATTGATGGTTTCGTGAGTATCCTTGTCGCTTCCATCAATTTCCACAGTTTTCCAATCAATTTCGGCGGTCTTATAGGCATCCGTCGTTACGTCATAGACGGTGCCGTCCTCAACGATAATAGTGCCGAATTTCTTGTACTGCTTACGGATTTCCGAAATGTCAGTCAACTGCATATTGGTGGAATTCCATTCCACGAACCAGGTCTGCATACGCACAACCTCGTTTTTGATGTTATCCCACACCTTGGAATCCATTCCGAATTCCTCTTGAATCTCATCTCTCTTATCAACCAAGGGCTTCAGAATGTTGTTGTAGTAATCATCTGCTGCCACAGCGCCGGGCAAGAGGTAGGTCGTGCTCAAACGACCCATAACGTACTCAACGCGGATACCGTTGGTGATGTTCTTTACGGTAATCTGATTGCGGTTGGCCGCCTCAACGAAGCTGTAAAAGATATTCTCTTTATCCTCGTTGTCGCGGAAGGAAACCTCAATCTGAGAAAGCAGACGCGTAATCGTGTTATCGGTGGAATACTTGTCGCTTCCCGTTTTCAGATTCGTAAAGTTGTAAGGGTTGGAGGTCAAAACCTCACCCGTGGCGATATTCTTATAGGCGACCTCGCCGGTAAAGCGGTTGCAATAAAGCTCATAACCGTGCTGACGGGCCATCAAAAGCATATTCTTATCGCCGGCAATCTTCTCTTCCCAGGAATTGTAGGCCTGGTTAAATGCATGTTCCAAAGCTTCAAGATAATTACCGGTTTCAGGAGTTCCGCCAATTATCTCGGCAGAAGCGTTGAATGCAAACAACGAAGACAAACAACCGGCAATCATAATAAGAGCAAGAACAGACGAAATAATTCTTTTCATTTTTTCTCTCCTTTTTCTTACTCTTAAACTCGATAGCTGATTTCCGTTACGATAGAAGTAACGAAGGTCAACATTTTACCAACAAGGCTGGAGAACAGGAATCCTACGAACATAATGATTGCCATACCAACAATCGTTCCCAAGCAAGTGATAAAGTTCTTGCCGAAGGAATAACCGTGGGTAACCATCGTGCCGAAGAAGAGGAGCAAAAGCGCCCAAACGTATCCAGCAACCGAAATCATAGAAACGATGGCCGCTTCCTCGAAGGTCACCACATTGGAAAGAATGGTGGACACAATCAGAAGGAAGGGCAAGGGGGCAAGCGCATACGAGGAGGCAATGAAAACGTCCTTGAAGGAGCCTTCTCCGTCAAACAACGTCGTCAAGCACCAGTTAGCGATAACCCAAAGGATAAAGGGCAGACCAACAGAAAGAATCTGCGCGAAAATAGTGGAATAGGTTCCCATGGTATTCATAATATAGCCCGTACCAATGGACTGATAATAGAAGCCGAGGATAACCAATCCCAAAATGGTCAAAGCGGCACGAACAGAGCCACGACGCTCGTGCTTCAAATCCCAGAATCCGTCAAAGGGATGGAAGATAATGTGGAATACGTACATAAGCTCCTGTACGTAGGTCTTTTTGCCAACACCAAGCAATGCAACCTTGGCGTTGTAGTTGCCTGCAAAGCGAAGCAGGAAGGAAAGACCGACAACCACAAGAACAATAACCACAGGCAAGAGCAAGAACCAATCGGCAAGCCAATCCTTACGGATTTCCTTATAGGAATCGGACCAGTTCTCGTCATCGTATGCCGCAGAGAGATATTCCATAGAAAGCTCGTATCCGGTCTTATCATACTCTCTGTTGATAATAAGCTCCTCACCGTCTGCTTTGCCGTTGACGGTATACTTTACAACCTCATTGTTTTCATAAACCGCAACGTCACTTTCCTTATAGTAAGATTGGCCGTCAACGGAAACAAAGGTTGCATCACCCTGTCTGGCGTACGCCTTACCAACACCGATGTAAGCGGAGTCAAAGTTGTTATTGAAACGCAAAACCTCAAGCCAGGCCGTAACGGCGGCGGTATACATACGGTTGTTCTCGCACGCCAGGGCCGCAACCAGAAGATCGCCGTACTGGGTTCTCTTGTAAACGGTAAAGGTGTTGGCCTTTTTATCCAAAACCAAGAGCTTACCGTCCTGATAAGTCAAAGCAGAAATCTCCTGCATATTACCAAGCTGGATACCCTTATCGCCAAAGGCATAAAGGAGCACACCGTTCTGGTCATAGGTAAAGATTTTGCTTCTCTTAAGGTCGGCAATCGACCAGGTTCCCTCGTCGCCGATAGCAACGTCCACGATGTTGGACGCACCAAGAGGCGCATTCAGGTTGGTAGAAAAGCTTTGCACGTCAACCTCACCACCGGGGCCGAAGAAGCCGTTACGCTTCATAACCTCGTCACCGTTGGAGTTGAGCTTCTTAACGGCAGCAAAATCTGAGGTATTGTTGTCAATAGAGCCCTGCTGCTCGCCGCTATCTACATAGCTGTTACTGGTTACGTAGATAAAGCCTTCTTCATCAATGGTAATGTTGTTAAAGGGCTTAGAAAGGTTCTGAACCTGAGAGTTGCGCTGCTCTTCCGTCTGGAAACGACGCCAGATAATGTCGAGAATGTTGTAAGCAGCGTTCTGTGCACCGATAAATCCGGTGAAAAGTCCGTCGCTCGTCATAACGATAACACCCTCGGAGGTTTCGGAGGATACAACGTAAATCTTGCCGTACTGGTCAACCGCCATAGAAATGGGCTTATAGGCGGTATCGGTTCCAAAGAGGGTTCCGTAAGGCTTTTCAATGGTTCTAACGAAGCTTCCCTCTTTATCGAAGATAACGATTCGAGACTTTGCAGTGTCGCAGACGTAGATAAAATCATCGTTTACGAACACACCTGCACAGCCCTTCAAGGAATCGTTATAACCGTTGTTATTGAAGGATTGAAGCGTAAACTTGTAGCTGTAGTTAACGCCCTCCAAAACAACAATTCGATTGTTGGTGGGGTCGGCGATATACACATTTCCGTCCTTGTCAACCTCAAGATCCGTAGGTGCGCTGAAATTCACAAAGTTCGAAGGCGCATTGGGAATGTCCAAGAAGCCGATGGAGCGGATAGGCGTGTATGCCGAGGGAGAATAGAGCGCGAATCCCTCAGAGGAATAGGTATACGTCTGATAGGGCTCTTGTGCATAAGAGGCAAAGGAGCCCAACAGCATCGTCATTACCAGGAGCAAAAGCAAGAGCGTAACGATTTTATTCTTTTTCACTATGCTTCCCTCCTTAATCCTTCATACCGGAAGAGCCCATGGTTTCAATAATCTGGCTCTGGCTCAAAACGAATACCGTAATAGGTACCAACATCATAACAACCGTTGCAGCAGCAGAAGCACCCGCACGGGCGATACCTGCCGTTACAACCTGAGAAATGGCGTAGTTGAAGGTTTTCAACTGCTCCGAATGAATGTAAATGGAAGCACCCGAGTTCCAAAGGCCCTTAAAGGACTCGATAATCAAGGTCAGCCAAGCAGGCTTAACCATGGGCATTGCAATCACCCAGAAGGTACGAAGCTCAGAGGCACCGTCCAAACGAGCGGATTCCAAAACCGCATCGGTAACCGTGGATTCCATAAACTGCTTCATCAAGTAAAGACCCATCGTACCGGCCAAGGCAGGAACGATTAAAGCCAAGTAGGTGTCAATCATATTCAACGCAGACATGATGATAAAGTTAGAAAGCTGGTTAACAGTCTGGTGGAACATCAAGGACAAAACAACGATTTGGAACAACGTATTTCTGCCGGGGAATTTGATTTTTGCCAAGGCATAGGCAGCCATAGAGGCGAAGAAAAGGTTACCAAAGGTACCGGCAAGAGAGATGAATACCGTATTGAAAATGTAACGGGAGAACGGCACCCAAGACTCATTCATCAGCTGGAACAAATCGGAAAAGTTCGTTAAAGTAGGGCTCTTTACCAAGAATCTCGGCGGGAACATCCAGAGCTCGTCAAGAGGCTTCAAGGACTGCGAGATAACGTAAAGCATCGGGATAAACATGAATGCGCCCAAAATGACCAAGAGGAAGGTGATACCCGCATCGCCACCTGCGGAACGGTTAAGGACGACTTTATGACGGCGTGTTCTTAATTTTGCACTCATATCACTGTCCCACCTTTGAAAGCGCTTTTTTGATGACGATGTTACAGGTCATCATGATCAAGAATAAGAAAACTGCAATTGCGGAGGCATAACCAACCTCATAACGCTGGCCGGCGAAGTCATCCAGATGGTGCATGATGGTATGAGCCGCATATCCAACGGAGGGGAATCCGGCCAAGGCCGTAACGATAGCACCGAAACCGAAGGACTGGGTGATAGAAAGCACCGCACCGAACATCAGCTGAGGACGCATCGAGGGCAGGGTGATAAACCAAAGCTCCTGCCAGCGATTTTTAACGCCGTCAACCGCACCTGCCTCGTACTGCGAACGGTCAACCGTTTGCAAACCTGCGATAAAGGACAGGAATGCCGTACCCAAGGAGGTCCAAAGAGCAACGACGATACAAAGCGGCATTACCCAGCTTTCGTTCTGGAAGAACATTATCGGCGTGTCGATGATATTGAGGTCCAAAAGCGTACCGTTAACCCATCCGTAAGAGTCGCTGGAGAACAAAATCGTCCAAACGATATATACGGAGCCCGAAATGGAGGGCGCATAGAAAATCAGGGTAACAACCGCACGGATTTTCGGCTCAAGCTCATTGATAAACCAAGCAACCAAGAAGGACAAGAGATAGGAAACAGGGCCCGTGATGGCTGCGAAAATCAGGGTGTTCTTACAAGCGATAATGAAAATATCGTCCTCCAAGAACAGATGGATGTAGTTCTTAAGACCAACCCAAACGGGGGGCTCAAGCATATTAAACTCCGTAAAGCTGAAAAAGATAGACAGCATAACGGGGAAAACAGTAAAGACAAAAAACAGTAGAAAGAAGGGAGCGCACATAAGATAGGCAACTTTATTGCGTTTCATCTCTTTCCATGTCCATTGCGCCATAGTCATATCCTTGCGGGACACAGGGCGCTTAACATCGTTCTGCGACATGTACTTTTCTCCTTTTCAAATCTTAATGTTGTGGTTTGGATTATTTGGAGGCTCTTTCCAATCGGGCTTCCTCAGGGGTCTGTCCCGATTCAAGCGTATACAATCCAAACTCTTCCCTCTTTCGAGTGATTTCCTGGTTGATTGCGTTGATGTAGCTTTGCAATGCGTCAACCGCGTCCTCACCGTCGTTATAAGCGTCTAAGAAAGCGAAGTTGGTGTAACGAGTGATAATGTAGCTTCCGGGGTAGTTAGGAATAGCGGAAAGGTTTTCAAACTGCTCAAGCAAGCCGGAAAGCTCAGAGGCGCTCCAGGAAAGCTCAGCCAATGCCTGAATGTTGGCGGAGTCATACTTTGCAGCAGGACCAACCAAGGCAACCATTTCGTTACCGTACTGTGCCTGTACCGAACCGCCTGCCTGCCACTTCATATACTCCCAAGTAGCATCGGGGTTCTCACATCCGTTCAGCATAACCGTTGCCGTTACCGTTACGAAGGAATCGTTGTTGACGGTTCCGTCATCACGAATCATACCGGGAATGTTGGTGAATGCCCAGAGGCCGCGAATTTCGGTTGCGAAAACGACCAAGGTGTTATAGGTCGTTGCGTAGTCGGCAATCAAAAGCGGAATTTCACCCGTTCTCAAACGGTTAGGTCCGTCGAATGCCGTGGGGAAGGAATAGTCGGTATAGAGTCTCGAGCAGTACTGGAATGCGTTCAAGGCAATATCGGTATCAAGGCCGATTGCTGCGCCCGCGTACTCAATGTCATCCGTATACTTCCAGAGATTTCCGCCGAACTGATAGAGGAACACGTTGATAGCAAAGGCGTAACCAAGGCCAATCTGCATGTTGTTTGCCTGCAAGGTAGGAATGGTTGCCAAAACTTCGTCCCACGTTTCAGGAACGTCGATTTGAAGCTCTGCCAAAACATCACGGCGATAGAACATCATCTGAATGCTGGCCTTTTCGGGCAAGCCGTAAGTCTTTCCGAAGAGGCTGATGGGAATCATCGTGGCAGCATTAAAGGAAATCTTAGAGGGGTCTATCAGTTTGTCATTGGCATCATAGTAGAAGGTTTCGCGGTCGACAATCTTGTCAACTGCCGTTTCGTCAACCTCGTTACCATCTGCGTCAACGGGAACGTCAGTTCTATAATAGCTATAGCCCAGAACTTTCTGGAAGCCATCCATGTTTTCGATACTGACAATGGCGTTTCGAATAGAATAGTTAATAACACTTGCCGCATCCAAGCCAATATAGGAATCAGGTCCCTTCTTGGCCAGAACGGAGGGCAGAAGCGTTGCGGCGGTAACGAGCTTCAGATTAACAGCAATGTTGCTCTTGGGGGTAAAGTCATTGTTAATCAGGTTACGCCAGATTTGCGACTGGTCACGGCCGTAAGCAATCCAAACCTCAATCGTGGTGACTTCTTCCTCGGAGTCGGTAACGCCCATTGCGTTATAGTCAACGAAGAAGCTGGCGATAAAGGAGGTGAACTCATACCAGAAGGCTTGGAAAATATTGGCGTTTGCCTTAGGCAGCTCAGCCTCGGGAGACTGAATGGTGTAATAGTCAACCGTCAAGGACTGGGTTTTCGCCGTGTTAATCCAGGTACCCAAGGTACCGATGTAGGATTTCAGGTTAGAAAGGTTGGGCGCGATTTCGTCCTCATACGTACCCATTCTTTCAAGCAAGCGGTAAATGGTTTCAAGCGTTGCAATATTAGAACCGGAGGTTCCGCAGATAGCCACCATGTTGTCGGCCTGCTGCTTCAAAATCTTGGCCTGAATCAAAAGCTGGCGAATGGTGGAGGGCATAACGCTGGAGAAGTTGTAGTCACGGTATTCGTCAGGAGACGCACCGGTCAGCTTCAAAATTTCGAGGTAGCAATCGTTGATAGCGGAGAGGGAGCTCTCAATGGTTTCCAAAACGGTTGCCATATCGCCGAGACCAACCTCCATACACAAGGTGTAGGTAACACCCTCCTCGAAATAGAAGGACAGGGTTTCCTCACCGTTGTTCAGAGCGCCTACCTGCCAGTTGTTTGCATAATTGAAGCGTGCGTAGTAGCATTCTTCATACGGTACGGAAGGCGTTCCGTCCGCATAACCGTACTCGCCGCCGGCAAGCTTGATAACGCGCGTAGTAAACATACCCTGCAAAATAGTTTGCTTGAAGCGAGCTACAATATTATATATACCACTTTCGGACACCGTAAAGGTGTAAGAAGCCCATTGTCCGTTGGTGGAATAACTGGAAGAACCGATGGTGTTGATTTTCTGAGAAAAAGAATCAATGGGAGAGGTCAAGGAAGAAGAACGGTCGTTGGCGGGATATACTGCAGTGTCGGAAACGTAATCAGGCGTTTCAGCGCGAATATACTCAATCTTCGCGTCGGCAGGAGCATTGGTGTATCCCTTCTCTGCCCACTCTGCCTTGTAGTCATCCAAGCTCTTCATCTCTTCCACAGGGAAAAGGGTGATAGAGGTGATAACCAAGGGCTCCTTGGTTCCAACCAAGGAAATGGAACGCGTACCTTCCTTAAAGAAGAATTGGAAGGGCTCATTATAGAAGCCGTCGATATCCGTGCACTCATATGTACGCTTGACGGAAACCTGAGAAATGTCAGGACGAATATCGTTTCCGTTAACGTCAGAGTCGAAGGTGTTTTTTCCGGTACCTTCCTCTTTGACATCGTATTCGTATTTCCAAACCTTAGAGAAGGCAAGGGAGCGTGCCTCGTCAAAAGGAACAACGCCGTCCAAGTAAAGCTTGCGCTCAATACCGGAGTTCTTTCCTTCAATGGTGTGATATTCGATGCGAATACCGTAAAGACCTTCCTGCTCAGCTGAAATGTCGAGGGTCCAGATTACCTCACCGACCTCAGGCAAGAACAAGCCCGTGCTTCCATCGGGAAGCGCGTACTCATGTACCTTATACATTTCATTGTCGCCCTGCAAGAGATCCTTGGCCGAAAATTCAAAAATGGGAACAGAAATCTCTCCTTTTCCCTTCTCGGCTTGGTCCTTCAAGCAGCCAGCCAAATAATTGGCATAGGATTCTGCCGTCAAGGATGCCAAAATCTCAGAGTAAGAGTCCTCCTGTGCACTCGATGCCGCGGAAACACTGACGCCTCCGATTCCCAGCAGCATACAGAGGGCAAGAAGCACTGCCACGAGTTTTGTCCAACGTGTCTTCATGTGAATCTTCCTTCCAGTTTTTGTTGAATTGATAAAGCTCCTACGGCGTAAAATGGGCATAATACGGCCATAGTTAAATTATCTCCTTTATATAATAACATTTCTTTCCTTGCTTGTCAAGGATCAAAAAAAGCTTTTTTTCGCTTTAAAATCTTATTTTTTTCAAAAAAACCGAAAATTTCTCCCCCCACCTCTCTTGTTTTTTCACTTTCCTTTGCTTGTTCAACTTGTATATGTAAATGTTTTTTACCTATAAAAAGCAAAAAAGTAGCAAAAATGCTACTTTTTTGTAATTTGATTAACGGCAAGGTAATTATAATTTACATTTATGTAAAAAATACCTGATTTAACCAATTTGATTTTGCCATCTTTTATTGTCATTTTGCACAAAAATAGAGGCTTTTTTTCTACATGGTAGCATTTTGCACAAAAATGAAGGATTTTTTTGTATTTTGCTTAAAAATGCCAAATTTAACCGTTTTTCTGCCACTTTATGACAGATTTATGAATCCACCTGCCAAAACGCAGTCTCCTTCATATATAACGGCCGATTGCCCCGGTGTTAAGCCCGAAACGCCTTCAACGAGATGCGCGCGATACCTTCTGTTCCCTTCCGAAGACAAGCCCACCAAAACAGGCTTAGCCAAATACCGTATTTTAACAGTCAAGGGGCTTGCTTTCGTCAGATCCAGAACCGAAGTTGCGCCCGAAAAGACAACGTCATCAATATAAAAGGAAGACTTTTCTTCTTTTTTATCTGATAGATACACGGTGTTCGTTTCAGAGTCTATCTGCCGCACAAAGAGTCGGGACGACGCGGAAACACCCAAGCCCTTGCGCTGACCGACCGTATAATGAATGATTCCCTTGTGCTGTCCAAGCACTCTTCCTGCATCATCAACGAAATTGCCCTCTTGGCACTTACCGCAGGCCCTTTCTATATAATCGGTATACTTTTCGCCCTGTATGAAGCAAATTTCCTGGCTTTCCTTGGCCTTGGCGGCCTCAAGTGCAAGAGAATCCGCCTGCCTTTGTACCTCGTTTTTTTCAAGGTCTCCAAGCGGCAAAAGGAGATTTTCCAAGATATCCTGCGTTACGCGATAAAGAAAATAAGACTGGTCCTTTCGCGTGTCAATTCCCTTCGCAATCGCATACCTTCCCCTGCGGCGCACAACGCGCGCGTAGTGTCCTGTCGCAATTTTATCAAATCCAAGAGATTTCGCCGTTTCCCAAAGGAAGCGAAGCTTAATCTCGGCGTTACAGCGGATACAGGGATTCGGTGTCCTCCCCTTCATATATTCATTGCAAAAGTCCAGAACGATTCTTTCATAAAAAGCATCCTGACAATCCAGAATATGCAAAGGAATGCCCAGTGCGTCAGCCGTGCGCTCTGCCTTTTCCACCTCGGAGTACGGATGCATACGCAAAATAGCTCCCTCCACCTCATATCCCTGTTGTTTTAGAAGCGCAGCTGCATAGGAGCTATCCACTCCGCCGCTCATTCCCAAAAGAATTTTCATAATATCTCCATTCTGAAACGGTTTTTATAATTTAAGGAAGAAAGAACATATTAAAAAAGCTGACAAAATCCGCCTAAGCTTTTTCGAAAGGTATTGACAATAAAAATAAAAGCGGCTATAATAAAGCAAGAAATACAAAAAACAAAGGAGTTTGCTATGTATTATATCGGTGTCGATCTTGGCGGTACGAACATTGCCGTCGGTATCGTAGACGAAAGCTTCAAAATCATTTCCAAGAGAAGCACCCCTACTTGCCCCAATCGTGAGGGTGAGTTGATTATAAAGGATATGGCACATTTGGCGGAAAGACTGCTTAAAGAGGCATCTATTCCTGTTTCGGAGGTAGCCTACGTCGGAATCGCTTCTCCCGGCTCCGTGAATCCCGAAAAAGGAACGATCGAATACGCCAACAACCTTCCCTTCACCAATTTTCCCATTGCAAAGTATTTCCAAAAATATCTGCCCATTCCCAAGGTTTATGTAGAGAATGACGCAAACGCAGCCGCGCTTGGCGAGGCGATTGCGGGTGTTGCAAAGGGCACGACCAGCTCTATCATGGTAACACTCGGAACCGGTGTCGGTGGCGGTATCATTATCAACGGCAAGGTTTATTCGGGCTTCAACCACGCAGCAGGCGAGCTTGGACACACCGTTATTCATTTTAACGGCCGCCCCTGCTCCTGTGGCAGAAGAGGCTGCTGGGAAGCCTATTCCTCTGCTACCGCACTTACTGCGTTGACAAAGGAAAAGGTTATGGAATGCAAGGAAAAGGGCATCCCTTCCCTGTTGGTCGATGAATTCGACAACAACGGAAAGGTTACTGCGCGCACCGCCTTTGCGGCTATGAAGCAGGGCGACAAGGAGGCCAAGGCTGTCGTTGACTATTACATCGAGCATCTGGCCTGCGGTATTTCCGATATGATTAGCGTTTTCCAGCCCCAGATTCTGTCCATCGGTGGCGGTATCTGCAACGAAAAGGATTATCTCTTGAAGCCGCTGTCGAAGCTTGTTTACGGTGACCAATCCAAGTGCAACGGTGGAACGCAAACCCAAATCAAGATTGCCGCTCTTGGCAATGACGCCGGTATCATCGGCGCTGCTTGCCTCGGTTTGCAAAAATAATTTCAGCTTCTTAACGGCTGACGCTTCGGCGTCAGCCGTTTTTTGTTTTAAATTTCGCTCGGCTCGTCCGTAGATTCGTTTTTCTCATCAGGGCGCAGATAGCGCTCTGCCTGCGTGGAAAACAGGTGATGATATTCTCCCTTCTTCTCCATCAGCTCAAGGTGCGTACCCATTTCGCTGATAGCACCGCCGTGCAACACAATGATTTTGTCGGCGCGCGTTGCGCTGGAAAGTCGGTGAGAAACGAAAATCGAAATTTTATTATCCGAGAGGGCGGCAAAGCGATTGAAAATCTCCTCCTCTGCCAAAGGGTCAAGGGAGGCAGTCGGCTCGTCAAGAATCAGAATATCGGAATCTTTATAAAAGGCGCGCGCGATTGAAAGCTTTTGCCATTGTCCGATGGAAAGCTCAATACCGCTATCCTCAAAATAACGCATCAAGGGCGTATCGTATTGTAAGGGGAGCTCTTCTATAAAGCCGTCAGCGTTTCCAAAAAGGGCCGCCTTCTTCACGCGCTCGTTTTCAAGCTCGGAGAATACGTCTCCGTAATGAATATTCTCCTTAACGGAAACGGCGTACTTTCCAAAGTCCTGGAAGATAATGCCGAACATTTCATAAAGCTTTTCGACATCGTATTCCTTAATATTCACGCCGTCAAGCAGTATTTCACCCTCGGTCGGATCATAAAGACGGGTCAAAAGCTTGATTAACGTGGTTTTTCCCGCGCCGTTAAGTCCTACCAGAACAACACTTTCTCCTGCTTCAATCTTGAAGCTTACGTCCTTGATAACCTTGCGATCGGTTCCGGGATATGCGAACGAAACGTGAGAAAATTCAATGGTATGGGGCGCGCGTCTTTTAGGCTCTATTGGCTCCTTGGCCGTGGGTACAATGGTGGTTTTTTCCTTCATAAACACCATCATATTGTCTATAAAAAGTGTTCCCTCGTAAATAACGGCCGTTGCGGTCACGATAGTTGTGACATAGGTCGTAATAGAGGTAAGAGCACCCGTATAGAGCGAGTAATCACCGATGGTTCCCGCGCCGTTTGCAACGGAAAAGGCGACATAGAGAAAGACGGCAAAATTTGCAAAAAGCGACAAGAGCGCAAAAAGGGTTTGCCAAAGCCCTTCCTTTAAAATAAGTCTGCGGAAGCCCTTGAAATAGTTGGCAAAAACCTGCTTATATCGGGCAATAAAGGTATCGGAAAGCCCCATCAAGCGAATTTCCTTCGCCTTGTCCTTATCCACCATTAGCTCGGAAAAATAGTTCATTTGACGTCTATCCTTCGAGCGATGACGCATATACCGAAACTGCTTGTGGCGATACACATAGGAAACGATAGCACCGGGCAACGCCATAAGCGCCATAAAGAGCGGAGCAAGCGGATGCAACTCAAACAAAACGATAGCAAAGCCCACCACGCTGATGGCAGCGCTGATGACATTAAAGGTTGCGCGCATAATGGAAATAGGGCGCATACCCGCTTCTCTGTTGGCGTTTTCCAGCTTTTCGTAAAAGGAAGGTCTGTCAAAGCTGGCAAGATCCACCGTTTTGGCCTTTTCGATGATTTTCACCTTGATATGGTTACAGACCAGCTCGCCCGCAATATTGTTGACATAGGTAGAAAACTGATTTAAAAGCTTGCTGATAAAGCGATACAGGAAATAAAAAAGGAGCAAAAGCAAGACGGTTTGGAAGGCAGGCGCAAAAATGCTTTCCAAGGGCTGTGTACCTGCTTGAATGCCTTGCAGAATTTCCTCCGTGTGCAAAAGCTCAGAGACAGCATTTAGCAAATCCTTCGAAATATAAGCGCCAAAAACGGGCAAAAAGCCGTCACAAAGGCAGCAGAAGGTCATTAAAAGCAAAATGGCAGGGCTCGTTTCCCATACCAAGCGAATGATATAAAAGAACCGAGTAATAAAGCTTTTAACGGTGCGAAGAAGCCAGAAAGGAATATCCTTTATTCCCTTCGGCCTATCCATTTTATACGTCTCACCGCTTTTCTGCGAAGGCGTTGGAACTCTGTTTTCTGCGCTCATCTTTTTCTCCTCACTTTTTAGGCTTCAATTTTAAAAAAGCCTTATATAACGCCGTGCGACAGCAAAAAACTGCCGTTTCGTATTTCTATAACGCCGTAATGATACACGCCATCCTGACGCATTCCTATGCTACCGGGATTAAATAACGCGACAGTTCTATCGCCAACCGTCTCGTACTGTGCCAGAGGAACATGGGTATGACCAAACACAAAAACATCTGCATTCTTGGCCTTGGCCGCAGACAAGGCTCTGCCCAGGCTATGCTTTACATCGTACAAATGCCCATGCGTCAGCAAAAAGGAAACGCCTGCAACCGTAAAAAAATCCTCATCGGGAAGGTCACTTGCCGCAAAGCCGTCACAATTTCCGCGCACAGCTCGGATAGGCAATCCCTCGTATTCGTAAGAAACTCGCGCGATATCCATTGCACCGTCTCCGCAAAACAAAACCATCGCCGCTTGCGGATGGCTTTGCAGTACGCGAAGCATAGGCAAGGCTTGATTATGGGAATCGGAAAAAACCAGAATTTCCATTTTTTTCCTTTCAAGCCCCAGGCTTTTTTCACCAAAAGGGCCATAAAGCATAAACTGAAAGCAAGACCAGTAAAAGAGGTGATTGATATGTCCTTCAACTCCGACGCATTAAAGGAACTACTTTCCAAATCGGATAGAGAGCTTTGGGTGACACTGCGACTGATAGCATCTAAAAACGGCGTTTCGCTTCCCGAGGCGCAACCGAACGCCGAGGAAATGCGAAAGCTGCGAGCTGCGCTTTCGGGCGCCGCAAGCCATTCTTTTGAAGAGGCCGCAAGCCTTCTTCGCGCATACAGAAAGGGAAAAACCTCATTATGACACAACGTGACGCGCCCGATTTATCGGGACTTCTTTCGGGACTTTTAAAAAACCCCGAGGCCTTGGCTGTCCTGAGCTCTGTTTTAGGTCAAGCGCCTCTCTTCCCTCCGCAAAAGGAGGAATGCAAGGAACCTCCTCCGCCGCCAAGACATCTGCCCGCAGACACAGGAAACGCCAGAAAAAATCTACTGCTTGCCTTAAAGCCGTTTTTGACGCCTGAAAGGCGACGCGCCGTTGACTTGATTATTATCCTCCAAGACACGATGGAGACGTTCCGCAAGGACAGAGATAAGAAAGGTGAACATTATGTATGCCCGTCGATACCCTCCGCCCACTGACGAAATAACCGTTCCCGAAAACTATAGCGGAAATCAATTTCCCATAGCAGAGCAAGAAAACGAAGATGACAAAGACGAAACGGAACTTGAGGATTCCGCCGTAAGCGCCGCGGAAGCGAATGCCACAGGGTCAGATTTTTCCGAGGAAGCATTTGCGGCAATCCCTAAGCCCAGCCGAAATGAACAGACGGAGGATGAGCCGTTTTCGGTGGATAACGTCTTACTGCTTTTAGCGCTTCTCTTATCGGAAAACAGCCTTGGCGAAAACATAGAATTTTTTCTTTTATTACTTCTTCTTATCTGATAGAACGGCTGTCTTGTGACAGCCGTTTTTTTAAAACAGCGAAATCTGATTGGTTTCGGAAAGCCCGTCAAGCGCACCGCACTGACGAAGCATTGAAATAATGGATTTACTGAGTCCTGCCCGTTGGCGAAGCTCCTCTACCGAGAAAATTTCTCTTTCGCTTCTGCACTGCACGATTTTTTCGGCGGCGCTTGTACCTAAGCCGTTCAAGGAATTAAAGGGCATTCTGATCTTGCCATCCTCAGGCAAGAAAGCCGTAGCATCCGAACGAAGCAAATGAACGGGCAGGAACTTTACGCCTCGGCACAGCGCCTCGCGTACGAGAAGAAGCGTGGTTTGCTGCTCCTGCTCCTTTTGCGTCAGCTTTTCCGTGCTCTTTTCAAAGGCCTCTAAAACCGCATTGATGGCAGGGATGCCGCCGGACACGATTTCTGCGTCAAAGCCGCCGGGGGCAACCGTCAAGAAGGCGGCGTAAAACTCCATCGGATAATAAATCTTGTACCAGCCAAGACGGATAGCCGCCATAACGTAGGCCGCCGCGTGCGCCTTGGGGAACATATATTTGATTTTCTTACAGGAAGCGATATACCATTCGGGTACGTCGTGCGCAAGCATAGCTTCCTCATATTCAGGCTTCAAGCCCTTGCCCTTACGCACGTCCTCCATAATTTTGAACGCCATACCGTTATCAAGCTCGTGGCGAATCAAATACAGCATAATGCCGTCTCGTGTTCCCACAACCTGAGAAATATCGCAAATTCCTTCTTTAATCAAGTCCTGTGCGTTGCCAAGCCAAACGTCCGTGCCATGTGTCAGACCAGAAATCTGCATAAGGTCGGCAAAGTTTTTGGGCTTTGCGTCCACAAGCACCTGCTGAATAAAGCTGGTACCCATCTCAGGAAGACCGTAAGTACCAAGAGGGCAGCCGATTTGCTCAGGCGTAACCCCCAAGGGCGCGGTCGACTTGAATAGCTCGTAGATAGACGAATCGTTCATCTTCACGTCTAAAACGCTGGTATTCGTATATCTTTCCAGCATTTTATACTTAGTGGGCATATCGTGTCCAAGCTCATCAAGCTTCAGGATGGTATCGTGCAAAAATTCAAAGGGAAAATGCGTTGTAATGATATCGGAGGATGCGTCATCCGCAGGATGCTGCACGGGCGTAAAATCGTGCACATCGTACTCCGTCGGTACAACGATAATACCGCCCGGATGCTGACCCGTGGTGCGCTTTACGCCGATACAACGAGAAATAATGTGCGAAACCTCGGCGCGCGGCAATTCAATTTTTCTGTCTTCCAAATATTTGGAAACGAAGCCGAAAGCGGTTTTAGATGCCAGCGTTCCCAGCGTTCCCGCGCGGAACACGTGCCCTTCACCGAAAAGCTCCTCCGTGTACTTATGTACCCTAGGCTGCACGTCACCGGAGAAGTTAAGGTCAATATCGGGAGATTTGTCGCCGTAAAAGCCCAAGAAGGTTTCAAAGGGAATGTCCTGCCCATCGGAATACATGGGGGTATGACAATGGGGGCATTCTCTATCGGGCATATCAAAGCCGGAGCCATAGCTACCGTCCGTCACGAACTCGTTATAACGGCAGTTAGGGCAACGCCAATGCGGCGGCAAGGGATTTACCTCGGAAATACCCGACATGATGGCAACGAAGGAGGAACCAACGGAGCCACGGGAGCCAACGAGATACCCCTGCTTTTCGCTATATGCAACGAGCTTTTGGGCAATCATATACAAAACCGCAAAGCCGTGCTTGATGATGGAATCCAGTTCCTTGTTCAAGCGATTCGACACAAGCTCGGGAATTTTTCCCTCAAAGCCGTACCAATCCATCGCTCTGTCCCAGCAAAGCCTTTGAAGCTCCTCCTCGGATCCGGGAATACTGGGGGTATAGGTTCCCTTGGGAATGGGGCGAAGCTTCTCTATCGAGTCAGCTATTTTGTTGGGGTTTTCAACCACCACCTCATACGCCAGCTCCTCACCGAGATAGGAAAACTCCTCCAACATCTCCTCGGTGGTACGCATATAGATACCCGTGTCCTTATCTGCGTCCTTAAATTTTTGCCCCGCTAACAGAATTTTTCTGTATATTTCGTCCTCTTCTGCGGCAAAATGCGCGTCACAGGTGGCAACCGTCAGCTTGCCGAGCTTTTTACCGAGCGCAATAATGCGACGGTTGATGTCCTTCAAGGTCTCGACACTTCCGACGCCGCGCCCTTCTGCGCCAACCAAAAACATATTGTTACAAAGGGGCTGAATTTCAAAATAATCGTAGAAGGAAGCGATTTTTTCAATTTCCGCCTCCGAGCGATTGTCCAAAATGGCGCTATAAAGCTCGCCTGCCTCACAAGCAGAGCCAAGCAAAAGACCTTCCCTGTGCTTTTCAATTTCAGAACGGGGAATACGCGGTCTTTTGTAGTAATACTGCAAATAACTGGCAGAAATCAGCTGATAAAGATTTTTCAGGCCCGCCTGGTTTTTTGCGTAAATAATCATATGATAGGGGCGAAGCTTCAAGGGATCGGAGTTTTCGCTCATCGCCTCTGCCAAAGCATCGTAATCGCGGATGCCCTCTTTTTCAAGACGCGCCAACATTTCCTTATAGATGAGGAAAAGCACCTCGGCGTCATCCACGGCGCGATGATGGTGGAAATCGCCCAGATGATAATAGTCTGCAATGGAATCCAGCGTATGCTTTTTCAAGTCAGCATTCACGTATTGCGAAACGGCAACAGTATCCAAGGATGGATTATGAAAATCAAATCCGTTCTTTTCTGCCGCGGCGCGCACAAAGCCCGTATCAAACTTGGCGTTATGCGCTACAAGCAGGGCGTCACCGCAAAAGGCAAGAAAATCAGAGAGAACCTCTCGCACAGGAGGGGCGTCCTTCACCATTTCGTCCGTAATCGAGGTTAATTCCGTTATTTTGGCCGGGATAGGTATACCGGGATTACAGAAGCTGCTGAACCTATCCACAATTTCACCGTTTTCCATTTTAACGGCGCCAAACTCAATGATTTCACAGGAGGTAGCGGAAAGGCCCGTTGTTTCCAAGTCAAAAACAACGGTCGTCTGGTTATAATCACTTTTCGCAACACCGGAAATGGCGGTTGCCTCGTCATTGACATAATAGGCTTCCATGCCGTAAAGAATCTTCAAATCCGGTGCCTTTTTTTCTGCGGCAAGCATAACCTCGGGAAAGGCTTGCACGTTTCCGTGGTCGGTAACACCGATGGCGCTATGCCCGTACTGCGTGGCAAGCGCAACCACCTCGTCGGGATGAATGATAGCATCCATTGCCGACATAACGGTATGCAAATGAAGCTCAACGCGCTTTTTTTCCGCATTGTCCTTCTTTTTAATACGCTTTATTTCTTTAAGAGCACGGAAGGAAAGAAAGGTTTGTCCGTCAAATTTATCCGTTTGCAGCTGTCCGTAAACCGCAACGCACTTTCCTTCCTTCAATTCCTTGATAAAGCCCGCGTTTTCCTTGGGAACAGGCTGCTTTATATAGATTGATCCGCTTCCATCGTAAATACCGATGGTGGTTTGAACCTTCGTGCCCTCACGGTTATCCTTCGTTGTAATTTCAAAGATTTCTCCCACCAGCGTCACCGCGCCTCTGGGCGTGGAGATGCTGTTAATCGAAACCACTCTTTCGGTGGAAAAATCGTTTCCGTAAAGAAGCACGCCATCGGCCAAGCGGAAAGCCATACGGCCGATTTTGCATACGTCTCCCTCAAGCTCTGCCGCTTCTTCTTTGTTATCAATATTTTTTCTTTGCTCAAAATCGGCGTGCGCGTCCTCAACGGCCGCCTCTTCGGGATGAAGCATTCTTTCACGAAAGGCAGCCAAGGCTTGTCTGTCATATTCCCGAAGCGTCTCCTCTTTTTTAGCCTCTCGCGCAGTTGTTTTTTCTCTTGCGTACTCATCAGAGGAAATAAGAACCTTACGCGAAACGCCAAAACGGTTTTTCAATATATTGGAGAGAATTTCATCTGTACCAGACGTACTGACGAAATCAATGGCCTCCTGTACGAAGGGGATGGTGATGGTAAAGTTCTCCCCATCGTCCGAATATTTCGCATTGAAGAAAAATCCGCGGGTGATAGCCCCTACCTTCACAGCCTCATCCAAAACATCATCCATATACTCTGCCTTAAAGAGTGCTCCCGGAAAATGCGGCAAAATTCTGGCAGATAAAAGCGCATAGGTTTCGCACAAATGCGCTTCGATTTCATACAAAATGGCAGCGCGAATGACAACGGGAAAATCCGCTTCAATTTCTATTCTGTTTTGCCCCTTGGCCTGACGCAATGCTACGTTTTCGGCCAAGGCAAGTATTTCCCTTTCCTTTTCGCTATAAGGCTTATACTTTTTAAAGTAATCGAAAAAGCCCTTCTTTTCTGTCATTGTTTTTTCTTCCTTTTTATGCTTGTAAAGCCCCGGGGAGCTTGTCCTTAAATGCTTGAATTTCCTTTATCAAGGACGGAATAATATCCTCCGCCCTCACCTTACCTATCGGCTCTCCGTAACGGAACAGAAGCCCTTCGCCAATGCCTCCCGCAACGCCGATATCGGCTTCCCTGGCTTCTCCGGGGCCGTTAACGGCACAGCCCATAAAGGCCACCTTGATGGGAATAGAGCGCAAGCCCTGCTTGTCCACCTCGGCCTCAAAGGCGTTGAGAAGCGAAATGAGATCTATCTGCGTTCTGCCGCAGGTGGGACAGGAAACAATGTCCATCTGCTTTTGGGGCAAGAGCCCCAGGGAATTTAAAATAGCGCGCCCTTGCTTAACTTCAAGAACGGGATCTGCCGTCAAGGAAACGCGAATGGTATCTCCGATTCCTTCGGCAAGCAGAGTGCCGATGCCAATAGCGCTTTTGATACTTCCCTGCGCTTCTCCGCCTGCTTCAGTAACCCCGATATGTAAGGGATATTCGCAAGACTCGGAAAGAAGCCGATTGGCCGCAATCATATCCACAACAGTCGATGCCTTTACCGAAAGCGCAATATCAGAAAAGCCAACCTCTTCAAGCAAGGATGCGTGATAAAGGGCGCTTTCCACGAGCGCTTCGGGCGTCGGCGCACCGTGCTTTTCCAAAATGCTCTTTTCCAACGATCCGCTATTGACACCTATTCGGATAGGAATACCTCTTGCCGCACAGGCAGAGGCGACCATTTCTACTCTCTCACGGCTACCGATGTTCCCGGGATTGATGCGAATTTTATCCACACCCGCCTCGGCTGCGGCCAAGGCGATTCTGTAATCAAAATGAATATCGGCCACCAAGGGAACACCAAGAGACTCCCTTTTGAGTGCCGCAAGCGCCTCTGCGGCCGAAAGACTCGGCAGCGCAAGACGCACAATGTCACATCCTGCGGCCTTTAAGGCAAGAATCTGACGACGCGTTGCTTCAAGGTCACAGGTATCGGTATTCGTCATGGATTGAACCGAAATCGGCGCACCGTTTCCAATTTTAAGACCGCCGACGGTTATTTGCTTGGTTTTGCGGCGCACAAATGCTACGTCCGTCATCATAAAGCCTTCCTTTTTTTCACAATCATTTAGAAACGAAAAAGATACTGCGAACGTCCTTAAACATAATTAAAACGGCAAGAATTAACAACAAAAGCATTCCTATGCCGTGTATTTTCGCCTCGATTTCTCTCGGCACGGGCTTTCTCCGTATCATTTCAATCAGAACAAACACCAATCGGCCTCCGTCAAGTGCGGGCAGGGGGAACAGGTTCACGATACCAAGATTGATGCTGATAACAGAGACCATATACAAGAGCGGAATAAACCCGTAGGACGCGGCCTCGCCAACCGTTGAGGTAATACCAACAGGGCCGCTGACCGCCTCAACACCAAAGCGCCCGGTTATCAAATCAAAGAGCGACTCCCATACCATTCGCACCGTGCAAACGCTGCGCCAGAAGGTATGCTTTACCACAACGGATGCACTTTTGGGATCCTCATACAAGCTGAAATCACGCTCACCTACCACCTGACCGCTGGTAACGGAGGTCGGAAAAACAACCTGCAGAGTGACGTATTCCCCACCGCGCAAAACGGTAACCTCTAAGGGCTCAATGCCGTTTCGCAAAATTTCATAATCAAGCTCCATTGAGGTATGAACGCGCTTGCCGCCAACGGAAACGATTTCGTCTCCGCTTTGCAGGCCGTAATCACCCGTGAAAACCTCCTCGTTACGAATTTCCTCGGGAAAACCCGCAACGACGGTGGAGCCAAGCTGACTCGAAAGAACAACCACGAACATCAGAAGAAAGCCCAAAAGCAAATTAACAACGCCGCCTGCGGCCATAATAATAAAGCGCTTATACGGCTTTTGGTTGCTGAGGGCGCGCGGATCAGCAGAACGCGCGGAATCATCCATCCCTTCCTCTGCCATACTGACGTAGCCGCCAAAGGGGAACATACAAAGCTTATACCGAATACCGCTTCTTTTGGAATCATACCAAACGAGCTTCGGCCCCATACCGATGGAAAACTCATAAATTTTTACGCCAAAGGCTCTGGCGGCCAAAAAATGTCCAAGCTCGTGTGTGAAAATCAAAAATCCAAAAACGAGAACGGCAATTAAAACGGTAAGGAGAGTACCCATATTTTTCCTTTCTTAAAGCCTTCCTACCGTAAGCGTCACGAAAGCCGCGAGAACATAAATTCTCTTGCACGAAGTCTCGATTCAGAGGCAAGGCTAAGCCTTTCCTCCAAGGACTGCGCGGTTTTGGCCGAGGACATCTCGTCCACTACGCTTTCTACGGTTTGGAAGATCTGGTAAAAACGAATTCTGTTCTGCAAGAAGGCTTCAACGGCCTCCTCATTCACCGCATTCAAAATAGCGGGAAGCGCGCCACCCTCTTCTATACAGCGATACGCCAATGGCAGAAGAGGAAAGGCCTCTGTGTCGGGCTCAAAGAAGGTCATTTTACCGATTTCCGTTAAGGAAAGCGGCTTCACAACCCCCATGGCTCTATGCGGATAGGTCAAGGCGTATTGCACGCAAAGACGCATATCGGGAACACCCATCTGGGCAATTACCGCAGAATCAATATATTCTACTGCGGAATGTATTATGCTTTCGCGATGCACGACAACCTTTATCTCGGAGGGCGCCAGAGAAAAGAGGCGAACCGCCTCAATAACCTCAAAGCCCTTATTCATCAAGGTGGCGGAATCCACCGTTATTTTCGCGCCCATCTTCCAGGTGGGATGTGCAAGCGTTTTTTCAAGGTCAACGTCTTGCAGCATCTCCTTCGTATAGCCGAAAAAGGGGCCGCCTGATGCCGTTAAAAAGATAGAGCGCACCTCTTCCCTGCGGCCGCAGGCAAGACATTGGAAAATGGCACTGTGCTCACTATCCACGGGAATGATTTTGGCATGGTTCTTTTGCGCGATTGCATTGACAAGGTCTCCCGCAATCACCATTGTTTCCTTGTTGGCAAGGCCAAGCTGCTTTCCGCTTTCTGCGGCGGCAATAGCGGGCAAAAGCCCCGCTTCACCCAAAATCGAATGAATGACAACAGCGGACTTGTCCTCCTTGATAGCGTCAAGCAAGGCGCTCTTTCCGCCGAGGACCTTCGTTTTCGTATCCGAAACACGCGCCTTCAAGTCCTTTGCGGCGTCCTCATCTGTCATGACGAAAACAGAGGGAGAAAAACGCCTTATCAATTCCTCGGCAGACGCAACGCTCTTGTGCGCGCTCATCAGAGAAACGGGAACTCCCGCCTGCTCGGCAACGTCCAAGGCCTGCGTGCCAACCGAGCCCGTGGCGCCCAAAACGGCCACGGAGGAGGGGTATATTTTGTCTTGCATAGGAAATCTTCCTTCCTCGAAATTGGTATAAAAAGGGGGTGTCACGCTTCCGTAACACCCCCGCGCATTTACATTGTCAGTCAAGCACAACGCTCGCAAGGGCTTTCGCTTTTCCTCAAAGGAAAGGTTAAATGAACCTTACAAGCTCCACGAAAAACAGAAGAAGGGGCGACACAGGGAGCATCGAATCAAATCGGTCGATAATGCCTCCGTGCCCGGGTAAAATGTTGCCAAAATCCTTCAGATTGTTCTCACGCTTAATAACAGAGGCCGCCAAATCACCCACCTGGGATATCACGGAAATGACGAAGCCACTAATGCCCAAAATCAAATAGTTAGGCGTAAAGGCGAAGAAATATTGCAGGATAAAGCCGTACAGCAGGAAAAACAAGACGCAGAACAGCGCGCCGCCAATGCTTCCCTCCACGGTTTTCTTGGGGCTAACCTCGGGGCAAAGCTTATGTCTGCCGAAGAAATAACCCGTAAAATAGGCCATAATATCGGTTATCCAAGCGCCGATGAAGGCCAGAAGGAAGAGGAACGCACCGTTCTCCAAGCGGCGCAGCAGCGCCAGGCAAGTAAAGCCGATGACGATGTAAATGGTGCTGACAGCCAACTGTGCCAGAACGGAAAAGCGCTCATCGTTCCGAGAAAATACGCAAACAGAAAAATAATACAAAATCAAGAGAAAGGAAACAATGGAAACGAAGCAAATATAGGTGGCGGTGCTTTCAAGCCAGAAAAAATGCGTCAAAAAGGGCAATGCGAGCGCGTACAAATACGTGGGCAAGGCCAAACGAACGCGCTTTTGTGCGCCAAAGCAGGAAAGCAGCTCGTAAGCGCCAACCATGCTACACAAGCCACAAACAATGGGGAACACGATGGTTCCCGAAAAAAACAAAACCGGGAATAAGATTAAACACCCTATCAAAGCGGTGATAATGCGTTGTTTCATAATAGCTTCCTATCTCTTCTCTATGCGGTAATTTACTAAACACCGCCAAACCGACGCTCTCTGCTTTTGAAATCAGAAAGGGCCTTATCAAGCTCTTCCTCGGAAAAATCGGGCCAAAGAGTGTCCGTAAAATAATATTCGGCGTATGCGGATTGCCAGATTAAAAAGTTGGAGATGCGAAGGTCGCCGCCCGTGCGAACCACCAGAACAAGCGCAGGGGAGTGTGCGGTATCCAGACGAGCAGAAATATCCTCTTCTGTGATTTCCGTTTTTCCCTCGGCCGCGAGCAAGCGAAAGGCATTCAAGAGCTCGTCGCGCCCGCCGTAATTGAAGGCAATATTCAGGATATGCGTTTTATCCTTGGATTTTTCTTCAATTTCCTCGGCTTTCTTTCGCAAAGAGGCGCTCAACCTGTCCTTGCTACCCAAAAAAATGATGCGAACATCGTTCTCCACCAGCTTTTTTTCAGCATAGCGCAAATACTGCCCCATCAATTTCATAATGGCTTCAACCTCGACCTGCGGCCGAGACCAGTTTTCTGTTGAAAAGGCGTACACCGTGACAGCCGCGATACCGCGCTCAAAGCAGGCGTGAACAATTTTATCAAAGGTCTTGGCACCCTCAACGTGTCCCTTTTGTCGCGGAAGACCGCGGCGCTTCGCCCATCTTCCGTTGCCATCCATAATAAAGGCAATATGGCGAACGGGACACACAAGGGCTTCAGATGTCTTTTTTTCCTGCACCAATTAAATCTCCATAATTTCCTTCGTTTTAGCGGCGGTCATATTGTCCACCTCTTTGATGTAACGGTCGGTCATATCCTGTACGGCCTTGTCGCTTGCCTTAACCTCGTCCTCGGTCATTTCAGACTTTTTCTTCATTTCCTTGGTAACGTCGTTTGCTTCGCGGCGAACGTTACGGATGGCAACCTTGGCATCCTCACCGTACTTGGCTATCTGCTTAGCCATTTCCTTACGGCGCTCCTCGGTCAGCTGAGGGAAAACCAGACGAATAACGCGGCCGTCATTCATAGGAGTGATACCCAAATCGGATGCCAAAATGGCCTTCTCAATGGCCTTGACAGTAGTAGCGTCCCAAGGCTGAATAACGAGGGTTCTCGCATCAGCGGCCTTTACCTCTGCCATCTGGGTGATGGGGGTAGGAGAGCCGTAATATTCAAACTTTATGGGAGAAAGAACATCTGCCGTTGCGCGACCTGCACGCATGGTAGAAAGTGTATAAGCGTAGCTATCCAGGGTCTTTTTCATTTTTGCCTCGTAGGGCTTGCAATCAAGTTTCATTTTTTTCTCCTTATGTTGAAAATTAAATTATGTATCCGTTTTATCAGTCACCAATCAAGGTGCCGAGCTTCTCTCCCATAACGGCCTTATAAATGTTATCGGGATTCGAGAGACCAAAGGCCAGAACGGGCATGTGCTTATCCATGCAGAAGGCCGTTGCCGTAAAATCAAGAGCAGAGAGACCCTTGCTCAAAATTTCGCGGTAAGAAATGCTGTCAAGCGGCTTTGCCGTCGGATCCTTACGCGGATCTGCCGTATAAATCGCATCAATGTTCTTGGCCATCAGTACCACGTCTGCCTGAATTTCGGCAGCGCGCACAGCAGCAGCCGTATCGGTAGAAAGAAAGGGCATTCCAAGGCCGCAGCCGAAAATAACGACCTTACCGCTTTCCAGATATTCGATAGCCTTGTCTCTGACGAAGGGCTCTGCAAAGCGCTCCATCGAAACGGCGGTCATCACGCGCGCATCAATACCTGCGCGGATAAACGCGTCCTGCAAGGCAATCGAGTTAATGGCAGTCGCCAACATTCCCATAGAGTCTGCTCGGGTGGGATCCATATCGCTTCCCTGTCTGCCGCGCCAAATGTTGCCTGCGCCCACAATCACGCCGATTTGAACGCCCTCGGCCAAGCATTTTTTCAAAACGCCCGCCACCGTCATCACGAACTCATCGTTAAGAATACCGTTACCGCCTGCGGCCAACGCTTCGCCGGAAAGCTTTAACAGAATGCGGCGATATTTCGGTGTCGTTTTCATAAGTTTTACCCTTCCCCTGCCATGAGGGGCCTTTCTTTTGGAGCGCAAGCGTCAAAAACAGTATCTTTCTTGCCCCAAATTGCGCCCTTTAAATTTTAAAGTCTCGGGAATTTAATATCTCATATTATTTTACTTCATTCTAACGAATTTGTAAACACTATTTTGAAAAAATATTTGTAAAATTTTGTGGAATTTTTAATTATTTTCCGCGAATGGCGCGAATTGCCTCGGCATAATCGCTTTTTCTGAAAACGGAGGAACCGGCCACCAATACGTCGGCGCCTGCCGCGGCGGCAATAACCGCATTTTCTGCGTGAATACCGCCATCGATTTGAAGCAAAACGGACTCGCCGCTGTTTTTTATATCCTGCTTCAAAAGATGCATTTTCTCCAGGGTTTCCGGAATCAGCTTCTGTCCGCCAAAGCCCGGCTCAACCGACATAATCAACACGAGATCGCAAAGCGCAAGATACGGCAGAACCGCATCCTTCGGCGTTTTGGGTTTGATGGAAAGCCCCGCCTTTACACCCTTCTCGCGTATGGCACGCAGGGTGGCCTCCACATCCGCACAGGCCTCAATGTGAACGGTTATCAGGTCTGCGCCCGCATCCACGAAGGAGGAAATATAGCGAATCGGCTCCTCTATCATCAGATGCACATCAAAAAACAAGGAGGTTTTATCGCGCAAGGCGCGCACAATATCCGCGCCAAAGCTGATATTGGGTACGAAAGCACCGTCCATTATATCCAGATGCAACCAATCGGCACCTGCCTTCTCAACGGCAACAACCTCTTCGCCCAAACGGGAAAAATCAGCAGCCAGCAAGGAGGGAGCAATTTTCACCATTCATTCCACCATCACCCACGGAAATGGGCCTTTCCTTTATATTTTCAAAATTTATTAGCACCGTTAAAAACGTGTGACCGCCAACTCCCTTTTCCATATTCTGTAAAAGGGGGCTTGACAATCCAAGTATGCCATTATCTTGGCTTAAAAAATCCGTATCCTCAGCCGTTCGCCGAAAACAAAGCCAAGGAAGTGCCACCAATCGAACGGCAAAGATACTGCAAGGACTGTCGGAAACGGCAGTCCGTTTTCGTTTTATTCGTCTATGGGCGCACAAATACAAACCGCGTGAGCGGCAATGCCCTCTTCTCTTCCCGAAAAGCCCAAGCCCTCCTCCGTTGTCGCCTTTACGTTGACGGCTGATTCGGGGGCATCAAAGACCTCGGCTACGTTTTTTTTCATTTGCGAAATATAGGGAGCAAGCTTCGGGCGCTGTGCGATAACAGTAACGTCAATATTGCCGATTTTATAGCCGTTTTCCTTCATCAATTCTGCAACCCGTTTGGCGAGCAGAAGACTGGATGCGCCCTTGTACTGTGCGTCAGTATCAGGAAAATGCTTGCCAATATCGCCAAGCCCGAGAGCGCCCAATACGGCGTCCATCACTGCGTGGACCAAAACGTCTGCATCCGAATGCCCCAAAAGCCCACGGGTGTGAGGAATAGTAACGCCGCCCAGCACCAACGCTCTGTTTTCTGTCAAACGGTGTACATCATATCCCTGTACGATTCTATACAGCATCTATCTTTCCTCCCGCTTTTCGCGCCTTTCACTTTTTACTGCGCGACTTTAAAATGGCCTCGGCCAAAACTAAATCCTTCGGCGTTGTTATTTTTATATTCTCTGCGCCGCAATCCACCATTTTTACCGTTTGGCCAAGCCTTTCCACAAGCATATTGTCATCCGTTGCGGAAAAGCCTTCCTTTTTGGCCGTTTCAACGGCCACTCGGTAAAGCGTGCTCTGGAAAACCTGGGGCGTTTGCGCGGCCCAAAGAGATGCTCTATTAGGGGTGTTGACAACGAACCCGTTAATATCTATCTCCTTAACCGTGTCGGTAACAGGGGTTCCTGCGCTTGCCGCACGATGTGCATACGCCGCTGAAACCACCTTACCTATCATTTCTGCGGTAATAAGGCAACGGGCTGCATCGTGAATGGCAACAAATTTCATAGCAGATGAGAGAGCGTTAAGGCCGTTTTCGGCAGATTTCTGCCGCGTGTCTCCGCCCAAGACGATTTTCGTTACCTTCTGCACACCGTACGATGCCACCAAGGCCTTGACCCTCGCCACCTCTTCCTTTCGCGTTACCAATACGATTTCGTCAATATAAGGCGATCTTTCAAATGCCAAAACGCTGTGAATGAGGACAGGCACTCCGCATACGGACAATAGCTGCTTTGTTTCTCCCGTTTCTCTTTGCATTCTGGAACCGACGCCACCGGCCAAAATGACTGCCGCCGTTCGCGGACGGAATCTGCCGTTGACAGCGCGAAGAGCACGGCATAGCTGATAAACAAACCCCATATTTTTCCCTTACTTTCTGTAATAAACGAAATAGGCTACGTATTTTCTTTCCTGCCCATTCTCATCCTTGTTGGGCGCGGTGAGAATGACACCGTCTCCCGACAAAAGATACGAGGCATCCAATTCCTTTAAATCCGCGCGCAAAAGAATTTTATCCGAGGAAAAAAGCAGCAGCTCTCCGTTTCGGACGGAAATAGATCCGCCGCGACCGACCACAATATCCTCGTCATTCTTCCGCTCCGTGACATATTTAATGGCTTGTCCGTGAAGCGCGGCGCTATGTTGCTCTCCCGTGGAAGCCTTTTTTAATCCGAATTTTTTAAAAAGTCCCATATTTCACCTCGGCGTTGAAAATTTTGATGTAAAAAGCCGATGCTTTTCTTGCTTTTCATCGCAAATCTTCACCCGTACTTTAAGTTATATTATATTATAACATAGTTATAGGAATAAGTAAACATTTTTTTCGGAAATTTTATAAAAAAACTGCCTCGAAGCCAAAGCTGTCGAGACAGTTTTTTCTTATTCGATTTCCACTGTGATATGATGACCGTTTCCAATAGAGGCGGCCTTCATCATCGTGCGGATCGCCTTTGCGATTTTTCCGTGTCTGCCGATAACCATACCGGTATCCTCGGGCGCAACCGTTAAAAGCAATTTAATGTTATCGCCTTCAACCGTTTCGGTTACACAAACCTTATCGGGCGAATCGACGATACCACGGGCGATATCGGTCAAAAGTTTTTTGTAATCCATGATTATCTCTGTTTTTCTGGTGAAAAACACCCTTCTTTTTTGATGTTTTAAAGCCGTGCTTTAAAAGTCATCTGCCCGATTATTCTGCAGACTGGGTTCTCTTCAAGAGAGCCTTTACGGTATCGGTAGGCTGTGCACCCTTCTTGATCCAATCGTTAGCCTTCTCGGTATCAATGCTGATAACGGCGGGCTCCTTCATAGGATCGTAGTAGCCGATTTCCTCGATGAACTTGCCATCGCGAGGATAGCGATTGTCTGCAACCACTACACGATAAAAGGGAGCCTTCTTCGCACCCATTCTTCTAAGTCTGATTTTAACTGCCATTGTTTTTTCCTCCGAAAATTTTATATTTTTATTTTTTATTAAAAACTGTGTTAAAAGGGCAACCGCATACCGTTGCCGAAGCCGTGACGGCGAGATGCACCCGTCATCTGCTTCATCATCTTTTTCATTTGCTCAAATTGCTTCAAAAGGCGGTTAACATCCTCCACCGTTGTGCCTGAGCCCTTCGCAATTCTGCGGCGACGGGAGCCGTTAATCAGCTCGGGCTGCATTCTTTCCTTGGGTGTCATAGAAAGAATGATTGCCTCCGTTTGTGCCATTTTGGACTCATCCATCGAGATGTCCTTCAAAGCACCCGGCTTTATACCGGGAAGCATCGAAAGCAGCTGCTCGATGTTGCCCATCTTTTTGATTTGCCGCATTTGATCCAAGAAATCCTCTAACGTGAAGGTGGCCTCACGCAGCTTCTTTTCCATTTCGGCCGCTTTCTTCTGATCCAGCGCCTCCTCGGCCTTTTCTATCAGCGAAAGCACATCGCCCATACCCAAAATTCGCGATGCCATACGGTCCGGATGGAAAAGCTCTATCATATCCATCTTCTCGCCTGTACCGATGAACTTAATGGGCTTACCCGTTACGTAGCGCACAGACAAGGCCGCGCCGCCGCGCGCATCACCGTCAAGCTTGGTCAATACCACGCCGCTGACGTCCAAAAGCTCGTTAAAGGCCTTAGCAACGTTCACGGCCTCCTGTCCCGTCATCGCATCGATAACGAGAAGAATCTCGGTAGGCTCCACGGCGTTTTGGATATCCTTCAGCTCTTGCATCAAGACCTCGTCAATCTGCAAGCGACCCGCCGTATCGATAAAGACCAAATCGTTTCCGTTTTTGCGGGCGTACGCAACGCCCTCCTTGGCAATTTTTACAGGAGAGACGTCCGTTCCCATCTGAAAAACGGGAATTTGCAAGGACTCACCGACTACCTGAAGCTGTTGAATGGCAGCAGGACGGTAAACGTCACAGGCAACGAGAAGCGGGCTCTTCCCTTTTTTCTTATACATACCCGCAATTTTTGCCGCGTGCGTGGTTTTTCCCGCACCTTGCAGACCAACCATCATCACAACTGTGGGAGGACGGGAGGATATTTCAAGCTTGGGAGAATCGCCGCCCATCAGAGCAATCAGCTCCTCGTGAACGATTTTCACGATTTGCTGTGCAGGCAGAAGGCTCTCCATAACCGTTTCACCAACGGCGCGCTCGGTCACGTTCTTCACGAAGTCCTTTACAACCTTGAAGTTTACGTCAGCCTCCAAGAGTGCCAGCTTAACCTCGCGCATACCCTCGCGCACATCAGCCTCGGTTAATTTGCCCTTATTGCGAAATTTCTTTAAGGCGGCGCTCAGCTTTTCGGTTAAATTTTGAAACACAAGCGTTCCTCCTTAATTTTGATTGTTATCCAGTATCAGTGCCGCACAGGAGCGAATTTTCCCGACGAGAAGCGAAGCACCCTCCTGCTCCTCCAAGGAAGCAGAAAGCGAAAGCAATTCCTCGGCAGCACGCTTCATTTCACGGTGACGGTTGGCAAGATGAAGCCGATTCTCCAAAAAGAGCAGATTTTCCTCGCCCTTTTTGATGATATGGCGCACGCCCTGGCGCGAAATGCCAATGCTATCGGCAATCTCCGCAAGAGAAAGATCCTCACCGTAATACAGCTCCAATATCGTTCTGTCGTGCTCAGACAAAACATCTCCGTAGAAATCGAGCAAAAAGGCGATTTGAAGGTTTTTTTCAAACATTTTATCTTTCCTTTTCAAGATGTAAAGCAAAACACTTTACAGAGTATACCATACTTTTTTTCATTTGTCAAGCGAAAAAACCGTTTTTTTCAAATCTTTTTTTATTTTACAAAAGAAAAGAGCCCGTCTTACAAAAACGGGCCCATTATTCAAATATTCAAAAAAGTGCATAAAAGCATATAGGCAGACGGTAGCGCAGAACACGCCTTACCTTTTCTCCACGATAAAGAAGAAGGGTGAGGTGGGGGAGTTGACGATGCGGAAGCAGGAAACGCAAATGTGGCGTCTGTCAAATTCCTTAAAATAATCGGCCAGCATTTCGCCCTCGAGTCTTCCCTCCTCGTGTCCCGGGTAAACGGCAATCATCAAAATTCCGTCATCTGCCAACAGTTCCACGGCGGCCGTAACGGCAGGCAGGGTGGTTTCTCGCATCGTTGTCACCTGTTTTCTGTTGCTTCCCGGTAAATAGCCGAGGTTAAACATTCCCGCCTTGATGGGCTCCTTGACAAATTCCTTCACGCGATGGTGAGAGGCGCAAATCAAGGTATAATTTTGGGCCGCTCCTGCCTCGGTCAAGCGCGCCTGTGTCGAGGAGAGGGCGCTTTCCTGAATATCAAAGGCATACACCCTGCCCGAAGCACCAACAGTCCGGGAAAGAAAGAGCGTATCGTTTCCGTTGCCCATAGTAAAGTCAACGGCCGTATCCCCTTCCTTTAAGTGTTGCAGTATAAAATGCTTTTGCAGCGACAATAAATCTACCACAGATTTTTTCTCCTTTATTCCTTCTTCAAATGCGACAAATCCTTCGGCTTGTGCACATAGGCCGTAAAATTGGTTTTATAGGTCACAAATCCGGGCTTTGCAGCAGGCGGCTTTTTGACGTTTTTGACCTGCGTATAATCCACCGCCACCGTATCTACCGTTGCAGAGGAATGATAGGCGGCAATCTCGGCCGCCTCCGTATAATCCTGCTCTGACGGCTCCTCACCCTCAGTAAACAAAATCACGTGTGCGCCCGTGATACCCTTGACGTGAAACCACAAATCCGACTTTTGAGCGACCTTAAATGTCAGCATATCATTTTGCAGGTTGTTCTTACCGCAAAGAACGCGGTATCCCCCCGTTGTTCTATATCGAAACGGCACGGGCTTTGCGATTTTCTGGGGCGTATAGCGCCGCATTTTAGAGGCATATCCTGCCCCGTACAGCTCCTCGCGTATTTCGGCCAAATCCGCTTCGGTTTCGGCGGCCTCAAGAAAATGCAGAACGGTCTGCATATAGGCAAGCTCCTTTTCGGTCAAGGCAACCTGCTCGGCAAGTATTTCGCGCGCCTTTTTGGCTTTTGCGTATAGCTTATACGCCCTTTGGGCGTTTTGGGCAGGGGTATAACGGCTATCCAAGGTGACCGTGATTTCGGTGGGCTCCTCGCTTTCGTAATCAACGGCAACAAAGGAGGTCATTCCCTTTTTGAGACGGTAAAGATTGGCCGTAATCAAATCTCCCGTTTTTCGATAGCCCTCTGCCTGAGAGGAGCTTTCCCATTCCTCACGCTGCAAGGAAAGCTTTTTTTCAAGCTTTGCCTTGGTATGCGTGACAAGGCGAAGCAAATCCTGCGCCCGCAAATGAATGCGCGCAATCCGTTCTCTTTCGCCGAAGAAGGCATCAAAGAGGGCGGCAAAGCTCGGATAGGTTTCGTTTTGCATAGAGGGCAAATAGGAAAAGGGGAAATAACCGTATTCCACGCCATCCCCTTTTTCGTTTCTCAAAAGGGTTGGCACCGTTCTGCCCTCCTTTAAGTCGGAGAACCACGCAGAAAAGGCCGCATATAAGCGAGAAGGCTCTGCATCCTTTACCAAGGCATCCTCCTTGTTGGTAGCACGGTAGGAGATTTCCTTAAATACAGGGCCCGCCGTGCCGCCGAAGGAATCGGAAAGAAAGCGCGCAAGACTCTTTTCAGGCGAAGCCCCTTCAAAGAGCGCAAGAAACACCTCTTTTTCCACCGTTAAGGGATTTTTCTTTTCGGGTGCGGTCGGCAATCGATAGGTGAGCCCCGGCAAGAGCTGACGGACATCGCTATCGGAAAAATCAACGGGCTTTAAAACGGCGATGATTTTTTCCTTATCGTCGGTCACGATAACGTTACTGTATTTTCCCATCAGCTCGGCATAAAGATGCTTTTCTGAGAGAAAGCCCATTTCATCCCGTCCCGAAAACGTGAGCTTACAAACACGGTCAAAGCCGCATTGCTCGATTTTAAGCAAAACGGCAGGACAAAGATGCTTTCGCAAAAGCATACAGAACATAGGAGGAACGGCAGGATTATCCTTTGAAATCTCCGTCAGAGAAATGCGCGGACAAACAGAACCGACGTTCAGAGAAAGCTTTTTTCCCCGCATGGAAAGCACAACCTCATCCTTGGTTGGCTGATATATTTTTTCCACACGCATGCCAAGACAAGCGTTGGAAATTTCGCGCAGCACAACGGCCAGCATACCGGCATCGTACGCCATATTACTTTCCTTTCTCGTAAATTTTCATACTTTACAAACAACTTCTTATTTGGAAGACGGCTTTTCCTTGGCAAACTGCTGAACGCCCCAAACCCCGAGAACAATAAGAACGGCTGCGACAATGGCCAAAGCGGAATGCTTCTCGCGCAGGATGAAAATGCCTGCCAGAAGCGAAACCACCGTTGTCATATTTGAAAACGCGGTCGAACGGGATAAGGGCAGGTGGGTATTGGCGTAATTCACGGAGAAAAACGCAAAAACCGAAGAAAACAAGCCCAAAAAGCCAACGGAAACCAGAAATTCCGTTTCGTATAGCGGCAAAATCAAGGCCGCAGGATCATTTCTGTTTTCAATCAAGGCAAGGGTTGTGAACACAACGCTTGCCAACAAAAACATCACATAGGTGCGCTCAAAGGAGGTAAACTCCGAGGAGGTTTTACGGCTGACAAAATTGAAGCCTGCAGCAGAAAGCATTGCGCCGAGAAGCAAAAGGAACACCCAGAAGCTCGTTTTTCCGCCTGCCGAATCGCCAAGAGAAAGCAGGGCAACGCCCAAAACGGAAACACCGCTGCAAACGGTCTGCAAGAGGGTCGGCTTTTCGCCCAAAAAGATAAGACCCAACAGCAAGGAAACCACAGGCACCAGCGCAATCATAACGGCTGATAGCACCGTATTGGTCTCCCGTAACGCGTAATTTTCAAATATGAAATACGCGACAGGCTGCAAAAGACCCAACAACAAAAGCCGCCACCATTTTTTGCCGCGAAGCGAAAGCAAGGAGGGGCGAAAGGCCAAAATGACGTTCATCACCAGGAAAGCCAGCAAAAACCGATACGAAAGCAAAATAAAGGGCGTCACGGTAACAGCTTCCAAGGAAAACGCTGTTTTCGAAAACAAAAAGCTAAAGCCGAATATCACGTTGCCCAAAAAGGCCATTCCCATAGCGGAAAGCTGCTTGTTATTGCTTTTCATTGCCGTCTCCCTTCTCCCCGTTAGGCGCCGCTTGCAAGCAAGAAAATAGCGACCAGGGGTACTGATTTGGTGGATAGGCCACAAAGGCCCTTGGTTTCCCGCTTCTATCCAAAAAGCTGATGCGATGAGAATAGAGAGCAGGGGTGTCTTTTCCGCGCGCGCCGTATTTGCCATCGCCGTAAAGCGGCGCCTTGCGAGAGGCAAATTGCACGCGGATCTGGTGGGTTCTTCCCGTATGTAAGCGCACGAGAACGAGTGAAAGCCCTTCCCTTTCCTTTAATATGCGAAAGGAAAGCGAGGCCGCCTTCACACCCTTTCTCATTCTGTCAACAACGAAGGTTTTATTTTTGTGAGAATCCTTAAACAAAAGATCGTGAAGTTCCCCTTCCTTTTCGGCAAGGGTTCCCTCCAAAACCGCTAAATATTCCTTGACAAACTGCTCGTGCGCCGAAACGGCGGCAGAATAATAAGCCGCGGCAACGCGATTTTTGACGAGCAGCATAAGACCGCCCACGTTTCTGTCCAGACGGTTGACGGGGGTAATGGGAAAATCACCGCCTCGCTCCTCTTGCAACAAAAATGAAACGGAGTTTTTTTCCTCGGGCGAGGGCGCGGAAAGCAAGCCGACGGGCTTTTTTACAGCAACGAGGTCTGCGTCCTCATAGAGAGGAACTATTTTTTCTTCTTGCGTCATTTTTTATCCTTTCCTCTTGCGCCGTCCTTGCGCTTTCCATCATCAATTCCTATATCGTTTCCAAGGACTGCCCCCATTGTCATCGCATCATGGCCGTAGCGCGAGCGAATACTGTCAACCGCGCCCTCAAGCCGCGCCGTTTTTTCACGCTTTTGAGAATCGGTCTCGGCGAAAAAGTCTAACTGCTCCGCGCTATCTGTATCCTTGACCAAATTCATTGCCGTTACCGTCAGCATCCGTATCGGGCTTTTCGGCGCAACGGCACTTTCAAGTATCTGCAAGGCCTTTTCCGCAATTTCACGGGCAATATCTGTCGCAGGAGAAATGGGCCTTTGCTTTGAAAAGGTTTTAAGGGCAGGCGTACGAACGGTGACCGATACGGTCGAGCATTTCATTCCCGCCTCGCGCAAGCGATGTGCAACGTCCTCCGAAAGACTGTATAGCCCAAGCTTCCATTCCTCACGGTCAGAAATATCTCGGCAGAAGGTCATTCCGTTTCCGACGCTCTTCGCGTCCGTCTTTTCATAAATCGAGGCAACGGGGCTACTGTCCTCACCGTTGGCGGAAAGGTAAAGCTGCTCCCCGATTTTTCCAAAGCGCCCCGTTAAAAACGAGGGGCTGGCAACCGCCAAATCACCGACGGTGCGTATATTGCAGGAGGCCAAGGCCTCCGCCGTTTGTCTGCCGATAAACAAAAGAGAGTCCACAGGCAAGGGAAAAACGATGTCCCGATAATTGTCTCGGCTGATGACCGTAATAGCGTCCGGCTTTTTATAGTCGCTGCCAAGCTTGGCAAAGGTTTTATTAAAAGAAACACCAATCGATACGGTGATGCCGATTTCCTCCTTGACGGCCCTTCGAATTGACTCCGCAATCTCGTATCCATCGCCAAAAAGCGCGCGACTTCCCGTCACGTCAAGCCAAGCCTCATCCATTCCGAAGGGCTCAACCAAATCGGTATACCGCTCGTAAATGCGGCGCACACGGGCAGAAAAGAGGGCGTATTTTTCATAGTGCGGAGGCACCAGAACGAGATTCGGACATTTCTTCTTTGCCGACCATATGGTTTCGGCCGTTTTCACGCCGTACCCCTTGGCAAGCTCGTTTTTGGCAAGAATAATACCGTGCCTTGCCTCCTTGTCTCCCGCGACAGCCATAGGAACGGTTAAAAGAGAGGGCTCGTCCACCGCCTCAACAGAGGCAAAAAAGCTGTTGCAATCGCAATGCAAGATGGTGCGCTCTGCTTGCTCCCTCATCATTTTTTCCTCTCTCTTCGCGTTTTGTAGCCCGACAAAGTACCGTTTGGGCATTCTTGGAAACCCATTCTTTCCCATGGTCCATTATACATCCTTTCCTCTGCTCTGTCAAGAAAAGCCCCATTCTTTTTCAACAAATATTTTTGAAATCGGTTGACGCGGCTCTTCTTTTATGCTATAATGTATCGGTAAAATATTTTGCCGCGCGTTTCTTTTTTAATCGGCGGTAAAAAAAGAAAAAATCGGGCGTTTTCCGCCCTGTTGACAAAAGAAAGGTTTGGCTTATGAACAGAAATACGGTCACAAGATTTGCTCCCAGCCCTACGGGATATATGCACATCGGCAATCTTCGCACCGCTCTTTACGCTTTCCTGATTGCAAAGCACGATGACGGTTGCTTTATTTTGAGAATTGAGGACACCGACCGCGAAAGACTGGTTTCGGGTGCTGAGGACGTTATCAAATCCACTATGGCGCAAACGCGCCTGTTCTACGATGAGGGCCCCGACGTTGGCGGTGACCACGGACCGTATATCCAAAGCGAGCGCAAGCCCATTTATATGGAATACGCCAAGAAGCTCGTAGAAAGCGGAAACGCCTATTACTGCTTCTGCACCAAGGAGCGCTTGGAGCAGCTGCACGAGGAGGATGCCACGGGCGGTTATGACCGCCATTGCCGCAACCTTTCCAAAGAAGAGGTTGAAAAGAACCTGGCAGACGGTATTCCCTTCGTTATTCGCCAAAAGATGCCCTTAGACGGTCACACCACCTATACGGACGCCGTTTTTGGAGAAATCGGCTGCGACAACGTTGAGCTGCAAGACCAGATTCTGATGAAGGCAGACGGTTATCCCACCTATAACTTTGCACACGTGGTTGATGACTATCTGATGGGTGTTACGCACGTGGTTCGCGGAAGCGAATATCTGACGAGCACTCCCAAATACGCCCTTCTTTACGATGCTTTCGGCTGGCCGCGCCCTGTGTACGTTCATTTGCCTCTTTTGATGGGAAAGAACGAGGACGGAAGCATTTCCAAGCTTTCCAAGCGCCACGGCGCCGTTTCCTTCCAGGATTTAGTTGCTGACGGATATTTGCCCGAGGCTATTCT
>JAZRFK010000022.1:0-7372 GCA_045661325.1 Eubacteriales bacterium | reverse complement strand
TATGCCAAGGCCTATGTTGAAATCACCAACGTCTGCAATATGCATTGCTCCTTTTGTCACGGGCATTCGCGCCCCCCTCGCTTTATGACGAAAGAGGAGTTTTCCTCGCTGCTTACCTCTCTTGACGGGCTGACGGACTATATCTATTATCACCTGATGGGAGAGCCGCTTTTGCATCCGCTTCTTCCCGAATTTCTTTCTATGGCAAAAGAGCGCGGCTTTCGCTCTTGTCTGACAACCAACGGTACGCTGCTTGCCACGCGGGGCGATGCCATTCTTGCCCAAGGCGCGCACAAGGTCAGCATTTCTCTTCACAGCTTTGAAAAGGGCGAGGAAACGGACTTTTTTCGCTATCTGAAAGAGGTTGCCGATTTTGCCGAAAAGGCCTCGCGCGCGGGCATCATTTCTGTGCTTCGGCTTTGGAACCGCGGCCATGACGGCGGCAGAAATGCGGAAATTTTGGCCTTTTTGCGCCGCCGCTTTGACGGCGAATGGGCAGAAAGCGCGCGCGGCATTCGCATTTGCGACAAGTTTCATCTCGAATGGGGCGACCGCTTCGACTGGCCCTCTCTTGATGCCGCCGAGGTGGGAAGCCGCGTCTTTTGCTACGGCCTTGCCGACCAATTCGGCATTCTCTCCGATGGCACGGTTGTTCCCTGCTGCTTGGACAGCGAGGGAACAATAGCGCTCGGCAACGCCTTCCACTCGCCCCTTTGCGAAATTTTGTCCTCGCCGCGCGCGGTGGCTATGCGAAAGGGCTTTGCCTGCCGCCGGGCAACAGAGGAGCTTTGCCGCCATTGCGGCTACGCAACCAGATTCCGTTAAAGGCAGCCTATAAAAACGGCGCACCTCTTTTGAGGTGCGCCGAAGTATTTTTTCAAAAGCTTATGCCGGCTCAAACTGCCTTACGCGGCTCTGCTCAAACACCACGTCCATCGTGATGAAGGAGAGATATTTTTGGCGGTCGCGCCGCAGCTTTGCAGAGGCAAGAAAGCAGATGTCTGTCGCTTCCCAAAGAAAGACCCAGGCAACGATGTCAATAACCTCGGCCCAGACGGGCTTCGCAAAGTATTCCAAAAGCAACGCCAGGCCAAGAACGAGAACGCCCGCCACGGCAAGCAGTATTGCCACGGTGCGTTTCTTGGAAAGCTCTCGCCCCAAGGCCAGATATTTTCCCGTATAATAGACCTCAATAGCGCGCTTGTACTGCGCCTTTTCTGCCTCGTCAATGCAATCGCTCTTGATTTTTAAGGTCAGTTTGTCATCGGGTCTGACGCTCTCGGCGCTCGCCTCTATAAATTCGGCAACCTCGCCGCTGATAACAGGCGTTTCGTCTACCGAAAGGGGCGAAAGAAACCCCGTGTCATCGGAAACGTTCATAAGGATGGTGCAATCCTGCGCGCACCGTTTCCTTTTGCGCGCATCGCGGTCAAGCATTTTTTTCGTTTCCTTATACTGATGCAAAGCCATTCCCTCTCCTTGTGTTGTTTTGTCACCTCTATTGTACCGCCAAGCCCCACCTTTTGTCAATGGTAAAAACGCAGCTTTCCAAAAAATTAAGCCTGCCCATCGCTTTGCGGCAGGCAAATTTCCCTTGCAGAAAAATTGCCATACGAGAAAACAAAGGCGGCGCACCTCAAAAGAGGTGCGCCGAAGTGCTTTTATTCCTTTTCAAAGGCGTCCTTGTCAAGACCGCAGATGGGGCAAACGAAGTCAGCGGGAACATCCTCCCAAGCAGTTCCGGGAGCGATACCGTTTTCCTCGTCACCAACGGCAGGGTCGTACACATAGCCGCAGGGGCAAACGTATTTATCCATCGTTCAAAATTCCTTTCTTTAAATTTTTAAATTTTATTATGTAGCACCGTCTTACTGTTTATGCGGTTGTTACCATATGATTCAAGAGCGAAGGGTTCAATCCAAGGTAAAGTCAAACGCGCACTCTGCCGAGGCAACGCCAAAGTCGTCAACACCACTCACATACAACACATACTCGTGCGAAAGATCTGCATCGCTTTCAAATTTCAGCGATAACGTTACCGTGTCGGGCATATGGGCGCCGGAGGGATAATAGATGTGGTTAGCGGGGGTTTTAAGCGCGGTCGTATAGCCCTTGGCCTGCTTATCGTAAATGCTGACAAGCTCGCCTGTGGTTTTATCCTTTACGGTAACGTGATAATACATAATGACGTTGGCCGCGTCTGCCGCAGAGAAGGTTACCGTTCCGCCATCGGCCGTCATGGTGTCAAAGGCTGCCGTGGGCGTCTCGGGGAAGGCGGGCGCGTGATAGCGCGCATCGTTTTTATTGTTGACTACGCTATCGTAAAGCACGGTGCTTGGCACCGTTGCGGTGGGGGGCGCAAAATAGGCCTTGCGGATCTCCATCGGATTTTCCGCCACCACGACCTCCTTATCCAAGGTGCTGGTAAAGGAGCCGTCCTCCTCCTCGTTAAGCGAATAGTCGATGCCCGTAAAGCGCATACGGCCATTTTCGTCCACCTCAATGACGGCGCCCTGCTTCATCTGATAGTTGTTGTAGCTGTGTCCGGGGCCGCTGATGCCATACTGCGCGTGGTCTCCCGGGCCAAGATTCAATTCCAAGAAGCTCTCCCCCGCCACTACGGCAGAATAGGTCTGCAAGGTATCGTGCGAGTGGCCGGAAAGATACACTATCTGGGGATACTGCTTCATTAAGTCAGTAAAGCCTGCCGGCTGACTGCCGCTGCCCTGGGGCATATGCGAGAGAACGAAAATCTGCTTTTCGGGCTCCTTTGCCACCAGCGCGTCAAGCTGCGCTTTAAGGAAGGCAAGCGTATCCGCATTGACGTGGGTATAGTCCACGGCAAAGAAGGAAAAATCGTTCACAAGGTTGTAGCGGAAGCCGTCCGGCACCGCAAGACTGGGGTTGGGCCAAGCGTCCAAGGAGAAGAAGGCAGGGGTTGCGTCCTCTAAAATCTGCGTGCAGGCATCGTAAACGAGCGTTCCTGCCGAAAAGGCGTAATACTTGCCAAGGCTTGCGCTTGTAAAGGTCTGGGGGCTTTGCAGGGTGTAGGTCGGAAAATCGTGGTTTCCAAAGCACCAGATAAGCGGAAGCTGCGCCTCGGCATTTCCGGCGGCAACGCCCGAGGCAAAAAGGGCCATACCGGGCACCGCGCTGTATTTATCGGTGGTTTGCGCGTTCACCAAATCGCCCGCAAACAAAAAGGCGTCAAGCTCGTATTTCTCGATCGTTCTGCGCATCATATCGCGCACCTTGTTCGATTTCAGTGTGGAGGCCACGTGCAAATCGGAAACGGCGGCAAAGCGAAGCACAACCGCCTCCTCGTTAAAGCCGTAGGAGACCTTCAATATGTTCGATGCATCGCTGTGATAAGCGGCATCCGATGCAAGCGCGCGGACACTAACGGTGTATTCCTTGTCCTCCGTCAAGACAAGGGAACAGGCCGTCTGCGCGGGCATCTGCTCGCCGTTCACCGTTGCAATATAGGAGATAGCACCCTCCACGGCCTCCCAAGCAACCGTAACGCCCTCTCCCTTTTCCAGTCTGATTTCGGGGGAAGCAAGCTTTTGCGCGCCTCCGTTGCCGTTACAGCTCACCAAAGCGCCGAAGGACAATACCAGCGCCAACACGATAACAAGCGCGTTCTTTAAGTTTTTCATGCGGTATCCTTTCTAAGCTACAACTCTATATTTTGTCTTACCCGTTTCTTACATACGGTTAATCACATTATACCATACTTCTTTCTTTATTTCAAGGGAAATTGAGGCTTGTTTATTGGATATAGGGAATTTTCAAAGCTTGCGTTTTTCCCTTTTTGTTTTTCCTTCCTCATTTTCCCATAAAAAGCAAAAAGAAGAGCAGTCTTGCGATTGCTCTCCTTTAAGAATATTCGCTTTTAATTACTCGAAGCATCTGCCCGGCAGTCCCTCGAATGCCTTGCCGTGACGGGCTTCGCCGCGTGCCGTTTCGTGCGCCGAGACGGCGGCTTCTTAAATGCCTCGCAGAAAATGCTCAAGGGCGCGGCCCAAGAGGCTGTGCCCCTTGTAGCCGGGGTGACAGCCGTTTGCCTGATACATCCTACGGCGGAAGGAAACGACCCACGGGTCAACGCCAACGGAGTCCTCCTTGGTGTAGAAGAAGGGGGTACCGGTGCCGCACATATCAAAGCAGGCAACGCCCCATTTGCCCGCAAGCCGTCTTACCGCGTCGCGGTGTCCTTCGTCACAGCCGAAGGGAACGATAAGGCAAATGCGCGCGTCGGGATATTTTTCAATCAGATACGGCATCACCACGTTAAAGCCGCCGTAATAGCTGGTGTTTTCCTTGTCATCAATGCTGCCGAGCTTGCCAAAGGCGTGGTCATTCCAGCCGAAAAAGATGGTCAGATAGTCAATTTCATCGGGAAGCTGCGTGTATCTGCCGCCCTCGGTGGAGAAGCAGTTTGCCTTTCCCTCAATGTGCTGCACGGTGCTGCCCGAAATACCGCAGTTATAAAACTTCATATTGTTGCGCTTGGCAATCTGCCAGCCGTAGGTCATAAGAGTGCCATCGGGCGCAATACCCGCGGGGTCCATATCCGCTCCGTACGTAATAGAGTCGCCAACGGTAACGAGAATTTTTCCTTCTAACATAATAAATGCTCTTCCTTTCTGCCGCTTTTGCAAATAGCAGCTAAAAAAACTTCCATTGAAATCATATCACAACACATGAAAAAATGCAATACGCTTGCATGAAAATACTTGCAAAAAAGAAGAGCGACAAAAATCGCTCTTCTTCGCGTATATTAGGGTTTTATTCTGCCGCTTTGCCGCAGTTTTTGCAGTAGCCGTTTTCAAGGACGTGCTCACGGACGGGGGCAAAGATAAAATCACAGTCGGTGCAATGTCTTGCCGTTGTGCAATCACCGTCATCCTCTTCGCTTTGATGGGTGACCCCCTCGCCGTCCGGCGTTCCCTCGTAGAAATAAGTCACGTCGCCGTTTTGGGCGTATATCTTATCCAGCAGAATCGCGCCCGTTTCGGACCATATTATGACTCTCTTCAGGTTAACCATATCGCCGTAATATTCGGTTTGTACGTGCGTGTTTTCGTCGGTATACTCGTCAACCTGGACAGAAAGCACGTTTCCGTCCTTATCAAGAAAACTCTGCTTCGTCTCGTCTCCCTCGTCGTTGTATTCAAATCTCACACGCTCGTGAAGCTCGCCGTTTTGGTAGGTGCTTTGCTCGATGCGCTTGCCCTTTTCGTTATAGGTGTAGACGGTATAGCTGCTATACTCGGGGGAGCTCGGGTAGTCAACGTCTAAGCGCGAGAGCAGCCCCTTGTCGTTGTACGTATACAGCTCGGTGAAGTCAAGAACACCGTCTTCAAAATACTGAACGCTTACCGTTAAGAGATTGCTGTCCTTGTCGCGAGTATAAACACGTTCTAGGCGAGCTCCGCCCTCGTAATCTTCATAAGTGCTCTTGAGTATGGCGCCGAGCATATTGTATTCGATATGCTCATAGTATTCCCCGGGGTAGTTGTAGATCTTTTTGAGGAGAGTGCCGTCTTCGCCGTATTCGTAAGAGTCGTTGAGGACGCCACTTTCGTTGTATGTGGTTTTTTTGGTTAGCACACCTTGCGCGTTGTATTCGAGAAGGTGATATTCGTCGAGCACGCCGTCCTCATGGTAATCGTCCTCTCGGATGACGCGACCGTTTTGGTCGTAGATATAAACGGTGTAATCGTCAAGCGTGCCGTCCGAATCATAGTCCGACTCCTTGTAGAGCCTTCCTTCCGCATCGTATTCGTAAAGATAATATTTGACCAAGACCTCTTTATAGTAGGCGGTGCGTTTCGTGAGCTTTCCCGCTTCGTTATATTCGTAGTTTTCCATGAGAAACAGGTCGCCGTCGAAGTCAATGTCCTCTTCCTTGATGATCTTGCCGCTTTCGTCATACGTGATGAGGAGATAGGACTCCGAGCCGTCGGGATAAACAAAGCCGTCCTTGACTACCAGATCTCCAAAGAGAATCCGATAGTTGCGCCAGCCGTCATCTAAGTACGAGATGACCTTAAAGGTGCATCCGCATTCGCAGACGCCGCCAAGGTCAAGCGTGTGGGCCTCCTTTGTGGACGCGTCCTTTTCACCGCAGAGCGCGCAGACCTTATAATGAGCACTCGCGTAGTAGCCCATCTTCGAATAATCGTGCGTGCATTCGGGCTCTGTGCACGAGGCAAGGGTAAGAAGGAAAAAGAGGGCTGCGAGTATTGTCGCGAACATTTTTTTCATACGGTTGCTCCTTAAAAATATGGTGATTTCAAAAGAAGCCCTTGCTTTCGCAAGGGCTTCTTCAGCTCTGAATTACTTGAAGTATCTGTTAAGCAGTCCCTCGAAAGCCTTGCCGTGACGGGCTTCGTCACGAGCCATCTCGTGCACGGTGTCATGGATAGCGTCAAGGTTCAGCTCCTTTGCCTTCTTGGCAAGCTCAAACTTACCCATCGTTGCGCCGTTCTCGGCGTCAACACGCATTTCCAGGTTCTTCTTGGTGGAGGCGGTCACAACCTCGCCAAGCAGCTCTGCGAATTTAGCGGCGTGCTCTGCTTCCTCATAGGCGGCCTTTTCCCAGTAAAGACCGATTTCGGGATAGCCCTCGCGATGAGCAACTCTTGCCATCGCCAAATACATACCAACCTCGGTGCATTCGCCCATAAAGTTGGCGCGCAAATCCTTCTTGATATCCTCATCTACGTCAGCAGCAATGCCAACAACGTGCTCGGCGGCCCAAACCTTTTCCTCGGACTGCTGGGTAAACTTAGCAGCGGGAGCCTTGCAAATGGGGCATTTTTCGGGAGCAGCGTCTCCCTCGTGAACGTAACCGCAAACCTGACATACGAATTTCATGTTGTTTTCCTCCGTTATTGAAAAGTTTTATTTTTTATTGTTTGTTATTTGCTTTCGCGGCAAGCCGCGCAACAGCCGTAATAAAGAACCGCGCCACCCTCCACGGAAAATCCGCAGGCGTCCTCAATTTCGGGAAGCGTTCCCCGAATGAAAACGTCCGAAACGCCGCCGCACAGGGTGCATTTTGCGTGAGAGTGCGGAAGCAGGGTTTCATCGTATCTGTCTGCGCCGTCATAAACGGGCACGCAAATGGCTCTTCCCTTTTCCACAAAGCGATGCAAGGCGCGGTAGACCGTTGCCCTGCCGATGCTCTCATCCTGCTTGGCTACCGCCGCATAGACCATATCGGCCGTTGGATGATTGTGCAGCGAGGAAAAGATTTCCCAAATCAGCGCCTGCTGCTTGGTGTTACGCTCAAACTTGCTTTTTGCGCCGTTTTCTTTCATATCTCTCCCTCCTTTTCGGTTGTACTCTCCTTTGCTATTGA
>JAZRFK010000021.1:0-2000 GCA_045661325.1 Eubacteriales bacterium | reverse complement strand
ATAGCCTCGCCCTTTTCGCCGCCCTTGGCGGCGATGATAACCTCGGTGGATTCCTCGCCCACCTTTTTCAGAATTTTATCCATTCCCTTTTGGAAGAGGTAGGTGGTATAGGAGCCCTCGGGCAAATCCTTCTTGCGTCCTACGAGCAAATTGTAAAGCCCCTCTGCCGAGAAGGCGGCGCGGCTTTGGCTTTGGAAAACGGGGGCTTCAAAGCAGGAATCGGTGCCTGTATGGCAGGCAGGGCCGTCCTTGTCAACCAAAATCACCAAAGCGTCCTTATCGCAGTCGGCGGTGATGGAAACAACGTGCTGGTAGTTGCCGCTCGTTTCTCCCTTTAACCAAAGCTCCTGCCTCGAGCGGCTGTAAAAGCAGGTCAGCTCCTTTTCCATCGTAATGGCAAGGCTTTCCTTGTTCATATAGGCCAGCGTCAGCACCTTTCCCGATGCCGCATCCTGCACGATGGCGGGAATCAAGCCCTTTTCGTCAAATTTCAATTCGTCTATGTTCAGCATAGCGTTTTCCTTTCTTTATTTACGGACGAGAATGCCGTTCTCATCCAGCATTTGCTTTAAATCCTTGATATTGACCTCTCCGAAATGAAAGACGGAGGCGGCAAGCCCTGCGTCGATGGAGGGGACCTCTTTGAAGAGGGTTAAAAAGTCATCAGAACATCCCGCGCCGCCTGAGGCGATAACGGGAACGCGCACAAGATTGCAAACGGCAGAAAGCAGGGGAAGGTCAAAGCCGCCCTTGACGCCGTCTGTATCAATGGAGTTGACGACTATTTCGCCCGCGCCCATATCAACGCAGCGGCGAATCCAAGAAAGCGCCTCCATGCCCGTGTCCTCACGGCCGCCCTTGGCGAAAACGTGAAACTCGCCATTGACGCGCTTGACGTCCGCCGATAAAACAACGCATTGGCTGCCGTATTTCTTGGCGGCCTCCTCAACGAGAGAGGGGTTTCTGATAGCGCCCGAATTGACGCTTACCTTGTCAGCCCCTGCGTGCAAAACGCGGTCAAAGTCGGCAACGGTGTTGATGCCACCGCCTACTGTCAGGGGAATAAAAACGTGGCGCGCGACCTCCTTCAAAATGTCGGTAAAGAGGCCCCGCTCTTCAAAGGAGGCGGTGATGTCGTAAAACACCAGCTCGTCAGCGCCTGCGGCGCTGTAATATTTGCCAAGCTCAACAGGGGAGCTGACGTCATTTAAGTTTTGAAAATTCGTGCCCTTTACCACCCGTCCGTTTTTAACGTCTAAGCAGGGAATGATGCGTTTGGTAATCATAATCGGTTCCTTTTCTTTTAATCGCGCAAAGCGGAGAGTGCCATAGGCAGCGAGACGGCGCCCGTGTAATAAGCCTTGCCGAGAATGGCGGCGTAAAGGCCGAGCTCCTTGAGGGCCAAAAGGTCATCAAGGCTCGAAACACCGCCCGATGCGGTAAATTGCAGGGGGAAGGCCTCGGAAAGCTCGCGATAGAGAAGGCGGTTGGTGCCCATCATCGCGCCGTCCTTGGAGATGTCCGTGCAAATGACGTACTTGGCGCCAAGCTCGGTAAGCCTTTGCATAAAGGCAAAGGCGGAAAGGTCTGCGGTTTCCTGCCAGCCGTGAATGGCTACCTGGCCGTTTTTGATGTCAACGCCAACGGCAACCTTGTCGCCAAAGGTGAGGAGCGCTTCCTTCAAAAAAGGCTCGTTTTTGACGGCGGCGGTGCCGAGAATGATGCGGTCAACGCCTGCGGAAAGGTAGGCCTCGGCGGTTTTCATGTCGCGAATGCCGCCCCCGATTTCCACGAAAAGCGAGGTTTTCTCGGCAATGGCCTTGACCAAGGCCAAATGCGGCGTTGTGCCGTCCTTGGCGCCTTCAAGGTCAACGGTGTGCAGATACGCGGCGCCCTCTTCCTCCATTTGCATGGCAAGAGCCAGAGGGTCGGGGTTATACACCGTCATTTTTGCGTAGTCACCCTTATAAAGACGGACGGCTTGGCCGCCGTATAAATCA
>JAZRFK010000020.1:0-9557 GCA_045661325.1 Eubacteriales bacterium | reverse complement strand
GCGCGTAGCTGATAAAAATGTAGGGTCTTCCGCCCTCGTAGGCGGGTGGTAATTCTGTCATGCTGGTAGGGTTCCTTTCAGGGCTGATGTTCTTTGCCATTCTGCGAGGACTTCATCTGCATAGAGATTTATTCCGGTCGCAAGGGGCATTATTCCCACTCAATCGTGCCGATAGGCTTGGGAGTCAGGTCAAGCAGTACGCGGTTGATGCCGTCTACCTCGTGGGTGATACGGTCGGTGATGTGGTGCAAAAGCGCGTAGGGGATTTCCCCATTGGTGGCGGTCATAGCGTCGGTGGTGTTCACGGCGCGGATGATGGCAGGCCAGCCCTCGTAGCGCTTGTCATTCTTCACGCCAACGCTCTTCATATCGGGAACGGCGATGAAGTACTGCCATACCTTGCCGGCAAGGCCGTTTTTGTCAAATTCCTCGCGCAAAATGGCGTCTGCCTCGCGCAGAGCGTGGAGTCTGTCGCGGGTGATGGCGCCCAAGCAACGAACGCCAAGGCCGGGGCCGGGGAAGGGCTGACGGTCAACCATAGAAGCAGGAAGGCCCAAGGCCTTACCAACCACGCGCACCTCGTCCTTGTAAAGCAGACGGACGGGCTCTACCAGCTCAAACTGCATACCCTCGGGAAGACCGCCCACGTTGTGATGGGCCTTTACGCCGTCACTTTCCAGAATGTCGGGATAAATGGTGCCCTGTGCCAAGAAGGCGATGCCGGAAAGCTTGCTTGCTTCCTCATCGAATACCTTGATAAACTCACCGCCAATGATTTTGCGCTTCTTTTCGGGCTCGGAAACGCCGTCAAGAAGGCCAAGGAAGCGGTCAGTCGCGTCTACGTAAATCAGGTTAGCATCAAGACCTTCCTTGAAGACCTCAATAACCTGCTCGCTTTCGCCCTTACGCATCAAGCCGTGATTGACGTGTACGCAAACGAGCTGCTTGCCGATTGCTTTGATCAAAAGTGCGGCAACAACCGAGGAGTCTACTCCTCCGGAAAGGGCCAAAAGCACCTTCTTGTCGCCAACCTGTTCTCTGACAGCGGCAACCTGCTCTTCAATAAAGGCCTCTGCAAGCGCAGTGGTTGTGATGCGGGCCATATCGTCGGGACGTTTGTTAGGTAACATAATTTCCTCCATATATCGTTTTAAAATGTATCAAATGAAAAATAGGCGAAAAGGCGCGGCAAAAGCCGCGCCTTCAAGGAAGGCGAAGCCTGCCTTAGTTCGTGTAGTTGTCAAAATAGCCTTGCACGAGAACGACGGGCGTACCCTTGTCGCCGGAGCCGCTGGTCAGGTCGCAAAGAGAACCGAGAAGGTCGGTCAGCTGACGAGGCGTGGTACCCTGGGAGGCCATATTGCCCACGAGGTTGCCCTCTTTTGCACGAATGCTCTCGGAAATGGCTTGGCGAAGTGCCTCACCCGACAAATCCTTGTAATCGTTGTCAGCAAGGTACTTCAGCTTGAGCTCGTTGGGCGTTCCGATAAGACCGTCGGTAAAGGCGGGGGAAACAACGGGGTCTGCCAGCTCCCAGATTTTGCCCTGGGGATCCTTGAAGGCACCGTCACCGTACACCATAACCTCAACGTGCTTGCCCGTTGCCGCCAAAATGCGCGCCTGAATGTCAAGCACCAAGGGCTTGCACTCTCTCGGGAAAAGCTTGATGGAATCCTCGGTGGATTTGTTAGAGCCGAGAAGACCGTACTTCTCGTTGTAGCCGCTGCCATCAACGGAAGCGTTCATAATGTCATCAAGACCGAGAACTATTTTGGCGCCTGCGGCCTTCAGAATGCGCTTGGTGCGGGCTCTGGTGTGAATATCGCAGGTCAGAATGCAATCGGCGTAGGGCAGAATGGCCTTTGCCTGATTGGCAAACACAAACTCGACCTCGGCACCCATTTCCTTAACCAGATTGCCATAGTATTCAATGTAGTCAACGCCCGTAAACTCGTGGCGCACGTCGCCAAACAGTCTTCTGAAATCGGCAAGAGACAAAACGTCCGAATACGGATTCACGCCTGCCTCGTCCACCTTGTCCAAGGAAATGAGGGCGTTGCCCACCTCATCGGAGGGGTAGGAAAGCATCAGAACGACCTTCTTGGCGCCCTTGGCGATACCGCGCAAGCAAATGGCGAAGCGGTTGCGGGACAGAATGGGGAAAATAACGCCGACGGTTCCGCCGCCGAGCTTTTCTTTTACGTCCTTGGCAATATTGTCTACCGTTGCGTAGTTGCCCTGGGCACGCGCCACGATAGATTCGGTGATAGAAATAACGTCCTTGTCGCGAAGGGCGAAGCCCTCTGCCTCGGCCGCCTCCAAGACGCTGTTCGTGACTATCTCTGCCAGGTCATCTCCCTGACGGATGATGGGGCAACGAATGCCTCTGGAAACAGTACCGACTCTTCTTTCATTCTGTTCCATTATCTTTGTACTCCTTCGGCTAAATACCGACATAAAATTAACAAATAATATTATAGCAAAATAGGAAGCGTTTTGCAACAGTTTTTTGCAATTTTTTTCCAAAAGCTTCAAATTTTTTTACACCTTGCAGGCAGGAAAAGGCGCTCTTTTTTTCTTTCGGCATACAATGAAAGCAGAAAAACGAAAAGAGGAAACCGTATGCTTGTTGAAAAAAACTATCAGAGAACCCGCGCACTTTTGTATGCAGAGAAATGGGCGTTTTCGCGCAATCCGCTTTTTAGCAATTATGACGGCCTTGGCGGCAACTGCACCAATTTTGTTTCGCAATGTCTGTTAGCAGGCAGCTGCGTGATGAATTTTACGCCCGTTTTCGGCTGGTATTACCGTAATGACGGAGACAGAAGTGCCTCTTGGACGGGAGTGCGCTTTTTTTACGATTTTATTGTCGGCAACAAGGCCGAAGGGCCGTATGGCAGGGAGGTTGCGCCCGATGCCTTGGAGGTTGGAGACGTGATACAGCTGGGCAATGACAGGCAGGGCTTTTATCACTCGCTTCTCGTGGTGGGGCGCGAGGGGGAGGATTTTCTCTTGGCCGCGCAGAGCGATGACGCCTTTAACCGCCTCCTCTCCACCTATCGCTACGGCTTTGCGCGATATATCCATATCGATGGGGTGCGGATGCGCCTGCCCGATTCCGCTGACTGCTTTGAGGCGCTTTACGATGGAAGGGGGCTGGTTTCGGTGGGCGAAAACGCAAGCGCACCAATGCCTGCGCCGCAGGCGCCGCTTGAAGAGGAGGCGCCGCCTTCGCCCACGGAAGAGGGGGAGAGCATAACAGAGGAATGAGAAAAAGGACGAAAAATGGCCTTTTTTCTCTTCTTTTGCGATGGTTTTTTCGCCCAACCTCTTGCAAAAAGGGTGCCGCTGTGATAGAATAAAAGGAACAAGAGAAGAAAAACGTGCGTTGGCACGTAGGAAGGCGCCTTGGCGCTGCTTGGAGGATAGATATTTGAAAAACTTTGAGGTTAAGACGAAAATATGCTTTGGTGAGCACGCCTTGGATAGACTGATGCAGCTGCATTACCGTAAGGTTCTGGTCATTGCGGATCCGTACGTGGTCAGCAGCGGCATGGTGCACGAGGTGACAAGCCGATTGGAGCAGGCGAGAATTGCCTTTTCCGTCTTTTCGGATGTGGTGCCTGATCCCCCGATGGATAAGGTGATTGCAGGCGTGCGCGCGGCCTTGTCCGAGAGACCCGAATGTATCGTGGCCATCGGTGGCGGCAGTGCCATTGATTTGTCCAAATCCGTGAGAAAGTTCGCCTCTCAGATTGAGCCCTCCTTTGAGCCCTGGCTCATTGCCATTCCCACTACCTCGGGAACGGGCAGCGAGGTGACCTCCTTTGCCGTCATTTCCGACACGGAAAAGGGTGTGAAATACCCTCTCTCCGAGGAAAGCATGATTCCCAACGAGGCAATTTTGGACGCGGTTCTGGTAAAATCCGTTCCCGCCACCATTACCGCAGATACGGGAATGGACGTACTGACTCACGCCATTGAGGCCTACGTTTCGGTTAACAATAACGAGTTTTCCGCCGCCTTGGCAGAAAAATCGGTGGAAATTTGCGGTCAGTTCCTTCTTCGCTCGTATAGCGATAACAACGATTCCCACGCCAGAAGAAAGATGCACGTGGCCTCTTGCCTGGCAGGCTTGGCCTTCAATTCGGCCTCTCTCGGCTTGAATCACGGTATGGCGCACCAGCTTGGCGCGAACTTTCATCTGCCCCATGGCAGAGCAAACGCCATTCTTCTGCCCCACATCATTGAATACAATGCCGAAATTGATATGCGCTCCAAGAGCCGCGAAAGCTACGCGCCCTGTGTCAGAAAGTATTGTAATATGGCGCGTATTCTCGGCCTTTCCAATCTTAACGAGGTTACAACCATCAGAGCCTTGGTTTCCTACGTGGAATTTATGAGCAAGGAAATGAACATTCCCCTGTCCGTTTCTGCCTGCGGCGTCATCAGCGAGAGCGAATATATGGAAAAAATCGAGTTTATGGCAGAGATGGCTCTGGCTGACGCCTGCACCGCCACCAACCCTCGCGTTCCCACAAAGGCCGAGGTAATGGATCTGTACCGCAAGATTTGGTAAGGTAAAGAAACGTGGGGTACGAGTATTATTTGTTTGATTTTGACGGAACGCTGGTGGATTCTATGCCCTCTTGGATAAACAAAATGATGGGCATTTTGAAAAAAGCGGGCGTTTCCTATCCCGATAACGTGATTGAAATTATCACCCCCTTGGGTGACGTTGGCTCGGCAGAGTATTTTATCAGGGAGCTTGGCGTGCCGATGACCGTTTCCGAGATGATTGCGGAGATGGACGTTGTCGCCCTGCCTGCCTACCGCGATGAAATTCCCTTAAAGGTGGGGGTATATGATGCGCTTCATCGCCTTCACGAAATGGGAAAGAAGCTCTACGTTTTAACGGCAAGCCCTCACAGAATGCTTGACCCCTGCTTACAGCGCACGGGGGTGTACGAGTTGTTCGAGGGCGTTTGGAGCTCGGAGGACTTCGGCTTAACCAAGGGTGATGCTGCTATTTACGAGGCGGCGGCTAAGGAAATGGGTACCACCGTGGAGCAGGTGTTGTTCTTTGATGACAACATTAAGGCCGTAAGCACCGCCAAGGCGGCAGGAATGCAAACCGTCGGGGTGTATGACCCCTCTGCCGCAGGCTTTACGGAGCAAATGAAGCGCACCTGTCATTTTTATCTTGAGAATTTTTCGGGCTTTGCGGGGCTTTGAGCCGCTTTGGCCTTAACCTTCTACATTCATAAAGAGTATTTGTAAAAACGCAACGAAATTATACAAGAAGAACCGGACGATACGATGAATTCTATTCTGTTAAAGCCCTTGTCCCTGCAAGAGACCGAAAAGCGCGCGGAAGAAGCAAAAGAGACCTCCTTTTCTGCGGCTGCGGCAGGGCGCAGAACAAATCAAAAAGAAAAAGACAGACAAGAGCCCCTTGTCTGTTTTTGTGTTGAAAAGGACGCGTATCGGATAAGGGCGCGCGAAAGCGGTCGCTTCGTCTTGGAGGGCGGAGATTGCTGCGCTTTGTTTTGTGCAGACAATTCCGTGCGCTTGCACGATGGCGGGGAAACAAGCCTTCTTGTCAAGCAGGATGAGACCTTGCTTTTACGCTTTTCAAGCGATAAGGAGACGCCCTCTGTTCCTCGGGTTTCGCTTTTGCCCGAAGCAGAGGAGTGGATTTCCGCCGCGCTGACGCGAAAGGGAGAAAGAGATGTGATTTCCTTTTCCGTTTTGGGCAGGGAAAACACCTTCTTTTCTCTCGGCGTTGCAGTCGGGCGGCACGAGCGCGTTTTATGCGGTCGGTTTGACGGTGAGGGGCGCGCCCGCCTTTCTCTTACCGTGCCAAAGGCTGATATGAAGCGCTGGACGGTGGAGCGTCCTTCTATGTACGAGGTTACAGCAGAGCTGATGGAGGATTGCAGCGGCCGCAAGCGGCAGCGCTTTCTTCTTGGCCTTGCCGCTTATGAAAGGCGCAAGACAAGAAACGGTCAGCTTCTTTTTAAGGGCAAGGAGCCCTTGCGCCTTTTGGGCCTTTTCGTTTCGCCGCCTCTTTCACTTTCCGTAACGAGAATGAGGGCGGCGGGTGTTTCTCTTTTGGTTTGCCCTGCCACTACGGTTACGGAGGCGCTGCTTTCGGAATGCGATGCGGTCGGTATGGGCGTTGCGGCCTCTGTAACGGTGGAAAAGGACGCATCACCCGCCTCGCTTTCCCTTGCGGCCGAGCGACTTTGCGCCCTGAAACAAAAGCATCCCTCGCTTTTGTATATGACTCTCCTTTACGGGCCCTGCGCCGCGAGGGCGGAGGATACGGCAGAAAAGACGCTTGACGCGCTCTTAACGCATTACGGCAGCCAAATGGGGCTTTTGCCTTTGCGTAAAAGCACGGAGTCTGCGTTTTATACCGACCTGCCCTTTTCCTTCTCGGAAAGGCTGGCAGGAAAGCTTTTGTCGGAAAGGTACGGCTGGGATAAGGACACCTACCGCGCTTGGTATTATAAGGGCCTGGCCTCTGCCTTTTTCGCATTGGGCGGGCAGTATTTGCTGCTGCCTGCCTTTATGCAAAGCGAAAGAGGGATGAAGCTTTTAAAGAGTGCGCGTACCGTTGGCTTCCGAAAGCCCGTGTTCCTTGTGCCGAGCGATGAAGAGACGGCGCTTCCCGTTTATACGGGCAAAGACCTGACGGGAGCCTCGTTTCTCTATTCCTTGGCGCGCGACGGCGGGATAACGGCAGAGGGCGTCGGTACGGTTGCGGATGATTTGCCCGCGGCGCGCTTTTCCTTCCCCGCGGTAGAGGAGCCTACGGCCTACACGCTCTGCTTAACGGTTCAGCACGAGGAGCAGGTCTATAAAACAGAGACGGCCATCGTTGTGCTTCCCAAGGCCAATACGTCGGCCGCCACGTTGATTGAGGGCTTGTCCTTGGGAGAAAGCCGACTGGGAGAGACTACCGTTTTCGCCAGAGCCGAAAACAGCTTCTTTCTTTTGCCCGAAAACAAGAGCCTGCCGCCCCTCGTTTCCTTTTCTTCGCCCTTAGCAACCCTTTCCTTTGAGGCGCAAAGCCTTGCTCCTCTTTTGAAAAACGAGCACGGGCGGTGCGTTGCGGCGCTCGCCAAGGACGGCTCCTTCATCGTTAACAGCCTGCTTTGGCGCGAAAATCTGACACAAACGGACAAAAATGAAGAAAAAGCCAAGGGTAAATATGACTTTTTTGAAAACTTTTTTTGAAAAGATAGAAAAAATTATATCAGCTCTTGACAAAACAGAAAGTATAATGCTATAATACCTTGTCGGACTATGGATTTCGGCGGTAAGCCTACGGCTTTATCGGCGGGATTCATCCGTTTGCCCGGCTTTTCAACCGAGCGGGGCAAGGATAGACATTTAAAATTCAGCAAAGGAGGAGAAAAATGCCAACCTTTAACCAACTTGTCAAGCAAGGACGTGCAAAATCGACTTATAAGTCCAAAGCGCCCGTGCTTCAGCAGGGTCTCAATGCACTGCGTAACGTCAGCACTGACCATCACGCACCGCAGAAGAGAGGCGTTTGCACGAAAGTGACGACCACCACCCCTAAGAAGCCGAACTCCGCACTTCGTAAGATCGCAAGAGTTCGTTTGACCAATGGCTTGGAGTGCACCACGTACATTCCCGGTATTGGCCACAACTTGCAAGAGCACAGCGTCGTATTGATTCGCGGCGGCCGTGTTCGTGACTTGCCCGGATGCCGTTATCACATCATCCGCGGAACCTTGGACGCACAAGGTGTTGCTAACCGTATGCAGGGTCGTTCCAAGTACGGCGCAAAGCGTCCCAAGAAAAAGTAATTCGTCTTATCTCAGTGTATCGTCAAAGCTTGCTGAATTCATAAATGTTTATTTATAGATTCCCCACCACCGACGAGCACGAACGAAGACATTTCTTCGAGTACCTGTGATATCATAAATAATAATGAAGGAGGGAAGTACAGTGCCAAGAAGAGGTCAAATTTCCAAGAGAGATGTTTTACCGGATCCTATGTACCATTCCAAGCTTGTTACCAAGCTCGTGAACAACATTATGCTGGACGGCAAAAAGGGCGTTGCCCAGAAAATTGTATATGACGCATTTGCTATGGTTGAAGCAAAGTTGGGTCAGAACCCGCTGGAAGTATTCCAGGCGGCTCTTGAAAATGTAATGCCGGTTTTGGAGGTTAAGGCTCGCCGTATCGGCGGTTCTAACTACCAAGTACCGATGGAGGTTCGCGCGGAGAGACGTCAGACCCTGGGTCTGCGTTGGTTGACCGCCGCTTCCAGAAGCCGTGGCGAAAGAACCATGGCCGAAAGATTGGCAGCAGAAATCATGGATGCTAAGGCCGGAATGGGCGGAGCCTTCAAGAAGAAGGAAGAAACGCACCGTATGGCTGAAGCAAACAAGGCTTTTGCTCACTACAAATTCTAATTTACCCAGTAAAACAAGGAGAAAAAGATTATGCCACTTGGTTCCAGAGAAGTTTCTCTTGAGAGAACTAGAAACATCGGTATCATGGCACACATTGATGCCGGAAAAACCACCACAACCGAGCGTATCTTGTTTTACACGGGAAAAACCCACCGTATCGGTGAGACGCACGATGGCGCCGCAACGATGGACTGGATGGTACAGGAGCAGGAGCGTGGTATTACCATTACCTCTGCTGCTACCACTTGCTATTGGGCGCTTTCTGAGTACCACAACGATGCGGACAAGGTAAAAGCAAACAAGCACCGTATCAACATTATTGATACGCCCGGACACGTAGACTTTACCGTTGAGGTTGAGCGTTCCCTGCGCGTTTTGGACGGTTCCGTTACCGTTCTGTGCGCTAAGGGCGGCGTTGAGCCCCAGACGGAAACCGTATGGCGTCAGGCAAACAAGTATCAGGTTCCCCGTATGGCTTACATCAACAAGATGGACATCACGGGCGCCGACTTCTTCCGCGTTGTTCGTATGATGAAGGAAAGACTGCATGCAAATGCAGTACCGATTCAGCTTCCTATCGGAGTTGAAAGCTCTTTCCGCGGCATCATCGACCTCGTAGAGATGAAGGCTGATATTTACTATGACGATCTTGGTAAGGATATGCGCGTTGAGGACATTCCCGCCGATATGATGGAAATGGCCCAGGAATATCATGACAAGATGGTTGAGTCTATCGTTGAAACTGACGATGAGCTTTTGGACAAGTTCTTCGGCGGTGAGGAAATCACCATCGACGAAATCCGTGCAGCTCTTCGTAAGGCGACTATCGCCAACCAAATCGTTCCCGTTTGCTGCGGAACGTCTTATAAGAACAAGGGTGTTCAGAAGCTTCTGGACAACATTGTATATTATATGCCCTCTCCCTTGGACATTCCCGCTATCAAGGGCGTGAGTGTTGATTCCGAGGAAGAAATCGAGCGTTGCGCAGGCGACGATCAGCCCTTCTCCGCTTTGGCCTTCAAGATTGCAACCGACCCCTACGTTGGAAAGCTCTGCTTCTTCCGCGTATACTCCGGTTACGTTGACAAGGGCACGGGCGT
>JAZRFK010000019.1:0-19127 GCA_045661325.1 Eubacteriales bacterium | reverse complement strand
TATGCCCATTTGCAGCAGCGGAGCGCCTCTTCGGGTTTGTCCATATCGCAATATGCGGCGGCCGCCGAGGTTAAAAGCGCTTCGTTGATGATACCCTCTCCGTATTGGATTTTCATTTCGGATAGCAAGGAAATAACCTTTTCGGGACGATGGATTTTTCTATAACAAGATGTTATGCGAGGAAGTAAAACAGAAACGCGGCTTCGCGTGTCTGCTATCGCAAGAGCAGCCTCATAATACTTTAACGCAAGAGAATAGCTTTCGCTTTGCTTGAATTTATCGCCCTCGCGCTTGGCGTCCTCGTAACTCATTTCTTCAAGGCAAATTTCCTTGGCTTCCAAATTATTTAAAATGTTTTGCAGTGCAGTTGGGACAACCATATTGTGATCATCCACCCACTTTGCATTGCGCCGTATATAAATTTTTCCGTCATATTCCCGTTGCTTGTCCATAATAAAAAATTTATCCTTTTTTGTTTTTGCGATGTATTGAAAAATGTTCTTTTCGTGTTACTATTTGCAGGTTGCGGGCCCTATTGTTCTTTTTGTTTCCATCTTTGTGATGAACGATTTCGTCATGTCTTAAAGGTCTTCCGATCATTTTACTTGCTTTTAAGCGATGTTCAGGTGCATAGCCATTTGCTCTGGCTTCAGTGCTTTTTGGAGCCCAGACCTGCCGATAGCCTTCTTTTGTGGTGTAAGATTTTCTTTTTCTGAAAAGACACATAATTTTCTCCGTTTTTGTTTTTTAGCTAACGATATACGAAATGAAATCCAAGGTTTGCTCTGCCGTCCAGCCTTTGTCAGACAAATACCGCAAGATGCGTTGCAATCCCTTGTCTGAAAGCGACTGCATTCTTTCAGGTGCAGGTAATTCCTCAGGGGTCGGATAATCCTCAAAGAAAAAAACATCCTCGAACTTTTTTCCTAAAACAATACACAGCGCATAGGCCAGCTTGGCGCTGGGAGAGTACTGTCCTTTTTCGATGGAACTAATAGTGTTACGCGAAACGCCGACCATTTCTGCCAAGTCACCTTGGGATATATTCTTTTCCGTTCTGCATTCACGCAAACGGTTCAGCAAATTCAATTCGTTTTCCATAACTCACCAACCAAGTACCGTTTGAAGATAGAAAAGCAACAAAAAGCCTAAAAGCGCAAGACCCCAAAGAACGGCCATCAAAACAGAAGAGAAGGTACCTATTTTCAAGGCCTTAACCAAATTTTCTACAAATAAAACGGTTATTAAAATTGATGGTAACGCAAAGTTATGTTCGCCGGTGAACAGATATTCTGACACAAACAAAAGGATTGTCAAAACGAAAGCGGAAAAGACTCCGATTTTTCTGCCCATATTTTCTGCTTCGCGCTCGTAAGGATCGTTTTCTTCGTTTTCACTTCGCAGTTTTTCAATAAATTCTTCTTTTTTCATCCTAAACTTGTTTCCTTTGCAAAGTATATTTGGTAAAACAAGTATATCATTGACAAGCAAACTTGTCAATAGTTTTTTTAAAAAAATAAAAAACGCAACCTTTTGGGTTGCGTTTTTTGAAAAGAAAGTTGATTTTTTACGTTGCAATTCTGCCCTTAAGGGAGAACGCGCAACGCGACGTTATCTCTGTACGCGGCCGCTGGCGTCGCCACCGGCGAGGTTTTGCACCTCGGCAACGCTCATCATATTGTAGTCACCCTCTATCGAGTGCTTCAAGCAGCTTGCCGCAACGGCAAATTCGATAGCCGCCCCGGGCGCGTAGCCGTTTACCAAGGAGTAAATCAGGCCGCCGCCGAAGGAGTCGCCGCCGCCAACGCGGTCAACGATGTGCATACTGTATTTTTTGCTGAAATAAGCCTCGCTTTCGGTGTAGAGCATACCCGACCAGTCATTATCGTTGGCGCTCTTGCTCTCGCGCAGGGTAATGGCAACGCCCTTGAAGCCAAACTTGTCGGTCAACTGCTTGGCAACGGAAATGTAGCCCTCGCGGTTGAGCTTACCGCCGTAAATATCGGTGTTTTCTGCTTCAATGCCGAAAACGTCCTTGGCGTCCTCTTCGTTGGCGATGCAGTAGTCAATATAGTGGCAAAGCTCGCTCATAACCTGGCAGGCCTTTTCCTTGCTCCACAGCTTCTTGCGGAAGTTCAGGTCGCAGGAAACGGTGATGCCGCGCTCCTTGGCAGCCTTGACAGCTTCAAGACATATTTTGGCAACGTCGTCGCTAAGGGCAGGGGTGATGCCGGTAAAGTGGAACCAGGTCACACCGTCAAAAATCTTGTTCCAGTCAAAGTCAGAGGGAGAAGCCATCGCAATGGAGGAGTAGGCACGGTCATAAATAACCTTGGAGGGACGCTGGCTTGCGCCCTTCTCGCAGTAGTAAATACCAACTCTTTCGCCGCCGCGCACGATAAGGGAGGTGTCAACGCCGAATTTCCGCAGAGAATTTACGGCAGACTGTCCGATTTCGTGAGAGGGAAGCTTGCTGACGAAGGCAACGTCTAATCCGTAGTTGGCAAGGGAAACGGCCACGTTGGCCTCGGCACCGCCAAAGGTTGCCTCATATTTTTCGCTTTGCACGAAGCGCAGATAGCCTTCGGGAGCCAAGCGGAGCATCAATTCACCAAAAGTAACAATTTTTTTCATTGCACGGATTTCCTTTCATTAAGCGTTTTCTTGCATTTTGTCAAGCGCTTCCTTTACAAAGAAGGAGCCGCCGATGGCATACACCTTGTCAAAGGCCAAAAATTCGTCAATGTTGCCTCTGTCCACACCGCCCGTGGGGATGAACTTAACCTGCGGGAAGGGAGCGGAAAGCGCCTTCAAGGCCTTCAGTCCGCCGTAAATGTTGGCGGGGAAGAACTTAACGACGGTGATGCCAAGCTCCAATGCCTGCATAATCTCCGTGGGAGTTACGCAGCCGGGATAGTAGGGAACGCCTGCCTCGCGGCAAACCTCAGCAACGGCAACGGAAAGACCGGGAGAAACGATGAACTTTGCGCCTGCCTCCAAGGCTTTCTTGCATTGCTCGGCGTTGATAACCGTACCGGCACCAACGTTCATATCGGGATAATTCTTAACGGCGTATGCAATGGCTTCGGCCGCGCAAGCGGTGCGGAAGGTGATCTCCGCGCACATAATATCGCTGTTCTTCAAGGCGGTCATGATCTTGTCCGTCTCAGAAAGATCCTTGATCACAACGACAGGAATAAACTTATCCATTTTATTTACCAATCCTTTTTGTGTTCTTTAAATAATAGATTTAGTTGCAACAGTTAAAATTGTTTCAAAATTTCAACTTGTGGCGTCGCGTTGCGACCAAAAGGTCGCAACCGACAAAGTTAAAATTTTTTAAAATTTTAACTTGTTTAGACTCCCGAATATGCCGAGAAGCCACAGTCAATGGGCAGAACAACACCCGTGATGGCGGAGGAGGAAGCATCGTCGCACAGGAAGAGGGTTGCGCCCAAAAGCTCGGAGGCGTCAACAAAGCGACCCGTAGGCGTGCCGTTCAGAATCTTGGCGGAGCGAGGGGTGGGGGTGCCGTCCTCGTGGAAGAGAAGGGCTTTGTTCTGGGCAGAAACCAAGAAGCCGGGGGCAATGGCGTTGCAACGGATGCCCGTGCCTGCAAAGTGGGTGGCAAGCCATTGGGTAAAGTTGGAAATACCGGCCTTGGCAGCGGAATAGGCAGGAATCTTGGTTAAGGGGGTGTAGGCGTTCATGGAGGAAATGTTGAGAATGCAGCCGTGCTTCTTTTCCACCATATCCTTGGCGAAAACCTGGGTGGGCAGAAGCGTGCCTTGAAAGTTGAGCTTGAAAACGAAATCAACGCCCGCGGCGTCCAAATCAAAGAAGGACTTGCCGCCTTCCTTGGCTTCGTGCTGATATTCGTTGTCAGTGGTAGCCTTGGGGTTGTTACCGCCCGCACCGTTCACCAGAATATCGCAAGAGCCGAGGTCGGCAAGAACTGCCTGATGAACCTCCTCCAATGCGGCGCTGTCCAATACGTTTGCCTTGTAGCCCTTGCAGATAAAGCCCTCGGCCTTCAGCTCGTCGGCCAAGGCCAAAACGGCGTCTTCGTTCAAATCCAAGGCGGCAACCTTGGCACCGCTTTGTGCAAATGCGCGAGCCATAGCGCCGCAAATGAGACCGCCGGCTCCCGTTACCACAACAACCTTGTTACTAAAATCAATTTGAAAGGGAAGCTTAATCATTTTTTTACCTCGTATGTAATTATTATTTGTTTGCAAGCTTATCCAGCATATCCCAAACGCCCAGCATATACATAATGCCAAGTGCGCGGTCATAAAGACCGTATCCGGGACGGACGGTTCCGGGGCCCTCACCCCACAGATGTCTGCCGTGGTCGGGGCGAATGTAGCCCTCGTAGCCGCAATCGTGATAGGCGCGGAGAATTTCCAAGATACCCGTATCACCGTCACAGTCGCGGTGGCTCGCCTCGGAAAAGTCGCCGTTTTCAAAATGCTTCACGTTGCGAATGTGGGCAAAAGCAATGCGGTCCCAATGCTTTCTGACAATATCGGCCACATTGGTGTCGGGGTTGGCGTTCAGGCTTCCCGAGCAGAGCGTTAAGCAGTTGCAGGGGTGGTCCACCATCCGCAAGAATCTATCAATGCTCGGCTCATCAATCAAAAGACGGGGCAGGCCGAAAATATCCCACGGCGGATCATCCATGTGAATGGCCATCTTGATGCCCGTCTCCTCACAGGTGGGCATAATCGCCTCCAAGAAGTATTTGAGGTTGGCCCAAAGCTTTTCGTGGTCAACGTCCTTGTATAAGCGGAACAGCTCGTCAAGCCGTGCCATGCGCTCGGGCTCCCAGCCGGGGAAGGACATATTGAACTTCTCGGTAAAGCCCAGAATGTACTCGGCCATAGCGTTGTAATCGTCCTGAATCATGTCCTTTTGGTAGTAAAGGGCGGTAGAGCCGTCTCCTACGGGATGGAAGAGGTCAGAGCGAGTCCAGTCGAAGATGGGCATAAAGTTGTAACAAATTACCTTTACGCCGAATTTGGCTAAATTTTTAATGGTTTGACGGTAGTTTTCAATATAGCCGTCACGGCTGGGAAGACCGATTTTAATATCGTCGTGTACGTTGACAGACTCAACAACGTCCATATTAAAGCCGTACTTGTCAAGCTGTGCCTTTACCTTGGCAATCTCCTCAACCTCCCAGATTTCACCGGGCATTTTGTCGTGCAAAGCCCAAACGATACCCGAAACACCGGGAATCTGCTTAATATCCTGTAAGCTGATTTTATCGTTTCCTTCGCCGTACCATCTGAATGTCATTTGCATTGGCATTGCGTTTCTCCTTTGTGACTTTTCGTCAATGTTTACATACGAAACAATTATAGCATCGTTTTCGGAAAAATTCAATAGATATTCGCACAAATATATTGACAATTAAATAACAATTAGGCAAACTTTTGCAGCCTGCTTCTTTTTCTCATTCGGCTTCTCGTTTGGCGCCTTTGTTTGAAAAAGTGCTTGATTTCTTTCTTCGCGTGTGTTAGAATAAATTTACAGGGGAAGCTCCCGTAAAAAGATAAGAAAGCAGGAAACGCAAATGCAGGAAAGCTCTACCGTTTTGATGAATCTGACCGTTGACAACGTGAAAATATCCGTCACCAAGGAGGAGGCAGAGCGCCTCGTTACTGCCCATCGCGATGGGGCTGTGCTTTATTTCGAGACGGAGGGCCGAAGCCTTACCGTTACTGCGGACGGAACGCTTCACGCTGAGGGCTTTTTGAGCCTGCCTCGCCTTTTCTGCGCGCTGGATGAGCACGGTTGGATAATCAAGAGAGAAACGGTCAGCGGAAAGCTGCGCGCGCTTGTCAAAAAGGCTGTTGTTTCGGAGGGAACAGAGGGGCTTTGGTATAGCTTTTGTGACTTTTCGGCCTTAAAGAAGGTCGTTTTGCCCGATAGCCTTCGGTACATTACCGACGCCTTTGAGAACTGTGGCGCCTTGGAGCCGTATGCTATGCCGCCCCAAATCAGCTCTCTGCATGGGCATATATATGGAAAGAAATACCCTGAGCATTTGGTTCTGCCCGATACGGTCAAGGATATGGAGGTGGCCTTTAAAGAATCGTCCATTCGCTCCCTCGTTATCCCGGGTAGTGTTAAGGAGGTTCCGAGCCATGCCTGCGCTTATGCCAAGCAGCTTGAGGAGGTTGTGATTTTAGAGGGCGTTGAATGTATTGCTCACGCCGCTTTTGCGGACTGTACATCTCTTCGCCGCGTCGTTCTTCCCAAGTCCTTGGAAACGATAGAGGATTACGCCTTTTCGAGCTGTAAGGCCCTTGATGATATAGAGCTGCCCGAGGGTGTTGACATTGACGAGACGAGCTTTATTTATTCTCCCTTGCAGGAAAAAATGGCGATTTTGCGGTTTTTGGCTCTGCCCAAGGAGGAGATCGCGCTAACGGAAACGGAAAAGGGAGAGCTGCAAGCGCCTCTCGCGGTTCTGGCGGGAAAGCCGCTTGAAGAGCAGCTTTCGCACCTTTTCGTTTCGGAAAACTGGACCGAGGAGGATAGCTCCTACGGCGTTGTGGAGAGTGAAAGAGTAAGAGAGCGCGATAAATCCCTTTCGGAGGTTTCGAATATCGAGGCCTTGCTGCTTTGGGAGGGCGTCATTGTCGGCTTGCGCCTTAAGGGAGAGAGGCTTTTGATAGGAAAAACGGTTTGTACCTATTTTGCGGTCGATGAGGACGGAACGGGCTCTCGCTCCGTTTCGGATTACGCAACCCTGCTTTGCCGCTCTTGAAGCGACAAAGGGAAAGGAAAAAACTATGCAGGACGAGCTTTTGGACGAATATAACGAAAAGGGCGAAATTATCGGCACGGTTTATAAGGCAACCGCGCACAAGGAGGGAAGATGGCATAGGGCCGTGCACGTTTGGATTCTGAACGGCAAAAACGAAATTCTTTTGCAGTACAGAAGCAAGGAAAAGAGCGTGTATCCTGATACGTGGGACGCTTCGTTTGCAGGGCACGTCGGCGCGGGCGAATCCTCCCTTGATGCCCTTTTGAGAGAGGGAAGAGAGGAGCTGGGGCTTTCCGTTGATACGGAAAAGCTCTTCTACCTTTTTACGAGCCGCGAGCGCTTGCCTTACGGAAGGATAGACAATAACGAGCTTGCCGACGTGTATCTTCTGCGGCAGGAGGTTGACCTTGACGCGAGTGTTTTGCAAAGCGAGGAGGTCGCTGATGCGAGATTTTTCTCCTTGGAGGAATTTTTCGCTATGACAAAAACGGACGCCCTCGTACCGCACACCTTGGAATACGCTGCCTTGAAGCACTTTCTTCTGGTTGAAGGACTCTAAAAAAGAACGAAAAAAAGAGCAGACATTGCGTGTCTGCTCTTTCGTTTTATCTTTTATTTCTGTTCAACGATTTTGTACTTGGTGCCCTGGGGGGTGTCCTCCAGGATAACACCGCGGGCGGCGAGGTCGGCGCGGATTTTGTCTGCCTCGGCGTAATTCTTGGCCTTCTTGGCCTCCATACGTCTTGCGATGGCTTCCTCAATCTCCGCAATCAAGCCGTCATCCTCCTTCTTTTCGCGAACGAAGCCAAAGAGGTTGGTCATATCGGTGAAGATTTCCTTGCCCTTGCGAATCGCGGTAACAGAAGCCTTTTCAGCACCGTTCATTGCTTGGTTCAGCTTGCGGATAAGGTCATAGATGCAGGCAATGCCGTTTCCGGTATTCAGGTCATCGTCCATGGCCTCGATCATCGCCGTTCTGCACGCCTCAAAGTCGGCAATGCGTGCCTCGTCATCGGCGGCCGTTTCATTTCCTTCGGCGTGAGCAAGATAGAAATCAAGCGCGTCTGCACAGTTGAAAATGCGCTCCAAGGCGGCAGCGGATTGCTCGATAATGTCTTTGGAGAAGTTGATGGGGCTGCGGTAATGCGAGGAAAGCAGGAAATGACGAATGGGCATATAGCCGTACTTTTCTGCAATCTCACGAACGGTGAAGAAGTTGTTGAGGGATTTGGACATCTTCTGATTGTCCACGTTGATGTAGCCGTTGTGCATCCAGAAGTTTGCGAAGGGGTGACCCGTGCAGCACTCGGATTGGGCAATTTCGTTCTCGTGGTGGGGGAAAATCAGGTCCTGACCGCCGCAATGAATGTCAATGGTTTCGCCAAGATAGCGCTTTACCATCGCGGAGCATTCAATGTGCCAGCCGGGGCGACCCTCGCCCCAAGGAGATGTCCAGCTGGGCTCGCCGGGCTTTGCGCCCTTCCAGAGTGCAAAATCAAGCGGATCTTCCTTTTGCTCGGAAACGTCAATGCGCGCGCCGGACTCCAAATCCTCAACGGCAATGCCCGAAAGCTTACCGTAGCTCTTGAATTTTCTCGTGCGGAAATATACGTCGCTGCCCGACTGATAGGCGTATCCTTTGTCTACCAGAGTAGAGACGATTTCGATAATAACATCAATGTTGTCGGTTGCAAGAGGATGCACCGTGGCAGGACGAACGCCGAGTCCCTGCGCGTCCGTGAAATATTCCTTGATATAACGGGCGGCAATTTCCGCGTAGGTAATGCCTTCCTCGTTTGCGCGACGGATAACCTTGTCATCAATGTCCGTAAAGTTTTGTACGAAGGTAACCTCATAGCCGCGGTATTCAAGGTAACGGCGAAGCATATCGAATACGGTAAAGCAGCGCGCGTTGCCAACGTGGAAGAAGTTGTAAACCGTCGGGCCGCAGGCATACATTTTTACCTTTCCGGGCTCAATGGGAACGAAGGGCTCCTTTTTAAAGGAGAGAGTGTTGTAAAGCTGAATCATAGTATATTCCTTTCAAGAGGGGTATCCTAAATGCGTTTCAAGAAGCATTGTATCATTGAAAAGCGTTTTTGTCAAGAAAAGGACGAAAAAAAACGAAAATATATTTTTAAAAAAGAAAGACTCTGTACTTCTTTTTTCTTTTTGCGAGAAAAAACGCCTTTTTTCTTCAAAAAAAGACTTTACAAACTCCGTGCCTTGTGGTATACTCTTGGGGAAATAACTTTTTCTTTCACGCCTGATAAAACTGATCTTTTGCGGTTGGCTTATGGGGGGAAACCTGTGCCTTTGCTTTGAAGGCTTTTTTATTGCGGAAAAGGGAAGGGCTTTTCAAAAACAAATTTTGGAGGAGACATTATGAAGCTTGTTTACAACGTAAACGAAAAACCGTCTTTCGGCAAAAATCTCATTTATGCGTTCCAGCAGCTGCTCGCCATCATCGCGGCAACCGTGTTGGTTCCCGTTCTGGTAGACCCTAACGGCGCTTATCTCAGCCAGGCCTCCGCGCTTATCGGCGCAGGCGTTGGTACCATCGTGTACCTGCTCTTTACCCGCTTCAAGAGCCCTGTGTTCTTGGGAAGCTCCTTTGCGTTCATTACTCCCTTGCTCACGGGCGTTCTGTACGGCTACTGCGGCGTTGTTCTCGGCGCTATTTTCGCCGGCCTTGTGTATGTCGTTATCGCTCTCGTTATCAAATTTGTCGGCAGCGATTGGATTACCAAGCTGATGCCCCCCGTTATCATCGGTCCTACGGTAGCGCTCATCGGACTTTCTCTGTCCGGCTCTGCTATCAACAACGTTTGCAACATCGCTGTTTCTCCTGTTAACTACAATCTGCTTCACATTCTCGTTGCACTTATCACCTTCTTCACCACCGTTATCGTTTCTGTAAAGGGAACCAAGGGTATGAAGCTCATCCCCTTCGTTATCGGTGTTGGCGCAGGCTACGTTGCCGCTCTTATCATCACCCTTCTCGGCTACAACCTCGGTGGCTCCGAGTATTGCAAAATTATCGACTTTGCTGCCTTTGCTAAGGTTACTGATTTTGCTAACTGGCTGCCTAACATCACCATCGTTGGCGCCTTCAAGGAAATCTTTGGCGGCGGCGTTAAGGTTGACGGCAAGGCAATCGTAGAAATCCTGCTTGCCTTTGCTCCTGTTGCGCTGGTTGTATTTGCCGAGCACGTGGCAGACCACAAGAACATCTCCTCCATCATTGAGAAGGATCTCTTGAAGGATCCCGGTCTTGACAAGACCCTTCTTGGCGACGGTGTCGGATCTATCGCAGGCTCCTTTATGGGCGGCTGCCCCAACACCACCTACGGTGAGTCGGTCGGTTGCGTAGCCATCACGGGTAACGCCTCCGTTCACACCATCTTTACCACCGCCATTATGTGCATTGTTCTGGCCTTCTTCTATCCCGTAATGCTCTTCATCCAGACCATTCCCGGATGCGTTGTCGGCGGTATCAGCATTGCGCTGTACGGCTTTATCGCCGTTTCCGGCTTGCGTATGTTCAAGAACGTTGACCTTGACAACTCCAAGAACCTCTTTATCGTATCGGGTATCTTGGTAACGGGTATCGGCGGCTTGAAGCTCAATTTCGCAGGCATCGAAATCTCCAGCATCGCATGTGCTTTGATTATCGGTATTCTTCTCAACCTTATCCTCAAGCCCTCCGCTGCTGAGGTAACCAAGACGGTTGCCGTAGAGGGTGACAAGGAAAAGGAAGAGACCATGTTCGGTAGCGTTTATACCGAAAAGGACGAGGAAAAGAAGGACGAGGAATAATTCCTTTCCGCCAAGTCCGTTATAGGTCGCGGCGCGCCTCAAAATGGGGCGCTCCCCTTTCTTTTTTAACGTCAACGAGTGACGCTTCAATATATGAAAAAGCGTGCTTTTCAGATGAAAAGCACGCTTTTTTTACGCCTCCTCCTCCGGCGGAAACCGCTTGGCAAGGGAGAAGTTTTTGTATTCCTTAATGCCCGTAACGTCACGTAAAACGGTGATATAAGGGGGAAGGTCAAAGGCCTCCTTTTCGGAGGAAAGCTCAACCTCTAAAACCGCCTGTCGAGACCACGCGGGATAAAGGTCGATTTCCAAAATATGCTTGCCGTGGGGAATGGCGTACCGCCGCTTGATAACGGGGGATGCCGTTTTATCTTTTCGCTTCAAAAGCGAGCGGTATTCTTCCTCCGAAACGGTGCTCTCTCTTTCCTCGGCGGTAAGACGGGAAATGCGCCGCTTGACTGTGTGGAAATACACCGTTCTTTCGCCCTCGCGCCGCAGGCGCACGCGCTCGGTCAGGGCCTCGTTTTCGTTATACAAATAGGTCTGCTCAATATCGAAAATCCGCACGCCCTCTTGGCTTTCCAAAATTGCCGTGTCGGGATAGGCAATCAAAAGCTTTCGCTCTATTTCCAAGGGAATTGAAAAGGCTTCCTTATGCTCGTTTAAATAAGCAAGGAGAGGGGCTTTTTCGTTTGGAACGCGATTGTCCAAGACCGCCTCTAAAAGCAGCGAAAGGGCATTCCCAATCGCCTCGGAGGGCGGCATTCCCAGCGCTATCAAATCCCCTCCCTTAACGGCAAGCGAGGCGAGCGTCAGCGGAGACTCCTTTGTCATTTCCGCGCGCAACAGAGCCTCGGCCTCGTCAAGTCTCTCTTTTCTGACGGCGAGGGTCGGATTTTGCGATAGGTTGTCAGCGCGCTTGACTTCAATCAGCATGAGCAAAAAAGCATCGCCGTGTCTTTGGCGCAGGCGGGGAAGATGGGTGAAAAAATTATCTATCGGTAGGTCGTGATATTTGATAAGCTTTAAAACGGTATCGGTTGTTTTGTTGTCAAAGCGCAGGCGTTTGAGCAGCCTCTCTGCAATGGCAACGCTCCTTTCCGCGTGTCCGTAAAAATGCCCCTCGCCCGTCTCGTCAAGCGAAAAGCTTTCGGGCTTGCCAAGGTCGTGTAAAAGCATCGTCACACGAAGAATGGGGTCGGGCTTCACGGCGGCAACGGCGTGAAGGGTGTGCATATATACGTCGTAAACGTGATAGCGGCTTCTCTGGTCAAAGGAAAAAGCGGGAATAATCTCGGGCAGGATAAAGCCAAGAACGTCAGAAAACTCCGCAAACACGCGCAAAGCGCCCTTGCCGCACAGGGCCTTTACCAGCTCCTCGCGCACCCTTTCCGCACTAACGCTTTGTAAGCGCGCGCGCTCGGCGTGCATTGCCTTGGCGGTTTCAGCTTCAATCTCAAAATCCAGAACGGAGGCAAAGCGAACGGCGCGCAAAATGCGAAGCGCGTCCTCCTCAAAGCGCTTCGTGGGGTCACCAACGGCGCGAATGATTTTTTTCTCCAAATCGCCCTGCCCGTCAAAATAGTCCAAAAGCGAGCCGTCGGGATGAATCGCCATGGCGTTCACGGTGAAATCGCGCCGACGGGCATCCTCCTTGAAGGAGGAAGAGAAGGAAACGGCATCGGGATGCCTGCCGTCTGTGTACCCGCCGTCGATGCGGTAGGTGGTGATTTCCAGAGGACCCTCCTGGGCAAGCAACGTCACAGTGCCGTGGGCAAGCCCCGTGGGGATGACGCGCTTTCCCTCGAAAACGGTCAGAATTTCTTGGGGAAGGGCAGACGTGGCAATATCGTAGTCGTGCGGCAACACACCGCGCAAAAGGTCTCTCGTACAGCCGCCGACGGCATAGGCCTCGTAGCCGTGGTTATTCAGCTCGGCAATAGCGTCTGCAACGTACTTGGGAAGCGAAAGCTTCATTGGGCCGCACTCCTTTCTTGGTTTTTCAAGGGTATTTTATCATAGCCCTCCTTCGAAAACAAGAGGTTTCGCAAAAAAATCCGTTCTTTGTGAAAAAATCTATTGCAATTTTTCGCTTTATTTGTTATACTGTATATATCCATATAAAAGAAGGGTATTTTTGCCCTTTCAATAAAAAATCTTATCAAGAGTGGCAGAGGGACTGGCCCTGTGAAGCCCGGCAACCTATTTGAAAAAAACAAGGTGCCAATTCCGAGAGATGAGATGCTTCTTCCTCGGGAAACCGGGGCATTTTTTTCTTTGCGAGAAAGGAAACGTTATGAGCAAAATGTTATTTACCTCCGAATCCGTTACCGAAGGACATCCCGATAAAATCTGCGATATGATTTCGGATGCCATTTTGGATGAAATGCTGCGGCAGGACCCGATGTCCCGCGTGGCTTGCGAAACCTTCGCAACCACGGGCGTCATCACCGTTATGGGTGAGGTAACCACCGAGGCCTATGTGGACATACAGTCGGTTGTCAGAGAAACGGTCAGAGAAATCGGCTATGACAATGCCGCGTACGGCTTTGATTGCAATACCTGTGCCGTTTTGACCTCTATTCACGAGCAGTCTCCCGATATTGCCTTGGGCGTTGACAAATGCGCCGAGGCCAAGGCGGGTGAAATGAAGGATGATTTGAACAACGGTGCGGGCGACCAGGGTATGATGTTCGGCTATGCCTGCAACGAAACGCCCGAGCTGATGCCTCTTCCTGTTTCCCTGGCGCACAAAATGGCGCGCCGCTTGACCGAGGTTCGCAAGAGCGGGCTTTTGCCTTATTTGCGTCCTGACGGAAAAACTCAGGTGACCGTTGCCTATGAGGACGGCAAGCCCTCGTACGTCGATACGGTTGTCGTTTCCTCGCAGCACGCGGCGGAAATTTCTATGGACGATATGCGTAAGGACATCATCAAAGAGGTTATCGTTCCCATCATTCCCGAGGCGCTCTTGCGCGAGGATACCAAAATTTACGTGAATCCCACGGGACGCTTCGTTGTGGGCGGTCCTCAGGGTGACACGGGCTTGACCGGGCGCAAAATAATCGTAGATACCTATGGTGGCTATTCCCGTCACGGTGGCGGCGCCTTCTCGGGTAAGGATCCGACCAAGGTAGACCGTTCTGCCTGCTATGCCGCCAGATACGCTGCAAAGAACGTTGTTGCGGCAGGCCTTGCCGACAAGTGCGAGGTGCAGTTGGCGTACGCCATTGGTGTGGCGCGCCCCGTATCCATTATGGTGGATACCTTCGGAACGGGTAAGGTGGAGGATGAAAAAATCTCCGCCGCCTTGGCTGAGGTGTTCGATTTCCGTCCCTCCGCCATCATTCGCTCCTTTGAGCTTCGCCGTCCGATTTATCGGCAGTTTGCCGCGTACGGCCATATGGGCAGAGAAGAGCTGAATGCGCCCTGGGAAAAGAGAGATTTGGCAGAGGCCTTGAAGAAGGCACTTGCCGTTTGATAAACGCGGCGCCGTCTTTGCGGAGATAGTTGCCCTTTCATAATAACGGCCGCTTGGCAGAAAGGAACGGTATAATGCAAGAATCCCCTGATACTCTTTGCTTACAGGGCAGCGTTGACGGTATTGTGTATCGCAACGAGGAAAACGATTATACCGTTTTGGAAATTATCACCAAAGAGGGCGAGCGTCATACGGCTGTTGGTATTATGGCGGCGGTCGCCGAGGGTGAGGAGGTCGTGCTTTACGGGCGTTGGAGCAAGCACAGCGAGTACGGTGTGCAGTTCGCCTTCGACTCCTATGACGTCTTTTTGCCTGCCAACAGTAAATCCATCTTGCGTTATTTGGCCTCGGGAGCCGTCAAGGGCATTGGGCCCGTCACGGCCGCGCGCATTGTCACGCGGTACGGAGAGGATACCCTGGAGGTCATAGAAAAGCATCCTGAATGGCTGATTGAAATTCCGGGCATTACTGCCAAAAAGGCAGCGAAGATACACGAGTCCTTCTGTGAGCAGTCGGACGTGCGCGCTTTGATGATGCTCTGTCGCTCCTATTTTTCCACTGCGGTCATCGGTAAAATTTATCGCCAGTGGGGAGCAGACGCCGTTGACGTCATACGGGAAAATCCCTATATCGTTTTTCAGGAAATTTTCGCCGTTTCCTTTACGGCAGTGGATAACTTTGCGCGCTCCTTGGCCTTCGCCAAGGACTCTCCCGAGCGCTTGGAAAGCGGTATCTGCTATATCCTTTCCTTTAATGCCCAAAACAACGGGCATACCGCCCTGCCGCTTGACAAGCTGCGTGAGTCGGCGGCTCTGCACCTGGAGGTGCCGGTAGAGAAGATTGATGCGGCGATTGAAAGAGCGCTTCGCGGCGGTCAGCTGATGGCTTGGCACGATGAGCGAAATCTCATCTCCCTTGCCCATTACGGCAGCGCGGAAAAATATATCGTCCAAAAGCTGCTTCGCTTGGATAAGGCAAGCGCGCTTTACAGCGAAACGGATGTCGGGCTTTTTATCCGTCGGATAGAGGACGAGCTTGGCATTACCTATGCCGATGCCCAGCGCGCTGCCATTCGGGCGGGCCTGCAAAACGGCGTTATGGTTCTGACAGGCGGCCCGGGAACCGGAAAAACCACCGTTGTGCGTGCACTTATCCGCATTTTCTCGTTCGCAGGGCTAACAGTTGAGCTTTTGGCGCCCACGGGGCGCGCCGCCAACAGAATGTCGGAGGCAACAGGTTCCAAGGCAAAAACGGTGCATCGCGCCTTGGAAATGGAAAAAAACGAGGGCAACGAGCCCTTTTATCGCAGAAACGCCTCCAATCCCTTGGAGGCCAAGGTTATCATCGTGGACGAGATGTCCATGATGGACAGTATATTGATGTCGGCCCTTCTTTCTGCCGTTGTGCAGGGGGCGCGGCTGATTTTAATCGGAGATGCTGATCAGCTTCCTTCGGTTGGTGCGGGCAATGTTTTGCATGATCTGATTCAAAGCAAAAGGTTTTGCATCGTGCATCTGAACGAAATTTTCCGTCAGTCCGAGGAAAGTCTTATCGTCACCAACGCGCACCGTATCAACAGGGGCGAGCTTCCCATACTCAACCAAAGAGATAAGGACTTCTTCTATCTGCCCTGTCGCGAGGAGGAGGTACCCTCCTTGATTGCAGAGCTGGTTTGTCGGCGGCTTCCCAAGGCGTATGGCGAGAGCATCCGAGAGGGCATACAGGTTATCACCCCCTCCCGTAAGGGAAGCGCGGGTACAGAGCAGCTGAATCGCTTTTTGCAAACGGCCTTGAATCCCCCCGATGGCCGAAAAAAAGAAATCAAGCATCACGGCATCATTCTGCGCGAGGGTGACCGTGTGATGCAGATACGCAACAATTACGAGTTAGAGTGGCAAAGAGGCGGCAAGTCTGGCGCTGGCGTCTTTAACGGAGAAACGGGGCTTCTTGTTTCTGTGTCGGCAGACGAGGCGGAGGTTTCCTTTCAGGATAAGGAAACCGTGTATACCAGAGAATTTATGGAAGACCTCGAGCACGCGTACGCCATCACCATTCATAAAAGTCAGGGAAGTGAATACCCCATTGTGATTATCCCCCTGTCCTTCTGTCCTGCCCTTTTGGAAAACCGCCATCTTTTGTATACTGCCGTCACTCGCGCAAGCCGTATGGTGATTTTGGTGGGCAATAAGGAGGTCGCGGCAAGAATGGTGGCAAACAACCGCGATATTTTGCGGTATACGGCGCTCCCGGTTTTGTTGGAAAAAGAATAAAAGCGGGTTTCCGTTGACAAAAAAACCTTGAAATTTCAACCGGCATCATATATAATGATTACGGTAGCAACATCCTAAAAACAAAGACATTTGAATTGACAAAACGCAAGAGAAGGGCGCTTTTCGGCCCTTCGGCAAAGCGGGAAAAGGAGGAATTGGATATGCGAAAGGGAATCGGCATAGATTTCGGCTGTTCTTTTGTTCGCGCCAACGTATCGGCGGGCGGCAACGTGATTTGCGAGCCTGCGGTTGTGGCGGTCGACAGAATTACGGGTGAACATATCAAATTCGGAAATGCAACGCAAAGGCTGATTGCCGAATCATCGGGCTCCTTTTTCCCCAAATATCCCTTCGTTGAGGGAATTTTCGCAGATATGCCCTTAGCGGAGCGCGTGCTTTCCTGGTGTCGCACGCAGAATTTCCCAACGGATGATGATGTGCGCGCCGTGGTTTCCATTCCTTGCGGCTTCACGGCCGAGGAGGAAAGCGATTATGCGGAAATGCTGCATCGCGCGGGCTATCGGGAATGCTATCAGGTCTATTCCCCTATTGCAGCCCTGATTGGCGCAGGCTATTCGATGGAGAAAAGCTATGTTGCCGTAGATATCGGCTGCTACACCACGGATGTGGTGATTGTCAGCGAGGGCGAGCTCGTTAACCGTTTTTGTATTGACAAGGCGGGCTATGCCTTTACACTTGCCATTGCCAACTATATTCGGCGCAAGAGTCATCTGCGTATCGCCTATCAGATGGCCGAGGAAATAAAGCGGAAAATCGGTACCGTCTGGGTTGAGGGTGAGAGAAGACCTATGGAAATTGTGGGTCGCGCCTCGGATAACAGTATGCGCCGCACCGTGATTTCCTCGGACGAAATGTTTGAAGCTCTGGAGGAGCCCTGTGCCGCCGTTTTGGAGGTGGTCTGCGAGGCGCTCTCCAAAATACCTGCCGAGGCCGTCAAGGAGGCCTTTGAAACCGGCATTATCCTTTCGGGCGGTGGCGCGCTCTTGGAGGGTATTGACCATATGATATACGGCGTAACGGGCGTGAAGTGCCATCGCGTTCCCAACCCCGAGTTTGCCGTGGTAAACGGCCTTGAAAGAATTTTGGCGCATCTGCCCGAGCAAATCCATAACGGGCCGAACGTGTCAAGCATCGCCATTAAAACCAACGCTTATCGTGAAACGAAATAAAATATTTGTAAAAACACCTGAAGGAAGAAAAATATGAAAAAGCAACAGAAAAAGAAGCTTGCTGTACGCATTGTTTGCCTTGCGCTTGCGGCTATTATGATTGGAAGCTTGGCCTACACCCTCGTTTATTTCATTCTTGCTATGTAAGGGAAAAGAAGGAAGGGAAGAATATGATAAATAACGAAAATTATACGATGCTCTGCGACTATTACGAGTTAACGATGAGCAACGGCTATTTCCGTTTGGGCAGGGGCGAGGAAATCACGTATTTTGACGTCTTTTTCCGTTCCATTCCCGACGGTGCGGGATACGCTGTCTTTGCCGGCTTGGAGCAAATCGTGGATTATATCAAAAATCTGCACTTTACAGACGAGGATATTGCGCTTCTTCGCGCCAAAGGGCAGTTTGATGAGGCCTTTTTGGCCTATTTGAAGGACTTTCGCTTTACGGGCGATATATACGCAATGAAGGAGGGAACGCCGATTTTTCCCGGCGAGCCCATCATCACCGTGCGTGCCCCCGCCATTCAGGCGCAGCTGATTGAAACCTTCGTGCTTTTGTGCGTGAATCACCAGTCCTTGATTGCCACCAAGGCCAGCCGCATCGTGCGCGCTGCGGAGGGAAGACCTGTTGCAGAGTTCGGATCCCGTCGCGCACAGGGCCCCTCCGGTGCCATTCTTGGCGCGCGCGCCGCATATATCGGCGGCTGCTCGTCCACGGCTTGTACCCTCTCGGAAAGAGATTTTCACATCCCCGCAACAGGAACGATGGCGCACTCTTGGGTGCAGATGTTTGATGATGAATATTCTGCCTTCCGCGCTTACTGTGAGCTGTACCCCGATAACGTGACGCTCTTGATTGACACCTATGACGTTTTGCATAGCGGCGTTCCCAACGCCATTCGCGCTATCAAGGACGTGCTTATCCCCAAGGGCATCAAAAAGTACGCCGTGCGCTTGGATTCGGGCGATATTGCATATTTGACCAAGAAGATCCGTAAAATGCTGGATGAGGCAGGGCTGACGGATTGCAGGATAGTTGCCACCAACTCCTTGGATGAAAACCTCATTCAAACCCTGCTTTCGCAGGGGGCTAAGATTGATGCCTTCGGCGTGGGTGAGCGACTGATTTGCTCCAAGTCTGATCCTGTTTTCGGCGGCGTATACAAGCTTGTTGCCATCGAGAAGGAGGACGGAACCGTCCGCCCCAAAATCAAAATATCCGAGAACATTGAAAAAATCACCAATCCCGGTTATAAAAAGCCCTACCGTGTCTTTGACGGTGAAACGGGGCAGGCTATTGCCGACTATATTGCCCTGGCAGACGAGGTGCTTGATGAGAAGGAGCCTCTCTTGCTTTTTGACCCCGTGGCCACGTGGAAGCACAAGACAGTTTATAGCTACAAAATCGTTCCCCTGCAGGTGCCTGTTTTCTTAGGCGGTGAATGTGTGTACGAGCTGCCCTCCATCGAGGAAATCCGCACCTATTGCAAGGAGCAGCTTTCGCTTCTCTGGGATGAGGTGAAGCGCTTCGAAAACCCCCATCGTTATTACGTTGACCTGTCCGATAAGCTTTGGACCTTGAAGCAG
>JAZRFK010000018.1:0-9925 GCA_045661325.1 Eubacteriales bacterium | reverse complement strand
GCGTCTTGGCCGTATTCTGCAGATGCATGCAAACCACCGTGAAGACATCGAAACTGTTTACTCCGGTGATATCGCTGCTGCAGTCGGTCTTAAGAATACTACTACCGGTGACTCTCTGTGCGATGAAAAGAATCCCATCATTCTTGAGTCCATGGAGTTCCCCGAACCCGTTATCCGCGTTGCCATCGAGCCCAAGACCAACGCAGGTCAGGAGAAGATGGGTATTGCTCTGGCGAAGCTCGCTGAGGAAGACCCGACCTTCCGTACCTATACGGATGACGAGACCGGTCAGACCATCATCGCAGGTATGGGTGAGCTTCACCTTGAAATTATCGTTGACAGACTTTTGCGCGAATTTAAGGTAGAGGCCAACGTTGGCGCTCCTCAGGTTGCCTATAAGGAAACCATTCGCAAGAAGGTTGATCAGGACACCAAGTATGCCCGTCAGTCCGGCGGTAAGGGTCAGTACGGTCACGTTAAAATCACTATCGAGCCCAATGAACAGGGCAAGGGATATGAGTTTGTTAACGCTGTTACCGGCGGTGCCATTCCCAAGGAATATATCCCCGCTGTTGATGCCGGTATCCAAGGCGCTATGCAGTGCGGTGTATTGGCAGGCTACAACGTTGTTGACGTAAAGGTTACCCTCTACGACGGTTCTTACCACGAGGTTGACTCCTCTGAAATGGCGTTCAAGATTGCCGGTTCTATGGCATTCAAGGAAGCTATGCGTAAGGCAGACCCCGTTTTGACCGAGCCTATGATGCGCGTTACCGTTATCGTTCCCGATGATTACATGGGAGACGTTATCGGTGACATCAACTCTCGCCGCGGTCAGATTGAGGGTATGGAGCCCTTGACCGGTGCACAGCAGATCAACTGCTCTGTTCCGCTTGCTGAAATGTTCGGCTATGCTACCGCTCTTCGTTCTAAGACGCAGGGCCGTGGTCTCTACTCGATGGAGCCCAGCTTCTTCGCAGAGGTGCCGCGCAACATTCAGGAAGAAATCATCAAGAAGCGCGCTCGCAATTCTTAATCGTTTATAATTAAAATAAAAATAATTTTTAAAAAGGAGATTTTCAAAATGGCAAAGGCTAAATTCGAAAGAACCAAACCCCATGTAAATATCGGTACCATTGGTCACGTTGACCACGGTAAGACCACTCTTACCGCTGCTATCACCAAGTTCCTTTCTCTTGGCAACGGTGATATCGAGTTCTTGGCATACGACCAGATCGACAATGCTCCCGAAGAGAGAGCTCGTGGTATCACGATCAACACCCGTCACGTTGAGTACGAGACCGCTAACCGTCACTACGCTCACGTTGACTGCCCCGGACACGCTGACTACGTTAAGAACATGATTACCGGTGCTGCTCAGATGGACGGCGCTATCCTGGTTGTTGCAGGTACTGACGGCCCTCTTCAGCAGACCCGTGAGCACGTTCTGCTTGCTCGTCAGGTAGGCGTTCCCGCAATCGTTGTTTTCGTTAACAAGTGCGATATCGCTGACAAGGAGCTTCTTGAGCTCGTTGAGATGGAAATCCGTGAGCTCCTTAGCGAGTACGATTTCCCCGGCGACGACATTCCCGTTGTCTTCGGTTCCGCTCGTGCTGCTCTTGAGTCCGCTAACAAGGATCCCAACGCTGACGAGTACGCTCCTATCAAGGAATTGATGGATGCAGTTGACTCCTATATTCCTACCCCCGCTCGTAACGAAGATTCTCCCTTCCTTATGCCTGTTGAGGACGTATTCTCCATCTCCGGCCGTGGTACCGTTGCTACCGGTCGTGTAGAGAGAGGCGTTGTTAAGATGGCTGAGGTTGTTGAAATCGTTGGTCTTTCCGAAGAGAAGAAGCAGACCGTTATTACCGGTATCGAAATGTTCCACAAGATGATGGACTATGCCGAGGCTGGTGACAACATCGGTGCTCTGCTCCGTGGTATCCAGAAGAACGAGATCGAAAGAGGTCAGGTTCTTTGCAAGCCCGGCTCTATCAACCCCCACACCAAGTTCGTTGGACAGGTTTACGTTCTGACTGAGAAGGAAGGCGGTCGTCAGAAGCCCTTCTTCTCCGGTTACAGACCCCAGTTCTATTTCAGAACCACCGACGTTACCGGTACCATCAACCTTCCCGAAGGCGTTGAAATGTGCCGCCCCGGCGATAACGTTGATATGACCGTTGAGCTTATCACTCCTATCGCTATCGAGCAGGGTCTTCGTTTCGCTATCCGTGAGGGTGGTAGAACGGTTGGTTCCGGCGTTGTTGCTGAAATCAAGGGCTAATTGATTTTGTTCATCGCTTCTTTGGGGATTGGTGAAATTCCATACCGACGGTAAAGTCCGTGAGCCGCCTTGGCGGTTGAACAGGTGTGATTCCTGTACCGACGGTACAGTCCGGATGAGAAAAGAGCGAAAGCAAACTGTGATGAAATCCCCGTAGTGTCATAGCTGCGGGGATTTTTTCTGCAAAAAGGGTGTTTTCCCTTGCAACGCTTTTGCTTTTTGGGCATAGTATAGAGAGAAAGGAAGCTTTTGCCGTCCTTCGCGCTTGGCGCAATGCGCTGCTTTGCGCGCTTTTCGGATGTTCAAGACGGGCAAGAGCGTTACAAGAAATGAAAACCACCTTTTCGGGAAAAACCCGTTACATCGCTATGACGGCAATGCTTGCCGCCGTTTCCGCCGTTTTTATGATTTTTTTGCAGTTTCCCATTCCGTTTTTAATTCCGTCCTTCATCGAAATGGACTTTTCTGATCTGCCTGCCCTTATCGCCTCCTTCAGTATGGGGCCGCTTTGGGGTGTGGCGGTGGCTTTGTTAAAGAATCTCGTTCATTTGCTTGCGGGCTTCTCCACCACAGGAGGCGTCGGCGAGCTATCCAACTTTCTGCTCAGCGCCATTTTCGTGGCAACGGCAGGCGTGATATATCGCTTTCATCGCTCTCGCAAGGGCGCGCTCTTCGGGGCAACGCTTGGGGCTTTGATAATGGCGGTGGCCTGTGTTTTCACCAACTATTTCGTGATGTATCCCATTTATTACAACATTATACCCGAAGCGGCTGTGCTTGGACTGTATCAGGAGCTGCTTCCCTCGGTGGATAGCATCATCAAGGCGCTTCTTATCTTCAATATGCCGTTTACCTTCGCAAAGGGGATGCTTAGCACCCTTATGACGTTTTTGATATACAAAAGAATTTCTCCCTTCATTCAAGGGAAAAAGGAAAGGTAATTGCCTTTCCGCTTAGAAAGGAGGCTCTATATGATAGAGGCCTTAATCCGCCGCTTCGTTCCGCAGCACGAAAACCACACGGACAAGAGAGTGCGCCGTGCTTATGGAATGCTTGTCAGCGTGGTCGGTATTATACTGAATTTACTGCTTGCCGTGGGCAAGCTTTTGACGGGTATTTTTAGCGGACTCGTCTCCATACAGGCAGATGCAGTTAACAATTTGTCGGATGCGGGGTATTGTATCGTTACCTTGGTTAGCTTCCGTATTGCCGCTAAGCCCGCAGACCGCGATCATCCGTACGGTCACGCCAGAATGGAATACGTGGCAGGTATGGCTGTTTCCTTTCTTATTTTGCTCGTTGGCTTGGAGCTGCTGAAAAGCTCGGCCTTGGCCCTTTGGCACTCCATTTTCGCGCCCGAGCATGTGCAGAAAACCTCCTTTTCAATAGTTATGGCGCTGGTTTTGGTGGCCTCTATTCTTGTAAAGCTCTGGCTTTGCTATCTGAACAGAAAAATCGGCAAGAGAATTGATTCTACCACAATGCGCGCAACGGCCGCCGATAGCCTCTCGGATGCCATTTCCACCTCTGCGGTCTTGGTGGCGGCGGTTTTGGAGTATTTCTTCCGACTTCCGTTCAGCCTTGACGGCTTGATGGGCGTTGTCGTTTCCTTCTTTATTTTGACGGCGGGCATTCGCATTCTGCGCGAAACGCAGGATAATATTCTGGGCAAGGCGCCCGATGCGGAAACGGTGGATGCGATTGAAGAGGTTGTGCGCTCCTTTTCGGGCGTTTACGGGATTCACGATCTTTGCGTGCATCAGTACGGCGCGGGAAGCACCGTTGCCTCGCTTCACGTTGAGGTAGACGGCAATGAGGACGTTTACTTAACGCACGATATGGTGGACAACATTGAGCAAAAGCTGTTTGATGAGTTGCAAATTCAAGCCACCATACATATGGATCCCATCGTGGTGGGGGATAAAACGGTGGATACCTTAAAGGAACAGGTGGCGGATTTCGCCAAGCTTATCCACGCTGACATCACCATTCACGATTTCCGTATCGTTCCCGGTACCACGCATTCTAACCTGCTTTTCGATATGGCCGTTCCCTTTGAGGTGAAGCTGACGGACGAGGAGATTCTTGCCGATATGGATGCGAAGCTTCGCGCTCTTTCCGAGGGCTATCGCTTGAAGGCGAAAATCGACCGTGTTTGATGAAAAGCGATGAATCAAAATAAATGAAAAAAACAAAGAGCAAATACAGAATTCTGTATTTGCTCTTTTCGTTTTAAGCCGTGAAAAACGGCTTGCACGGCTATTTTGTAAACGATTGTTTACTATTGCTTTTTGGGTTATTCGCCGTCTATCATATCGCGAAGCTTTTTGGCCGCAAGGAATGCGCGACGGAAGTATTCCTCTAACGAAAGGTCGGGATATTTGCTGCGAATGGCCTCTATCATCACCGTGCCCTTGTAGCTTGACTGCTTGATTTTTCTTGCCACTACCGTGAAATCCCCCGCAGAGTCAAAGGGGAGATAGTGAGAATCCATATCAAAGATTCCCTCGTTATCGTGCAGATGCAGGGCGAGGGTTCTGTCACCGAAAAGCCCCATGTAATCAATTTTGCCCATAGTAAAGCAGGCCTCGTGGCCCGAATCCCAGCAAAAGCCCACCGTATCCATTCCCTTGTAAAGCTCCATCACGAAGGCAAGGTTGGCAAGCTTTCTCTGATTTTCAAAGGCAATTTTCACGCCAAGCGAAGCAGCGTGCGCCACGAGCTTGTCAAAGCGCCGATGTCCAATATCCGTGATGCAGGGGGCATTCTCGCCGCTGCTCAAATGAACGATGGCGATGGGGATTTGGTGCTTGGCGCAAAGGTCGAGGGTTTCCGTCAGGCGCGCGATAACCGCGTCTCCCATTTCGCCCTCTAACCAAACGGTGTTAATCTTGTGCCAGGGAGCGTGCAGAAAGTCAACGGTAAGTCCCGCCTCCTTGGCGGCAACGATATGGCGCTCTGTCAGCGCCGTGTCCTCGTCACAAACGAAAATGCTGTCAAAGCCGATAGCCTTAACGATGGCGTAGCCTTCCGCAAGGGAGGTGTCCTTTCCGATACAATCGGTGTTTATGCCAAGTGTTCTCATAAAGCCTCTTTTCTTCGAGCCTTTTAGCTCTTTTTTAATTCTATCGTGCGGCGGTAGGAGGCGGAAAGGGTTGCCATCATCAGCGCGTCAATATCCTTTTCGTTCAAGGTATCAATGCCCTCAATGGTCGTTCCCTTGGGACTGCAAACGGCCGAAACCAGACTGGACAGCGGCGTTTCCGTTTGCGCCATCACGGTGGCGGCGCCGAGAACGGTTTGCTTCACATAGCGAAGCGCGCGCTCCTTATCAACGCCTACCGCCTCTGCCGCCTTTACGAAGGCCTCGGCAAAGCGGTAAACAAAGGCAGGGCCGCAGCCCGAAACAACACTTCCTGCGTCAATGTCCTCCTCGTCAAGCAGATCAAGCAGGCCAACGCCTGCAAGCAAGGAAAGGAAAAGAGCCTTTTCCGCTTCTGTGACGCCTGCGCCCAAGGCGTAAAGGATAACGCCCTCGCCAACGGCGGCAGGAAGATTCGGCATGATGCGAATGATATGGCGACCCTCGTTCGTCAGGGCCGTGATTTTGGCAATATCAACCCCTGCGGCCATTGTAACCAAAAGCGCCGTAGGATTTTGCGAAAGGCCCTGCTGCATATCTGCCAAAACGGCGGGGAGCGCTTGGGGCTTTACCGCCAGGAAGATAACGTCGCACGATTCTGCCAGAGCCGTAAGCGGCAGAAGGGCAACACCCTTTTCTACAAAGGCGGCCGCTTTTTCGGGCATCGCTTCACAAACGGCGCAGGAAGAGGGCCCTGCGTTTTTTAAAGCAGAGGCCAGAAGCACGCCTCCCATATTGCCACAGCCGACAAAGCCGACCTGATAACGCGCGTTTTCCATAGTGCAAGCCTTTCTCGCTTAACGGATTTGTCCGTTACCGCGAACGATATATTTGTAGGTGGTAAGCTCCCGAATGCCCATCGGGCCTCTTGCGTGAAGCTTTTGGGTGGATATGCCGATTTCTGCGCCAAGACCAAACTCTCCCCCATCGGTAAAGCGGGTGGAGGCGTTAACGTACACGGCGGCACTGTCAATGACCTTGGTAAAGAGGGAAGCGCTTTTCTCGTTTTCGGTGATAATGGCCTCGCTGTGATGGGTGGAGTGTGCGGCGATATGGGCGATGGCCTCATCCACGCCCGCGACCACCTTGATAGCCATTTTGTAATCTAAAAATTCGGTGTCAAAATCAAGCTCACCTGCCGCTTCGCCCTCAATGACGGTCTTTGCTTCGGGGCAAAGCAGAAGGGTGACGGGTTTTTGGCCCTCGGCCATTCTGTCCTCAACCAAGACCTTGCGAAGCAAGGGCAGGAAGCGGGGAGCAAGCGCCCGATGCACGAGGCACACCTCGGCGGCGTTACAAACGGAGGGGCGAGAGGTTTTGGCGTTTTTGATGATGGAAAGCGCCTTTTCGATATCCGCCGTCTCGTCCACGAAAATATGGCAGATGCCCGTTCCTGTTTCGATGCAGGGAACCGTGGCATTTTCCACGCAGGCCTGAATCAGACCCTTGCCGCCGCGGGGAACGAGCAAATCAACGAGCCCCTTGGCCGTCATCAGCGCGGAAGCACTCTCGCGGCTCTTGTCCTCGACCATCTGCACCAAATCCTCGGGAAGAGAAACCTTGGCAAGCCCTCTTCGCAGGGCAGATACGATGGCCAAGCAGGAAAGGAAGCTCTCCTTGCCGCCGCGCAAAACGCAAACGTTTCCGCTCTTTAAGGTTAAAGCGGCGGTATCGGCCGCAACGTTCGGGCGGCTTTCAAAAATAACCGCCACCACGCCGAAGGGAACGGAAACCTTTTGGATTTTCAGCCCGTTATCGTGAAGGTGCTCCTCAATGACCTCGCCAACGGGGTCGGGAAGGGCAGCTACCTGCCGAATGCCCTCGGCCATCGAGGCGATACGTGCCTCGGTCAAGAGGAGTCTATCCTTCATGACGGCAGACAGATGGGTGGCGGCCTCTACATCTGCTTCGTTTGCGGTGAGAATGGCCGCCGTATCTTCTATAAGCGCCTCTGCCATAGCGAACAGGGCGCTGTTTCTTTCTTCAAGGGTAAGACAAGCCGCCTGCGTGACGCAGGCCTTGGCCCGTTCCAATACCGAAGCTATCATAGTTTTGTCCTTTCCTCCGCAAAGCGCCTCTGCCGTATAGGAAAGCGGCAGGGCAGGCTTGGCACGGAGTCGATAAGAAAATTTATTTTTTGGCAACGAAAAGCGTTCCAACGCTTTTGCCCTCTAAAATATCGTAAAGAAGCGCGGGGCTTTTGCCGTTGACGATGGCCATGTGACAGCCTGCCTCCATACAAATGGCAGCGGCGTCAAGCTTGGTCTTCATGCCTCCCGTTCCCAAAGGAGTGCCTGCTCCCTCGGCCAAGGCGATAATGTCGGGCGTGAGGGCTTCCACTCTTTCAATCAGGCGGGCGGTGGGGTCCTTATGGGGATCCTTGGTGTAAAGCCCGTCGATGTCCGACAGAATAATCAGAAGGTCTGCCCCGATGCTCTTGGCAACCAGAGCCGAGAGGGTATCGTTGTCGCCAACCTTGATTTCCGCAGTTGCCACCGTATCGTTTTCGTTGATAATGGGCAAAACGCCGAATTCCAGGAGCTTTTCCAGCGTGTTGACAAAATTGCGGTGTCTGTCCTCGTGGGAAAAGTCATCGCCCGTGATAAGAATCTGGCCGATGGTGTGGTTATATTCGGCAAACATCTTGTCGTAAGTATACATCAGCTCGCATTGGCCGATGGCCGCTGCGGCCTGCTTGGTGGGAATGTCCACGGGCTTCTCTCGCAGGGAAAGCTTGCCAACGCCCATGCCGATAGCGCCCGAGCTGACTACAATAATGTCGTTTCCCTTGTTCTTCAAGTCGCTCAACACCTTGCAAAGATGCTCGGTGGTGCGAATGTTCAAGCTCCCGTTTTCGTGGGTTAAGGTAGACGTGCCTATTTTCAAAACAATTCTCATTTGAGGCCTCCGCGATACAATATAGAGAGATTATAGCACAAGCAATGAAAAAATACAAGATAAAAACCCAAAAAAGCGAAGGACGCTATTGACTTTTTCAGCGCGTTGTGCTATAATAAGCAAAACAATCTTTCCAAGGAGAGAACAAAATGGAGCATATTAAGACTTTGGAAACCCGCAACCTCTGCGAGAGTGCAAAGAAGGGCGGCTGTGGCGAATGCCAGACCTCCTGCCAGTCTGCTTGCAAGACCAGCTGCGGTATCGCAAACCAAAAGTGCGAGAACGAAAACAAGTAATAATGGCAAAAGCGCCGCCTCTATGGCGGCGCTTTTGTGCGAAAGAGGAACGGAATGATACATCAGTATAAGCAGGGCGGCTATTTTATCGTTATTGACGTTTTTTCGGGATCCATTCACGTGGTGGACGAAATTGCGTACGATATTATCGCCCTTTTTGAAGAAAAGTCGAAGGAAGAGATCCTTGCCGAAATGCTGGAAAAGCACGGTGAGAGCAAGGGCGTCTTGGCGGCGGATATTCTTTCCTGCTACGAGGAGGTCGTCTCCTTGAAGGAAAGCGGAAGACTCTTTGCCGAGGACACCTTTAAGCCGATGGCGCATCATTTGAAGGAGAAAACCTCGAACGTGGTGAAGGCGCTCTGCCTTCACGTTGCCCATACCTGCAACCTCAACTGTGCCTATTGCTTTGCAAGCCAGGGCAAGTATGCGGGCGAGAGAGGCCTTATGTCTCTTGAAACAGGCAAGCGCGCCTTGGATTTCCTTATTGAAAATTCGGGAACGAGGCGGCATCTTGAGGTTGACTTCTTTGGCGGAGAGCCCTTGATGAACTGGGACGTGGTGAAGGAGCTGGTTGCCTATGCCCGCGCGCGCGAAAAGGAAGCGGGCAAGGAGTTCCGCTTTACCTTAACCACCAACGGTATCTTGATTGACGATGACGTGATTGACTTTGCCAACCGCGAGATGAGCAACGTGGTATTGAGCCTTGACGGCCGCAAGGAAATTCATGACGCGTACCGTGTGGATTACAAGGGCGAGGGAAGCTACGATAAAATTGTTCCCAAGTTCCAAAAATTCGTTGCCGCGCGCGGTGACAAGGAATATTACATGCGCGGCACCTTTACCCACGCAAATCCTGACTTTTTGGAGGACATCAAGCAGATGCTCTCTCTCGGCTTTACCAAGCTGAGCATGGAGCCCGTTGTTTGCGCGCCGAGTGACCCTGCCGCCTTGACCGAGGCGGATATTGCCGTTGTCAAGGAGCAGTACGAGGCCTTGGCCGCCTTGATGCTTGCGCGGCACAAGGAGGGAAAGCCCTTTACCTTCTATCACTATATGATTGATTTGACGGGCGGCCCCTGTATTTATAAGAGAATTTCTGGCTGCGGTTCGGGAACCGAGTATATGGCGGTTACCCCTTGGGGAGACCTTTATCCCTGCCATCAGTTTGTAGGGGATGAGCGCTTTAAGTTAGGCGACGTCTTCGGCGGCGTTACCAACAGAGAGAAGCAGGCAGAGTTCAAGGCCTGCAACGTCTATGCCCACGAGGAGTGCAAGGATTGCTGGGCAAAGCTGTACTGCTCG
>JAZRFK010000017.1:0-10383 GCA_045661325.1 Eubacteriales bacterium | reverse complement strand
GTTTTTGTAAAGATAAGAATTCCCGTAGAAACACCTGCGTAGGGCTTGAAAACACCGGAGGGCATAGAGATAACTGCTTCAAGACGGTTGTCATCAATTAGCGCCTTACGGATAGATTTATGCGCAGTTGAGGAGCCGAATAGTACGCCGTCGGGAACTATACATGCACATCTGCCGCCGACACGTAACATACGAAGCATTAACGCAAGGAACAGAAGCTCGGTCTTTTTAGTCTTGCAGACCTTGAGCAGATCTGCCGAAACGGTATCGTAGTCAAGACTGCCCTTGAACGGGGGATTTGCCAAAATCAGCGAGTATTTCTCCTTATCAGGATTCTGATCGGACAAGCTATCGCGGTATTCGATATAGGGGTTGTCCACGCCGTGCGTCATCATGTTCATCGCGCCGATGCGGAGCATGGTTCTGTCCATATCGTAGCCGTGGAACATGCCGTTCATATAGTGCGCCTTCTTTTGTCTGTTGAAGAAGATCTCCTCTTTGCGCTTTTCCTTCAGATAATCGCTGGCGGCAACGAGAAAGCCTGAGGTGCCGCAGGCAGGGTCACAAATTATTTCGTCGGCGCTCGGCTCCATCAGCTCGACCATCATACGAATGATGTGGCGAGGGGTGCGGAACTGTCCGTTCAAGCCCGACTGGGAGATTTTAGAGAGGAGATACTCGTAGACGTCGCCTCGGATATCGCTATTCTTGATTTGTGCCATTTGCGTATAGATGTCGTCAAGGATGGTGACGATTTTTTCTAAAAGCAGAGGCGTGGGTATTTTGAAAATCGCATCATCCATATATTTGGAGTATGCGCTATCCTTGTTTTCGTGCAGGTTTTTGATGAAGGGGAAGACCCATTCCTGTACGGTGGTGTACATTTTTCCTGCAGGAAAATCATGAAAGGTGGACCATTTCAGCTGGGCGCCGTCAATTTCCCGTCCGCCAACGGTTACTCGGTCGGCAAAAATGCTTTTGTGAGGAAGCCCCAGCATAGCAGCCTCCTTTGCGCGGAGGTTGTCGGTATCATCCAGGTCGCGGATAAACATCAAGTAGGTAACCTGCTCAATCACGTCAAGGGGGTTAACAAGCCCACCTGCCGCAAATACGTCCCAAAGGCCGTCAATTCTATTTTTTAATTCGCCTGTAATCATTTTCAATTCTCCTTATTATGATTCCACGTATATGCGGTGTAGCGTCCGCCGCCGATTTTGAGGATTTCTCCCTTTGACACCAATTCGTTGAGGGTGCGCTGCACGGTGATTTGGCTGATGTCGGGGCATTTTTCCATAATTTCCGCCTTTGTGATTCTGCCAAGCGTGCTTTTTATGATTTCCTTGATGCGCTCGGGCTTAGACAGACCGCTTGCGACAAGGAGTGTCACTCTTGCAGAAAACTCGCGGTAAGCGGCAACCACCACGCCCAGCGTATACTGCACAAAGGGCGCATAGTCGTTTGTGTTCTCGTGCCAACAGGCAGAGCTGTTCCAAAGGGCCTCGTAATAGGTTTCCTTGGTTTTTTCAATCATTTTCTCAATACTGATATACTTGCCGACAATATACCCGGCACGGTACAGGAGAAGCAGGGTAAGCAGGCGGCTCATTCTGCCGTTTCCGTCATTAAACGGATGAATGCAGAGAAAATCAAGGACAAACATTGGGATAATGAGAAGGGGGTCGGCATCGGTGCTTGCCAGCGCTCTGTCAAAGGCTTCGCAAAGCGCCTCTACGGAAGAGGGCGTTTCCCAAGCAGGGACAGGGCGGAAACGGACAAATTGCTTTCCTGTTTCATCCTCTTCCGCAATGACGTTGTCTGCCCCCTTGTAGGTGCCGCCAACGGATTTTCCGTTAAATTTATAAAGGTCACGGTGAAGCTGCAAAATCGTTGAGGGCTTAACGGGAATAAAGTCATGGCTTTCGTGAATGGTTGCAAGAACGTCACGGTATCCGGCAATCTCCTGCTCGCTTCTTGTCCGCGGTGTGGTCTTGTTGGAAACAAGGCTCTTCAGGCGGTCGTCAGAGGTGTAAATGCCTTCGATTTTGTTGGATGCCTCGGTGCTTTGTATTTTGGCAAGCTCCACCAGCTGCGTCAGCGCATCGGCTTTTGCTTCGATAAACAGGGACTGCTCGCCCTTGTATTCGTGAATTTGTGTTAGCAGGGAAACAACCTCGGGCGTGAGAAGCTTTTGCCATTTGCCTTGATAATCGTAATTGTGCATACGAACCTCACAGTATAGTTTTTCTAATTATATTGTAGCATCAATTATATCCTTTGTCAAGGTCAATTTAATCATTTTTCAAAAAATGATGTAATTGAAGAGAAAATGATAAAAATGCGGAGCTATGGCTCGAGCCGTATTAGCCGCATTCAGTAACGGGGAGAATGTGAGCATATAAACGCAAAAGGAACAGACGAAAAGTCTGTTCCTTTTTTTAAATGGAATGTGCTACGCAGGTACGGTGAAGTTTTCGCTTGCGCGAAAGTGAAGTTGCTACGCAGAAATTGCTACGCAGTGAAGTTGCTCGCCAAGGCGCGCAGTGAAGTTAAGTTTGCCCACTTTGCCGAAGGCAAAACTTCACTCACGAAGTGAACTTCACTATTCAAAAGTTGCTTTGCAACTTTAATAACTTCACTTGCCCGAATGGGCAAACTTAGTTGGCTTAACGCCTTACAGCGTTAAGCCCAGCTGGCGCATGGCGTTTTCGTGGGTGATTTGGTTATAGGCGGTTTTGGTGATGACGCCGCGGTCAAGCCATTCCTTGAGCTTGCCGATGAGGGGCACGTTCTGCTCGGGGTGGCAAAGGTCGGTGCCGAAGTACATACGCTCGGAGAACTCGCGGATGAATTCGGCGGTGTAGTCCTCGTCGCGCGTTAAGGCGTTGTAGGCGGTGCCGTCGGAAAGGTCGAGGTGCAGATTGGGGTAGCGGCGGCAGAGCTTGGCTATCACGCCTTCCTCGCGGATGGGGCCGCGATTGACGCAGGCGGGAGAGACCTGGGTGCCGTTAAACTGATAGGGAACGCAGCGCTCGCCGGGGGTTTCGAGCTTTGCGATTTCTGCCCAGAAGGCAGGGCCGTGGCCAAAGTAGGTCAGCTTCGGGAAGCGGCGCAGGGTCAGCTCGGTGGCAGGAAGGCCGGGGTCATCGTAAAGACCGAAGTTGTTGTCGGGCATACCCGTGCCGTCGGTGGTGACCGAAAGGCCCACCGTCTCGCAGGCGCGGAAGAGGTTTTGTACCTTGGGGTCATCTAAACGCATATTGGGCATTACCTCGCCAACACCCCGACAGCCCTGTTCCTTGTAATAGGCAAGGAATTCCTCCAAGGGAGAGAAGGGGGAGTTGAAATAGGAGCGCGGGTCAACGTTGCAGAAGGGAATGATTTTGTCGGGATAGGCCCTGGCCATATCGATAATATCTTCGGTGTTCTGGGGGATATAAATCTCGGGGCTGACGATGGGCTGCACCACCGCCATATCGATGCCGAGCTCCTCGTTTCTCTTCAAAAGCTCGGGCAGGGTGCAAAAGCCGTAGAAGGGGGATTTGACGCGGTATGCGTGGGTATGAATGTCGATTAACATAATAAATCTCCTTTTTATGTAAGAAAATAAAAAGTACCTTCTTTATATGCTTATTATAGCACGAATTGAAAAAATGTCCAGTTTTTTTTTACAAGAAAACGGCGGTCAGCGGCGCACCGCGTAAAACGGCGAGGCAAGGAAGCCCTCTTCGTTATACAGATTGTGCGTGGGCGCGTTGGTATAGCCCATCGCAAAGGCGACAGCACCCTTGGGCAGTGCAAGGACGAGGGCGTTTTCCGTTATCGAAAGCGGAGCAAGGTCGGTCGGGATGCGCTGGCCCGCTTCGTCGAAAAAGGCGGCGTCAAGCAGCTTTGCGGCAGGGGATCCGTCACGGTTTTGAAGCCGAAGGGCCATAGCGTGCGAGAAGCGAAGGGCCAGCCTGTCTTTTTCCCATTTGGCTTCGGCAAGGCGAGGGCCTGCGTATTCCAAGGAATAGCCGTAAAGGGTGGAGAGGATGGCGTTTGCCAGCTTTTGTGCCACGGACTGCTTGTTGATGGGGTGAATTTCGGAAAGGTCATCCACCTCTGTCAGCGAAACGGCAAAGAAGTCCTTTTCGTTCTCGGCGGCGCGCAGAATGGCGGCACGAACGGAGGCCCAATCGCCCAACGGCTCGGGCGCCCAGCCGGCCAAGACGCTATCGAAGGGGCAAAGCTCAACGGCGTAAAAGGGAAGCGCGTGATGAGGGTTGCCCTCGCGCCATTCCTTGACGAGCCTATGCAGATATTTATCGTAGTGGGGCGCTTCCTCGAAGCCCACGCTGCTTTCGCCCTGATACCAGAGCGCCGCGGTGTAGGTGTAGGCGGCGACTTTCAGATACTTGTTGAAATAGAGCCAGTTATCGACGTTGAAGATACGCTCCGCGTCGGGATAGGCGGGGCGCACGGTGTTGGGAACGCCGCTTGCGGCAACGGCCGCGGGAGAGAGCCAGGAATCAATGCGCGAGGCGCCTTGGTTGCAGGAGACAACGCCCACCGTAGCATCGAGGGTACGGGCGAGAATCTCGGCCGTGAAGTAGCCAACGGCGGAAAAGTCGAGCTCGCTCTCGCCGTTGGCAAGAAACCAGAAATTCGAGCGCGGCTTGTGCAAGAGGCCCTTTTCGGCGTCAATGGCATGCGGCTCGGTGAAAAAGCGCAGGCGAGGGGAGGGGTAAAGGGGGAAGGGATGCGTCACGGCAGAAAGCGGAAGCTCCATATTGGACTGGCCGCCTGCCAAAAGCACGATGCCAACGGCAATGTTTTTGACCGTAAGCGCGGCCTCGCCTGCCGTAACGGAAAGCGTGCCGCCCTCCTTGTATGCGTCAATGGGGTCAAAAAGCAGGAAAAAGCGGCCGGTTTCATCGGGCGCAAGAGCGGCGCGGCGGCAGGTGCCGTCGGGGAAGGAAAGAACGGCCTCACCCGTCTCGTCACTTTCGCCGAAAACGGAGATGGGAAGCCCCTTGGCGAAAACGGCGTTGTCTGTGAAAAGGGGGGAGAGGGAAAGCTTGCTCATATTTTTTCCTTTCTTGAAAAGCGAGAGCTTGTGGGGGTTATGGCGCGTTTGCGCGGCGTGCGCTTTTTTTGATGGCGTCAAAGGCGTATACGATGGTTTTTAAGGAATCGGGCAGGTAAGAGAGCGCTCTTTCCTCGATTTCCGCGGGCACGCCGAAGAAGGCCTCTGCTATCGAGCCCGTCATGGCGCCCTGCGTGTCAGCGTCACCGCCGAGCGACACGGCGTTTCGCACCGCGTCTTCAAAATCGGTCGCCTCCAGAAAGCAGACGATGGATTCGGGCACGCTACGCTGGCAGGTGATAAAGGTGCCGTCCTCCACGTTGCAGTAGGCACGGATTTTCTCGACCGTCAGCGAGGCAATTTCGGGGTAGTATTCTATCATTCTTTCGCGGATTTTTTGCATAGAGGCGCCCGTTCGGGCAAGGTATATGGCCATAGCAACGCTTTCGGCCCCCTTGATTCCCTCGGGGTGATTGTGCGAAACCTCGGTGACGAGGCGGGAAAAGTGCTTGACCTCCTCTTCGCTCTCGGCAATCCAGCCGACCGAGCTTACGCGCATGGCCGCGCCGTTGCCGTAGCTTTCGTAGGGCTCGGGGCGGTGCATAAACCAATAATAGAAATATTTGCCCCAGCAGTGCGGCAAATGGTGGTAGGCGCGCCCCATTTCAACCATTTTTTCAATGACGAAGGCCTGAAAATCCGCCTCGTGCCAGCGGTCGCGCCGAAGCGCAAATGCCTTGGCAATGGCAAGGGTCATCAGGCTATCGTCCGTGAAGCGACAGCCCTCTGAAAAGAGAGGAAAGCGCTTGCTCTTGTTGTTTTGCCATTCGTGGCAGCTTCCAACGATGTCTCCGATAATTGCTCCTATCACGGTAGCCTCCCGTATGCGTTTTATCTCGTTGCCGTACCTGTATTTTACAGCAAAGGGCGCGGATTTAAAAGGACAGAAAATGTCCTTTAAAAATTTCGGATCAGAAGCTCGCGCACCTTGCCTCTGCCCTCGCCCTTACTGTTGATGGCGCGAGAGGCCAACACGCGCGCAATGGTGTAATCGCCGTAAAGACGGTCAAAGAAATCGTCCGCAGGGTCGGCGTTTGTCGGGTCGGCGTTGCTGGCAACGAGAAGCGCGCCCTTTTGGCTCATTTCGGCAAAAAAGGCGGCAAGCTCCGTTTGATCCTCGTCATTAAAGGCGCCCTCGGTGTAGGCGGTGAAGCGAGAGGTTTGGGTGAGGGGTCTGTACGGCGGATCAATGTAAACAAAGGTTTGCGCGTCAATGAAATCGGCGGCGGCCTTGTAATCCGCGCAAACGATTTTCACGCGCTGCAAGGCGTGTGCAACGGCGCGCAGGTTGTCCTCGTCACAAATGACGGGGGCCTTGTAAGCCCCGATAGGCACGTTGAACGCGCCCTTTTTGTTGACGCGGTAAAGGCCGTTAAAGCAGGTTTTGTTTAAGAAAATAAAGAGACCCGCCTTGGCGATGTTGATGCCCTCGTCCTTGCCAACGCGCAAAGCGTTAAAGGCATCGCGCTTCTCGGCGTAATAGGTGCGGCGTGCCGCCTCGTCAAGCGGAAGGTACTCCTCCTGCATCACCCGAAGCATATCCAGCAATTCTTCCGTCTCATCGCGCAGAATGCGGTAGGCGTTCATCAGGTCGGGGTTGCTGTCGCTGATGTAAACCTCGTCAACGTCGAACTTGCTCAATATATCGAACAGGACAGCGCCGCCGCCCACGAAGGGCTCGGCGTATTTTCTGATTTTGCCGTTCTTGAAGGGATAGAGGAGAGAAAGCTCGGATAAAAGCTGGGTTTTTCCGCCCGCCCATTTGATAAAGGGGCGAAGGCCGGCCTCCTCGCTCTTGGCGCGCCGCGTGCTTCTGGCGTCAAGCGGCTTTTGTGCCGTTGCGGGAATTATCCACATATTTCCGATGATGGTGGCGTTTTCAATTCTGCCCTCGGCGCACAAAAGAGCCACTCTCCGTTGGGAAATGCCCCATCTGCTTGCCGCCTCTCTTGCTGACATAAAATCCATAGTTTTTGCTCCCTTCGCCGCCATAACGGCGGCAACCTATAAGGCTGTATTTCTAAAATATATTGTATTCTAAAACGCGAATAATAGCAATACCAAAATGAAAAAAAGTGAAGAAAAAGCCCGATTTTTTAAAAAATCGGGCTTTTTAAGGGAAAACGGCGGCCGATTTCGGCGCGGTTGCGGCCAAAAAGCGCGCAACGGTGTGTAAATTGCAAGCAATTTTCCGAAAGCGCCGTTGCTTTGAAAGGCTTACGGGCTTGGTTCTGTCGGCACTTGGCTTGCTTGCTCGGCAACGTAGGCCTCGGCAAAGTGCGCGGCAACCGCGCCGTCTGCGGCGGCGGTCACGATTTGGCGGAAGGGCTTGGTGCGAACGTCACCAACGGCATAAACGCCCGCAAGGCTCGTTTTGGTGTCTTCCCCTGCGATAATATAGCCGTTTTCGTCAAGCGCGAGCTGATTTTGGAAAAGCGCGGTCGCAGCAGAGCGCCCGATGCTGATAAAGAGACCGTCAAGCGCAAGCGTTTCTTCTTCGCCGTTTTTTCCTTCCAGGACAACGCCCGTCAGCTTGTCTGTATGCAAGAGCGTCTTTACGGTTGCGTTCCATTTGAATACGAGATTTTTCGCCTTTTCCAAGGGGGCTTGATAGGCCTTTTCGGCGCGAAGGGTGTCTCGCCTGTGGATAAGATAAACCTTTTGGCAGATGTTGGAGAGCAAAAGCGCATCTCCAACGGCAGAGTTGCCGCCGCCAACCACGGCCACGGTTTTGCCGCGAAAGAGCATTCCGTCACAGGCGGCGCAATAGCCAACGCCGCGCCCCAAAAGCGCCTCCTCCTCGGTAAGCCCCAGGTGACGATGCACGGCTCCTGTGGCAATGATAACGGCGATGGCAAAAAACTCGCCGCTGTCGGTGACGATGCGCTTGGGCGAGGATGCAAGACTCACGGACAAGACCTCGCTTGCCAGAGAAACGGCGCCAAAGCGCTCTGCCTGCGCCTGCATTTTGAAGCCGAGGGTAAAGCCGTCTATGCCCTCGTCAAAGCCGGGATAATTGTCAATCTGCGGGGTTTCGGTCATCTGGCCGCCCGCGGAAAGCCGTTCAAGCACCAAGGTGCGAAGCCCTGCGCGCGCGGCGTAGAGCGCGGCGGTATAGCCCGCAGGGCCACCGCCGATAACCACAAGATCGTACAGCCTATCCTTCGTCATCCCTGTAAAAGAGCAAGCACCTGGGCCTTCGGCTTGGCGCCCAAGGATTTTGCCACAACCTTTCCGTTTTCAAATACCAGAAGCATAGGAATGCTCATCACCTCAAAGGCGCCTGCCAAGAGGGTTTCCTCGTCTACGTTCAGCTTGCAGACCTTATATTCGGGATGCTCCTTGGCTATTTCCTCCACAATGGGAGAAAGAATGCGGCAAGGGCCGCACCAGTCGGCGTAAAAGTCGAGCAGCACCTTTTTGTCGCTCTGCAAAACCTCTTTTTCAAAATTGTCCTGATTGACAGCAATAACAGACATATTCTTTTTCCTTTCTTTTTATAACGAAGAAATGTAAATATTTCTTTACAGTCGGTAGAGAAGCAGATCCTCTACTCTTATTATACCACGATTGTGCCCGCTGTCAATCATTTTTTTGCACCGCATCCATGCGCCCTTCGTTGACAAAGAGACAAGCCTGTGGTATAATACGCAAGAACGCCGAGCGAAAAAGGAAGTCTTGGCCGAAAGGAACTGCCATGTACTACAAACACGATTTACATTACACCTATCCCGAGCGGAGCGACGCGCACATGCTGGAATTAAAGCGCACGCGAGAAATTACGCTCGACGAGCATTATCCGTATATGCCGCGCGGCTTTTGGTTTCGCGTCTTTCGCGCCTTGGTGGCCGCGCTTTTGCACCTTATCGTTTTTCCCTTGATGCATCTGACGCACGGATTGAGAATTTACGGCCGAGAGAATTTAAAAAAGCACAAAAAAGAGTTGAAAAACGGTGCCATCACCGTCTCCAACCACGTCTTTATGTGGGATTATCTTTGCGTATTGAAGGCCATTCGCCCCCATATCAGCTATTTTCCTGCGTGGAAGCCAAATTTTGAAAGCGGCTTTCAGCCCTTTATGCGCGTTCTTGGCGGTATGCCCATTCCCGAGGGGGACGTTCGCGCAATGTGCGCCTTCAAGAAGGGAATGGACGAGGTTGCCTCAAGCGATCGGTGGCTACACGTGTTTGCCGAGGGCTCGCTATGGTATTTTTATCCCGACATACGCCCCCTGAAGCCTGCCGCCTTTACCTACGCCGTCAAGTACGGTAAGCCCTTAATTCCCATTTCGATGTCCTTCCGTCCGCGCAAGGGCTTCCGCAAGATATTTGGCAAGGGGCCCTTCGTTGATTTACATATCGCCGCGCCGCTTTACGCAAATAAAGACCTGCCGCCGCGGCAGGCGGCCGACGAGCTGCGCCGACGCACGTATCGCATTATGCAGGAAATGAACGGCATTCACCCCGGCGACCCCACCTACAACGAGGATCAGCGCATCGAGCATTACCAAAAAACGATGTGAGCAAAAAATATTGAAAAAAGAGCAAGGCGAAAGCGTTGCTCTTTTTGTTGATTAGTTTTGCGCTCTTTCCCTTGACAAGCGAGGGAGAAATCCGTATAATGTAAGGCAAGAGCGAGGCTTTTGCCTTGCCAAAGACAAAGAAACAGAGGATACCGATATGACGATGGCAAACGAAGCCGCCAAGACGATGTGCAAAACCATCAGCGCAATGGAAAAGCTGCTGCCCGGCAAGGAGCCGACCCTTTTTGAAAGCAAGGGCACGGTTTTGAAGAACGAGACGCATCACTTCCAGGTTGCGCTTCGGTGCGATTACGGCCCTTGGGCCATTTTCGGCCTGACCGCAAAGGCAAGCGGCCCCTTGGCGCCCTACGTGTCCTTCTCCATAGCGGAGCTTGTGCCCGCGCTTGTCACCGTTTTCAATGCGGACGATTATTATTTAGCCAAGGACCCTGCCTTGATTCCCGACCCCTTGATGCCCTTCTCCAAGGTTGGCCTTTCTATTCCCTACGGACAGTGGAAGGGCCTTTGGGTGACGGTGAAGGCGGAAGAGGGGCTTCCCGTTGGCACGCACGAGATCCCGATTCAGATTTTCAAGGGAACAGACGCGCTTTTGGCCGAAACCGTTTATACCCTTGAGGTTGTAGATGCGGAGGCTCCCGAATCGGATTTGATTCTCTCGGCTTGGATGCATTATGACTGCATCGCGTATCAGCACAAGGTGGAAATGTTCTCCGAG
>JAZRFK010000016.1:0-38889 GCA_045661325.1 Eubacteriales bacterium | reverse complement strand
TTCCAGATTCATACCGAGAAGGGTATGCTGGAATACGATCACTTTGCAGGTGAGGTCAGGGTTTACGACAGCAACCAAAATCACCGCCCCGGTGAAGAGACCGAAAGCTGCAACTATCACGTTGTCTGGTCGCGCGGAAGTGACGCCACCAAGGAAACCCAGCACGAAATTCGCCACTTCGTTGAATGTGCGACAACGGGCAAAAAGCCCTTGACGGACGGCAAGAGCGCCTTGCAGGGCTTGCGCGTTATCTGGGCGCTTTACGATGCGGAAAAGCGCTGCGAAATCGCCGATCTGCGCGGCTTGGGACTTGCCGAGGAATAAGCCATCCGATAAAAAAGAGAGACTTTCGGTCTCTCTTTTTTGTTTTTTATGCGTTTTCGGTTGCCGCAGGATAGCCCCAATACCGCAAGGCAACAAAGCCGCACGCGCATATACTGTACTGTGACGCTTTGCGTCAACTATATGCGGAAAGGCTTTCGTTATGCAAATCGTTTTCGTCGGCGGTGACGCCCGTATGCGCGTTGCCGCAGAGCTACTTGCGAAGGATGGGCACGAGGTGCGCGTTTGCGCGCTGGTAGCCCCTCTTCCCTCTATTCATAAAGAAGATATTTTCCCCTTTGCCCAAGCGGTTATCCTGCCAACGCCTGCCTCGCGCGACGGAGAAACCGTCAACGGCACGGACATTCCCCTTTCCCTCTTCTTGTCGCATCCCACGGTTACCCTTTGGGGCGGCTCTCTTCCTGCCTCCTTTCTGGCGCGCCATCCTGCCGCGCACGACCTTCTCCTTGACGAAAGTTTGGCGCTCGTGGGGGCGGCCCTGACGGCCGAGGGCGGCATTGCCGCAGCCCTTGCGGCAACGCAAAGAGGCTTTTATCACACAAGCGCCGCCATTTTCGGCTATGGCAGAATTGCCACCTTTCTGGCAAAGGCGCTGACGGGCTTCGGCGTTCCCGTTACCGTGTATGCAAGGCGGCGCGAGGTGCGAAAGCGGCTTGCCCTTTTGGGCTATCAAGCAAAGGAATGGCGGGAGGCAGGCTTTATTGAAGAGGATTTGGTTTTCAATACCGTTCCCTCACCCGTGTTTGAAAAGACCGTTTTTGCCGAAAAGGCGCTCGTCTTTGATTTAGGCGGCGGTCTTGCAGGCTACGAGGGTCACCCCATCGTTTCCTTGCCCGCCCTGCCAGGAAAATTTGCGCCCGTTGCCGCAGGGGAAGCGATATACGAGGTTCTTTCCGCCTTTTTCAGAAAGGAAGGATTACATTGATAGGTTACGCCTTTTGCGGCTCCTTTTGCACCTTGTCTCACTCTCTCGCCGCCTTGCGCCGTTTAAGAGCCGACGGGCTTGACGTTTTACCCATTTTTTCATCCAGCGTCTATACCACAAGCACGCGCTTCTGGCAGACCGAGGAATTTCGCGCGGCGGTTAAGGGGCTTTGCGGCGGCAAGGAGCCCATTCACACCATTGTGGACGCCGAGCCTCTCGGCCCTGCTATGCCCATGGAGGCGCTTGTTATCGCCCCCTGCACAGGCAACACCCTCGCCAAGATAGCCAACGGCATCACCGACACCCCCGTCACGATGGCGGCCAAGGCGCATTTGCGCTGCGACAGACCCTTGCTCATTGCCCTGGCCTCTAACGATTCTCTGTCAGCCAACTTATCCAACATTGCCAAGCTTTTGCTTCGCAAGCAGGTGTATTTCGTGCCGATGCGGCAGGATGATCCCGACCGAAAGCCGCACTCCCTCGTGGCTGATTTTACCTATTTGTCCGATTGCCTGAACGCCGCACTCGGCTCCAAGCAGCTTCGCCCACTTTTCTTATAAGACGCAAAAGACACCCGTTAACGAAAAAGAGAGAGCAGCTCGGATTTTTTCCGATTTGCTCTCTCTTGCTTTTTGGTTTTACTGGTCTTGTCTATGGCGCAGAAGCTCCTTGCGCGCGTGCAAAAAGCCGCCCTTTACATTGCCCTTCTCGCCCGTAAAGCCGGCTCTTGCGGCTCGGGAATACCAGGCAGTCGCCTTGTCTCTGTCCAAAGGAACACCGTCACCAAACTCATAATGACAGCCCATCACGTACATGGCGCGGGCATAGCCGAGCTGAGCGGCAATGGAGCGGAAACGAATGGCGTCTCCCACCTCACCGCGACGGTACAAGACGGTGGAGATAGAATAAAACTTTCTGCCCGTCTTGATATGACGGCGGCGCTTCATTTCCTCCAACATCTGCTTGGAGTCACCGTAGCCCTGCTTAGCGGCGATGGTTAAGAGCCTGTTGGCAACATCGTAGTCACAGGGAACGCCCTCGCCTCTGAAATAGCAAACGCCAAGGCAGTAAACAGCGCCCAGATGCCCCTGCTTCGAGGCCTCGTTGTAATAATACACCGCGCGGCGCATATTGCGCTTGGTGCCAACGCCGTTCTGATACATCTGTGCCAGACGGTAGCAGGCGCCTGCGTGACTCATTTTGGCGGCCAGAGCGTACAGCTTAAAGGCCTTATCGTATTCCTCTGCCTGTTGTGCGGCAACGGCATTATCGTACAAAATGGAGATTTTCTCGCGAAGCTCGTCGGCTTCTCTTTTGGCCTTCTCGTGTTTCATAGCGGCGGCCTTCTCGTACCAACGGTACGCCTTGCCCATATCGGACTCTTCGCCGTAACGATACTCCACAGCCAAACGGTAGGCTGCCTCGGCAGAACCCAGAGCAACGGCCTTTTCGTAATAGGCAATGCCCGCCTCTCTGTCTACCTCGCCGCCCGTGCCGTGAATCAGATAGTCGGCAAGGGTCATCATGGCATCAACGTTTTCAGCCTCATTGGCCGCAACCTCAAAGCGCCGTCTTGCCTCCGCATAGTCCTTACCAACACCCTTGCCCTCTGCATAGCAGCACGCTAAGTTGTAGTTGGCATTCACGTTGCCTGCGCGGATGCACAGGAAGTATATATTGGCGGCAATCGCAGGCTCTGCCTCCTGCTCTGCCTGCACACCGAGGGCAAATCTGTCCTCTTCTCTTCTGGGAATATCAATATCGGGAATGGAGACACGCTCTCCCTTGCCCAGACGCTTCACAAAGAGAAACTCACCCAACGAGTGCGGCGCCACCGTAGCAACGATGGAACGGGCAACTGCCACGTTCTTTTCCACACCGTCACCCGATGCGTACATCTTGGCAAGCTTAAAGGCCGCCTCCTTCTGCCCTGCCTTTGCGGCACGGGTCAGCCAATAAAGAGAATAACGGTGAGAAACCTCCATACCGTCACCAACCTCGTAGCAACGGGAAAGCTCATAGGCCGCAGGCGCAGATCCAAACTCCGCCGCAACGCAAAGCCAAAAGGTGTTCAAGCGCTTAGAGGAGCCAAAGCTGTAATCGCGCAAAGAGCAAAAGAGCTGATAGGCGGCGGGCGCATATAGCTGCTTGGCGGAGGCCTTATACCAGACCACCGCGTCCGTGACGCTTTTTTCTCTTCCGTCTCCCGTGCGAAGAACCTCGCCGTAAAGATACTGGGCCTTCTTATTGCCAAAGGCGGCAAGCTGCGAAAGGCACTCGGCCCGCAGAACTCTATCCTGTAATTGCTCCGCTTTTTTTACCTCTTCCCAAAGGAACTGCTGTTCCTTGGGCTGTAAAACCGCAACGGTTTCGCAGCGGGGACACACCAGGCTTTGCCCTGTGGTTTCCCATTCTGCTCCGCATTTTTTACATTTCATTTTTGGGAGCCTCCTTTCTTATTTTCAAAAGGCTTGTTTTATCCCTCATAAAGCGGGAAGCGCGCGCAGAGAGAAGCAACTCTTGCGGCAATTTCGTCCTTCTTGGCGTCAAAATCGCGAATGGTCATGGCAATCAAGGAGGCAACCTCCTTCATTTCCGCCTCGCAGAAGCCGCGGGTGGTCATCGCAGGTGCGCCAACGCGGATACCGCTGGTAACGGTGGGCTTTTCAGGGTCAGCGGGGATAGCGTTCTTGTTAACGGTGATATGCACCTCGTCCAAGCGCTCCTCCAATACCTTGCCTGTAATGCCCGTGCCGCGCAAATCAAGCAGCATCAAATGGTTATCCGTTCCGCCCGTTACCAGATTGACGCCCTCGGACAAGAAGGTTTCTGCCATAGCGGCGGCATTCTTGATAACCTGGCCCTGATAAGCCTTAAAGGAGGGCTTAAGTGCCTCGCCAAAGCAAACGGCCTTGCCTGCAATCACGTGCATCAAGGGGCCGCCCTGTGCGCCGGGGAAGATGGCCTTGTCAATGGCCTTTGCCAGCTCCTCGGTGCAGAAGATAGCACCGCCGCGAGGGCCGCGAAGGGTCTTATGCGTGGTGGTGGTCACGATATCGGCGTACGGAATGGGGTTCTGGTGCAGTCCTGCCGCAACCAAGCCCGCAATATGCGCCATATCCACCATAAAGTAGGCGCCAACCTCCTTGGCAATATCGGCGAAGATATCAAAGCGGATGGCACGGGGATAGGCAGATGCGCCTGCCACAATCAAGCGAGGGCGGCATTCCTTGGCCGTTTTGCGAACCGCGTCATAATCAATCAAGCCGTCAGCACCTACGCCGTAGGGAACGAATTTGTAAATCTTGCCCGACATATTGACGGAGGCACCGTGCGTCAAGTGACCGCCTGCGTCAAGCGACATACCCATAACGGTGTCACCGGGCTGCAAAATGGCGGAATAAGCGGCAAGGTTTGCCTGCGCGCCCGAATGGGGCTGCACGTTGACGTGCGCCGCGCCAAAGAGCGCCTTGGCTCTTTCTCTTGCCAAATCCTCCACGATGTCTACAAACTGACAACCACCGTAATAACGGTGAGCAGGATAGCCCTCTGCATATTTATTGGTCAAAACAGAGCCCATAGCCGCCAAAACGGCAGGAGACACAAAGTTCTCCGAGGCAATCAGCTCAATATTGCCGCGCTGTCTGCCCAGCTCCTTTTGCATAGCCTCGGCAACCTCTGCATCAAAGGACGCCAAAAAACCCAAATTATCCTGATACTCTGAATACATACTGCCCTCCAAAATTTTATAGCTTAGGTGGGCGAAAAACGCCGCCGCACCTCAAAATTTACCCAATTATATTATACCTTTTTTCCCTCTCTCTGTCAAGTAAAAAGCAGGAGATTTTGCCCTTCTTCACAAAAAGTTTTCATAAATTCCGCAAAAAAGAAAGGGGCCATCGACAAGCCCCTTTTCTTGTGTTTTCGTTTGTTTTTTGCGCCGCTGATCCGCCTGCGCTTCCCCTTAAAACGAGGTCAGCTGCACCTCGCCGCTTTGCAAATGCCGCTCTTCTCCGTCATCCCCGCGCACGATGAGGCGACAGTCGCCGTCAATCCCAAGGACAAGCGCCGACCGCTCCTCTCCCTCTTCCAAAAAGCAAACGCGCTTGCCCGTTAAGAGCGAGCGGGCGCGATAGCCCTCCAAAAAGTCCTTCTCACGCAGGCGCTGATAGTACGGAAGAAAATGCTTTAATACCGCCGCGATAGCCAGAGCGCGCGGGTTTTCGGGCAGGGGAAGCCCGTCCTCGTACACCCTTCCGATAAGAGAGGCCAGCGCATCGGGATGCGGCTCTTCTGTTGGCAACACGTTAAGGCCGATACCCAAAACGGCGTACGCAAGGCTTCCGTCTGCCTCAACGCCGCCCTCGGTCAGAATACCCGCTATTTTGCGGCCATTTCTGTATACGTCATTCACCCACTTGATAGAAAAATCCAGCCCCGTCAGCTCCTCGGCGGCCTCTGCCACGGCCACCGCCGCGGCCGCCGTTATCAAGGTTGCCTTTTCAAGCGGAAGGGAGGGGCGCAAAAGTATGCTCATATAAACGCCGCCCTTGGGCGAGGAAAAATGGCGCGCGTAGCGCCCGTGTCCTTGGCTTTGGCGCTCTGCTATCAGCACGAGGCCCTCGGGAATATCGGGGCTTTGCCGCGCGATTTCCTTCAAGGCTACGTTGGTGGAAGGAAGCTCTTCTCTGACGTCAAAGCGATAAAAGCCTTCTTCGTCCATCAAGGACGAAAGAATGGGGGCAGTCAAGCCGTCCTTTTTCATATTTGCTTTTCACCCTCCCCTTCAAGTTTCCATTGACAAAAGCCGAGAAAAATAGTACAATATAGCCAAATATATCTCACAGTACACGGATAGTATATCATAGATACAAAGGAAAAGCAACTGTTTTCCCAATCGAAAGGACAGCTTATGAAGCAAATGACGGATATTGCGGTGGTTGGCGCGGGGCACGCGGGCGTGGAGGCAGCGCTGGCGGCGGCAAGACTCGGCCTGCAAACCGTGCTTTTTACCTTGAATTTGGACGCCTTGGCAAACCTGCCCTGCAACCCCTCCATCGGCGGTACGGGCAAGGGGCACTTGGTTTTTGAAATCGACGCCTTGGGCGGCGAAATGGGCAGAGCCGCAGACGCGGTGACGCTCCAATCGCGCACCCTCAATCTTGGCAAGGGCTCTGCCGTTCATTCCAAGCGCGTACAGGCCGACCGTATGCTCTATCGGCAGATTATGAAGCAAACGGTGGAGGCAACCCCCAATCTGCGTCTTGTGCAGGCAGAGGTTACCGCTCTTTTGACGGAGGAGACCGAAAACGGCCGACGCGTGACGGGTGTTCGCACGGCGCTTGCGGAGGAATGGGAGGCCAAGCGCGTCATCATTGCCACGGGCACCTATCTTGACTCCGCCATTTTCGTTGGCGATATTACCTATTCCGCAGGCCCTGACGGACTGATGAGCGCCCCTGCTCTTTCCGTTTCCTTGCGCGAGGCGGGTATCAGCTTAATGCGCTTCAAAACGGGAACCCCTGCCCGTGTGGCAGGCAGAAGCATTGATTTCTCCGTTTTGGAGGAGCAAAGAGGCGAGGATACTATCACCCCCTTCTCCGTCTACACGGACAAGGCCGCCTTAAACGCCATCGATCAAATTCCCTGTCACATCGTTTACACCAACGAAAAAACGCACAGCATCGTTCGCGACAATCTTTCTCGCTCCGCGATGTATTCGGGCAATATCAGCGGCACAGGCCCGCGCTACTGCCCCTCCTTTGAGGACAAAATCGTGCGGTTTGCCGATAAGGAGCGCCATCAGCTCTTTATAGAGCCCTGCGGCGCCAACACGGATGAAATGTATATTCAGGGCTTTTCCACCTCTATGCCCATTGAGGTGCAAAGAGAAATGCTTCACTCCTTGAAGGGCTTTGAAAAGGCAGAGATCATGCGCTACGCCTACGCCATTGAGTATGACTGTGCCGACCCGTTACAGCTTTACCCCACGCTTGAATTCAAGACCGTTTCGGGACTTTACGGTGCCGGGCAGTTTAACGGCACCTCGGGCTACGAGGAGGCCGCCGCCCAAGGCCTCGTTGCAGGCATTAACGCCGCCCTTTCCCTTTTGGAGAAGGAGCCCTTGGTGTTGCCGCGCGACTCCTCCTATATCGGCACGCTGATTGATGACTTGGTTACCAAGGGAACAAAAGAGCCCTATCGTATGATGACCTCGCGCTCCGAATACCGACTGCTTCTGCGGCAGGACAACGCCGATTTGCGCCTGACGGATATCGGCTACCGCGTGGGACTGATTTCCCAAGAGCGCTATGCCGCCTTTTTGCAAAAGAGAGAGGCAATTGAGGCAGAAATGGCGCGCATGGAAAAGACGGTTATTCCGCCAAGCCGTGCTGTTAACGACATTTTGGCCTCGCTTGCCTCCGTTCCCTTGCAGACAGGCATTCATTTGGCCGACCTTTTGCGGCGCCCCGAGGTAAGCTATGCGGCGCTTGCGCCCGTTGACCCTCTGCGTCCCGATTTGCCCGAGGCGGTTGTGCAAACGGCAGAAATCGAAATCAAATACGCAGGCTATTTAAAGCGGCAAATAAAGGAGGCCGAGCGGCAACGGCGGCTTGAGGACTACCTGCTTCCCGACGGTATTTGCTACGCAGACATTCGCGGACTTCGCAAGGAGGCCGCGCAAAAGCTTGACGCTATCAGGCCCAAGAGCATCGGTCAGGCCTCGCGCATCAGCGGCGTTAATCCTGCGGACATCAGCGTTCTTTTGATTTATCTCGGAAAATAATGTAAACAATCTTTTACATTCAAAGAGGAAAAGCCATGGATTTTTCGTCCACACGCGCATTTATGAGCCATCTGACCGCCTGGCGCATTCCCGGCAACACCATCTCGGTGTTTTATCGCGGAAAAGAGGTGTTTTCCTTTTCTTCGGGCTACGCTGACCTTGAAGGCGGCCGCTTGATGCAGGGGAACGAATATCTGAATATTTACTCCTGCACCAAGGTTGCCACCGTTACTGCGGCGCTTCAACTGATGGAAAAGGGGCTCTTTTCTCTTGATACGCCCCTTTACGATATTTTCCCCGCCTTTCGCCATATGTGCGTCAAGGACAAGGACGGCGAGCTTCGCGCGCTTCAAACGCCCATCACCCTTTGGAATCTCTTTACGATGACCGCAGGCTTCCATTATGACTGGAACGGACGGGCAGTGGAGCGGGCGCGCCATCTTACAGACGGCAAGGCCCCCTTATCCACGGTCATTGCCTGCTTGGCCGAGGAGCCCTTGCACTTTGCTCCCGGATCACGCTGGGTGTACAGCCTTTGCCATGACGTGCTTGGCGGCGTTATCGAGGCCGTTTCGGGCGAAACGCTTGGTGACTATGTGAAAAATCACGTGTTTCTACCCCTGGGCGCCACCTCACCGACCTTTATTGCCACCCCCGAAATCAAGGCAAGCATGGCTTCGCAGTACCGCTACGCTCCCAAGGGCGAGACCGCTTCCTCGGATTTGGTGGCCGAGCAACGAGAAACATCCGATGGCGAGGGCGTCCTTCTTGACGTTGGCAAGGATTGCACGATGCCCTTCGGCACAGAATACGAAAGCGGCGGCTCGGGCCTGATTGCCACCGCCTTTGATATGGCGCTCTTGGCCGATGCCTTGGCAAACCGCGGCCTTGCCCACAACGGCAACCGCATCCTGAAGCCCGAAACCGTTGCGCTTTTACACCAAAACCAGCTTTCCCCTGCTCTGCTCCCCTCGTTCAACTGGGCGCATTTGTCGGGCTACGGCTACGGGCTTGGCGTTCGCACGCTGATGGATCCCCAAAAAGCAGGCGCCCTCAGCAGCAAAGGAGAATTTGGCTGGGGCGGCGCGGCAGGTGCCACACTCCTTTCCGATACAGAAACAGGGCTTTCCTTTTTTTACGCCCACCATATGTTAAATCCCCAAGAGGCCTATTATCAGCCCCGTTTGCGAAACGCCGTTTATGAGGATTTTAAAGCCAATTTCGGTTGATTTCAGCCTATATAACGCATAAAACAAAAAAGCAGAGAGTGCCTTGCGGCTGCTCTCTGCTTTGCTTTTTTTAAAAATTAGTTGGCGTCCTTCATGGAAAGGTTCTGTCTGCCCTTCTCGTCAGTGCCGAGGAACTTTACGCGAACCTGCTGGCCAACGGAAACCACGTCCTCACACTTTTCAGTACGGGTGGGAGCGAGCTTGGAAATGTGAACCATGCCCTCCTTGCCGGGTGCATACTCAACGAAAGCACCGATGGGGATGATACGGGTAACCACACCGTCATAGGTCTCGCCAACAACGGGCTCGAACACGATAGCGTCGATGATGGCCTTGGCTCTGTCGGCAGAATCGCGGTCAACAGCGGCGATGAAGATGGTTCCATCATCCTCAATGTCAATCTTGGCACCCGTGTCAGCAACGATTTTCTGGATAACCTTTCCGCCGCTACCGATAACCTCACGGATCTTATCGGGATCAATGTGCATGGTAATCATCTTGGGCGCATATGCGGAAACGTCAGCACGAGGCGCGGGAATGGCCTTCAAAATATACTCGTCGATGATATAGTCTCTTCCCTTATGGGTGGTTTCGAGAGCCGCGCGGATGATTTCGGGGGTCAAGCCGTCAATCTTCAAATCCATCTGAATGGAGGTGATACCCTTGTGCGTACCTGCTACCTTAAAGTCCATATCGCCGTAGAAGTCTTCAAGACCCTGAATGTCTATCATCGTGGTCCAAGAGCCATCGTCCTCGGTGATAAGACCGCAGGAGATACCGGCAACGGGCGCCTTAATCGGAACACCTGCTGCCATCAAGGCCAAGGTAGAGCCGCAAACGGATGCCTGAGAGGTAGAGCCGTTGGAGGATACAACCTCGGAAACCAAACGGATAGCGTAGGGGAATTCCTCCTCGGAGGGAAGAACGGGAACGAGAGAACGCTCTGCCAGAGCACCGTGGCCGATTTCGCGGCGGCCGGGGCTACGCATAGCCTTGGCTTCGCCGGTGGAGTAGCCGGGCATATTGTAGTGATGCATATAGCGCTTGCTTACCTCTTCATCCAAGCCGTCGAGCTTCTGGGCATCAGACAGGGTGCCGAGGGTGGCAATGGTCAGTACCTGCGTCTGTCCACGGGTGAAAAGACCGCTACCGTGCACACGGGGAAGAAGGTCAACCTCTGCGGCAAGAGGACGGATTTCGTCCATTCTTCTGCCGTCAACGCGCTTCTTGTCGTTGATGAGCCAGCGGCGAACAATCTTCTTCTGAATCTTATACATCAGTTCGGGAAGCTGTACGGACAAATCGGGATACTTCTCGCCGAACTTCGCCATAATGTCCTCGGTGATGGGCTGCAGCTTTGCGTCACGAACCGTTTTGTCATCGGTGTCAAGAGCTTCCATAACGCCCTCTTCGCAGTATGCGAAGATTTCGTCAAACATATCGTGATCAAGCTCGCCGGAGGCATAGCTGAACTTGGGCTTACCAATCTCTGCGATGATGCCGTTGATGAACACGAGAAGCTCCTTGATAACCTCGTGCGCCTTCATAATGGCGGCGAACATAACATCATCAGAAACTTCCTTTGCGCCGGCCTCAATCATAACAACCTTTTCCATAGAAGCGGCAACGGTCAACTCAAGGTCACTCTTTGCTCTCTCTTCTGCGGTGGGGTTGACAACGATTTCACCGTCAACAAGTCCCATAAACGCGCCACCGATAGGGCCGTTCCACGGAATATCGGAGATAGAAAGGGCAACGGATGCACCAATCATAGCGGTGATTTCGGGAGAGCAATCGGGGTCAACAGACATAACCGTCAGCGACAGAGCCACGTCGTTACGCAGATCCTTGGGGAACAAGGGGCGAACGGGGCGGTCGATAACACGGCTGGTGAGCACTGCCTTCTCGGAGGGCTTGCCCTCGCGCTTCAGGTAACCGCCGGGGATTTTGCCCACAGCGTACATTTTCTCGTCATAGTCTACGGAAAGGGGCAGAAAATCAATGCCCTCTCTGGGAGCGGCAGACGCGGTAGCGCAAGCCAAAATCACCGTTTCACCGTAGGAAATCATGCAGGAGCCGTTGGCAAGACCTGCTACCTTGCCGACCTCAATCTTCAAGGGTCTGCCTGCGTACTCATACTCATACTTTCTGTAATTCTCAAACATAGTAACTTTCCTTTCTGTTTTTCTTTTTTATGCAAAGGCAACAGCGGATATAGCATTTTATACGGGTCGAAGCCTTCGGCCCATATAAATTGCTACTTCCCCGTTTGCCTCTTACAAACAAAATCCGAGGGGGTGCTACAAGGCTTTGCGGCACCCCCTGCAAGCCCGAAAAATTACTTTCTCAGGCCGAGCTTCTTAACAATCGCACGATATCTTTCGATATCCTTCTTTGCCAAGTAGTTCAAAAGATTTTTTCTGTGGCCAACCATCTGAGACAAGCCTCTCTGGGAATGGAAATCCTTGGGATTCTTCTTCAGATGCTCGGTCAGGGTGTTGATTCTCTCGGTCAGAATAGCGATCTGAACCTCGGGAGAGCCGGTGTCGCGCTCGTTGATCTTATAGGTCTCGATAAGCGCGGTCTTGGTTTCCTTCTGCAACATTTTTCTTCACCTTTCTTTTTATATTTGCCGCAAACTCAGAAAGCGAACGGGTGAAGCGCCGCAACCCGAGTAAACGGTCCATTGCGTATTATACTACATTTCTTTTTATATGTAAAGCGTGTTCACAAAAAATTTGCATTTGTTTTTTGATTTTTTGTGTGAAGCGCGCTTTAAGAGAGAAATCCCTGCTTTTTCAGCAGTTTTTTCATTTCCTCGGGCGAAAGAGAGGCGTTTTCCGCCAAAAGCGCGGCCTTGATAGCCGAAGAATTATATTCTCCCTTCTCCTCTGCTCTGGCAAGCGCCGCCATAACGGCCTCCCGCGCAAAGCCCTTTTGCATAAGCGAAGGAAGGATTTTGGCCATTCCTATCCGCTTTTTTGCATAAATGGAGAATTGCCTGTCAAGCATAGCCGCCTCGTTAAGATACCCCTCCTCCGTCAAGCGCACAACCGCCGCCTCTGCCGCAGCCTTCTCAAAGCCGCGCGCAAGCAGCTTTTGCAGTAATGCGCGCCGACTGTTATCGCCCATAGAAAGAATTTGTACGGCGCGCGCATAAGCCGCCGCCCATTCCTCCTTTTCGGCAAGAAGGAGATAGACTTCCCTATCCACTCGGTCATAAAGCGCAGGGGCGCCCGCTGCTTCGTACGCATCGAAAGAGGGACGGCAGGACACCCTGCGGCGCCCACCGGGCGCCACAATTTCAAAGGAAATAGAGAGGCCCGTACGAAGCCTTTTCAGACTGACTATCTTCGCCTTCATACCTCGCTGTCGACAAGGACTTAATCCTCCTCGCCGATGCCCTCCAAATCAAACTCCTCGTCAACCTCGAACTGCTCGGAAACGCCGCCGCTTTGCGCCGCCGCGCGCACCTTTGCCTCGATGGCTGCCGCCACATCCTCGTTTTCCTCCAAGAAGGCAATGGCCTTTTCTCTGCCCTGCCCGATACGCTGTCCGTCATACGAGAACCAGGAGCCGCTCTTTTCAACGATGCCAAGCACCGTTCCCATATCGATAAGCTCGCTTACCTTGGAAATGCCCTTGCCGTAGAGAATATCAAACTCTGCCGTCTTGAAGGGGGGAGCGACCTTGTTCTTTACCACCTTGCAGCGCACGTGGTTTCCGTAAATCTCGTTGCCGCTTTTCAGGGTTTCGCCCTTGCGGATTTCAATACGAACGGAAGCGTAGAATTTCAGCGCACGGCCACCGGGGGTCACCTCGGGGTTGCCATACGCAATGCCTACCTTTTCGCGCAGCTGGTTGATAAACACCACCACGCAGTTGGATTTGGAAATGGCGGCCGAGAGCTTACGCATTGCCTGAGACATCAATCTTGCCTGCAAGCCAACGTGCGAGGCGCCCATATCGCCGTCAATCTCCTGCTGAGGCGTCAAGGCCGCAACCGAGTCAATCACGATAACGTCAATCGCGCCCGAATGCACCAGCGCCTCGGCAATTTCCAGCGCCTGCTCACCCGAATCGGGCTGAGAAACCAACAGATTGTTGATGTCAACGCCAAGCTGCTTGGCGTACACGGGGTCAAGCGCGTGCTCCGCGTCAATAAACGCGGCCTCGCCCTGCAATTTTTGTACCTCTGCCACCACGTGCAAGGCAACAGTGGTTTTACCCGAGGACTCGGGGCCGTAAATCTCAATGATTCTGCCGCGCGGAACACCGCCGATGCCGAGCGCCAAATCCAAGGAAATGGAGCCTGTGGAGACGGCAGAAACGTTCATCTTGGTGTTCTCACCGAGCTTCATAATCGTTCCCTTGCCGTATTCTCTTTCAATGCGGGATATTGCCGTTTCAAGCGCGGTCTTTTTGTCCATAGACACGCCGTCTTTTTCTTTTGCTTTTTGTGTTTTAGCCATGTTCTTGTCCACCTTTCTTGCTCTTTGTTGGTATCATTATAGCACAGGTGCTGTACAATAAAACGGACAGTACCGATTTTTTACAGCGTAATTTGAATGGCACCCTCTTTGCGAACGGAGAGAATCATGCAAGCGCCCTCACCAAAGCTTGCATCCATCACGGCCGCATAGGAGTTCACCAGCTCCTTCTTCACGAAGGCCTGCATCGTTCCTGCAAAGCCGCCGCCGTGCACGCGCCAGGCGCAATCCTTACCCGCAAGAAGCCCATCGGAAACGGCAAGGGCAAGCGTAATGCCCTGCTCGGCCACGTTTTGCGTGGTAAAGACGTTTTGCAGATAGCAAAGCGAGGAGCGACCCGATTCGGAAACGCAGGCAAAGAAGCCCGCAATATCCTTTTCCAAAAGGGCGGCCTTGGCGTTTTCCACGCGCTTATTCTCGCGAACGAAGTGCAAGGCACGCATAATGGCGCGGTCACCCGTTGCCTTACGCAGAACGGGGATGTTCGTCAAAATTTCCGCCTCGGAGATCCCACAAAGCACCTCCTTGCCGAAATATGCGGCAACGGCCTTCATTTCGGCAGGAACGGCGGCGTAATCGGGGGTCAAATCCGCATGGTTGCCGCCCGTATTGGTGATGCAAAGCGCATAACCCGCATCGGCAAGCGAAAAGGGCACGGGCTGCATAACGGGCTTTTCCTTATCGGCAAAATCTATGTAGACAAAGCCACCGACAGCGCAAGCCATCTGATCCATCAAGCCGCAGGGCTTGCCGAAATAGACGTTTTCGGCGTACTGCGCGATTTGCGCGATTTTGGCATTGTCAATTTTGCCGTCATTATAGAGATGGTTGAGAATGTTGCCAATCATCACCTCAAAGCCGGCAGAGGAGGAAAGGCCGGAGCCCTTCAACACGTCGTTGGTGGTATAAGCATCAAAGCCGCCGATAGCGTAACCGTTCTTCAAAAAGCCGCCCGCCATACCCGCAATCAAGGATGCGGAGGAGAAATCGGCAAAGGCCTTGGGGTTCTCGGCATCGCAAAGCGCAATCACGTCCTCCTCGTACCCCTGACTCTTGACGCGAATTTCGTCCTCTCTCGGAGAAACAACGGCAATTAGGTCACGATTGATGGCGGCCGCCATCACCTTGCCGTGATTGTGGTCGGTGTGATTGCCCAAAACCTCGGTTCTGCCCGGCACGGAGAAAAGATAAACCTCCCTCTGCTCGCCATAAATCTCAGCAAAGGCCGAGAGCGCCTCGATATAACGCGCCTTCTGTCTTGGAAGATCCTCGTACATATCGGCATATTTTTCAAGCGCACCCTCTTGGATGCGTACAATCCATTCCTTAACTTTCATCGTATAACCCTTTCTTTTTTATAATATTTTATAATATATATTTATTCTTTTAAAAAAACCTTGATAATGGGAGCAGCCTCCGAAAGCAACGCTTCGGTTGAGACCAACTCCTCGCCTGCATCCCGATAAAGCGGCACGTGCGGCTTGGCCAAAAACCAGGTTAACTGCCGCTTGGCGTATCGCCGCGAGGCAAGCTTGATTTTCTCCTTGGCCCCTTCAAGCGTGTCTTGTCCGTCAAAGAGGGCGAAAAGTTCTTTATATCCGATGGCCTGCTTTGCCGTTGGAGAGATTTCGAGACCGTAAAGCGCCCTCGCCTCTTCCAGCAAGCCCTCGTCAAACATCGCATCTACCCGCTCGTCAATGCGCCGATACAGGCGGTCTCTGTCATGGAAGGTAAGGCAAAAGGTGCAAAGCGCAAGCTGCGGCGCCAGGCTTTCGCTTTCCTTATCCTGCTGGGTTTTGGTTTTGCCCGTTACGTGATAGATCTCCAAGGCGCGTATCACGCGCTTGACGTTGTTCGGGTGAATCGCGGCGGCCGCCTCAATGTCAACCTTTGTTAACATTGCGTGAAGCGCCTCGTTTCCCTCTTGCTCGGCAATCCGCATCAGCGAGGCGCGGTACGCTTCATCCGACACGGCTTCCGTTTCGTGCCGCCCCGTTCGCACGGCCTCTAAATACAGCCCCGTGCCACCGCAAAAAATGGGAAGCTTGCCCCTTGCGGCTATGTCCTTCGCCACACGGAAGGCCTCCTTGGCGTAATCTGCGGCGGAATAAGGAGCGGAAGGGTCGCAAATATCTAACATATGATGCGGCACCTCGCTCTGCTCCTCCTGCGTTGCCTTGGCCGTTCCCACGTTCATTCCGCGATAAATCTGCATAGAATCGCAGGAGATAATTTCGCCGCCGTATCGCTTGGCAAGCGCAATCGCGAAGGCGGTTTTTCCCACGGCCGTCGGCCCTGTGACCGCAATAGCCTTGACTGTAAACTGTTGCACAGCTGCTCCTTTATTCCTGTTGATTTTCCATAAAATGCAAAACCTCGTCCTCGGAGGGAATGGAGAATCCGTCTCCCTCTCTGCTCAGGGCCAAGGCCGCGGCGGCGGTCGCAAAGCGCGCACTTGCCGCCATATTGCCCGTTTTTACGTAGTGGGCGGTCAAGGAGGCCGTAAAGGCGTCTCCCACGGCGTCATAATGCCGCCGATGCACGTTGTAGGGCGGTATCATTTCGAAGTGCCGCCCGTGGCAAACGAAGGAGCCGCGCTCCCCAAGCTTCAATACGATGTACTCCGCCCGCAAGCGCTTGGAAAGCTCCACGCAAGCGGAAATACAGGCCTCCGTTCCCAAGGGAACGATGCCCGAAAGAAGCGCCGCCTCCTCCTCATTGGGAGAGAAAACGGTAACGGGCGACAGGCTTCCGACAGGAAAATCCTTTTTCACCCCCGCCCCGTCCAAAAAGACGGGAATACCGTGCCGATAGGCATAATCCGTTGCATAAAGCAACAGCTCCTCGGGCAACTCCATACTCATATAGAGCGCGTCAGGGCAAAGATTAAAGGCCTTTTCCAAGTCCGAAACAGTCAAAGCGAAAGAGGCGCCCTCGTAAAAAACAAGCCTTTCCTTTCCCGCCTTGTCGCGCAAAACCGCGCGCAAGGAGGTTGGCTTTCCGCGAAGCACGCGCAGGGAGGAAAGCGTGACACCCTTTTCCTTATAAAAATCGTACAGCGTTTCTCCGTGCGGATCCCGACCGATAGCGGAAAGCAGCACAGACTCCAAGCCGTTTTGCGCGAAGGCAACGGCCGCGTTACCGCCGCGCCCCGAGGGCGCGTAGGAGGCGGAGCCGACACCCAAAAGCGTCTCGCTTCCGTCCGTCAGCGTTTCTACGGGCAGGTAAAGCTTCATCTCGGCATACCCGATTATCAAAACACGCTTTGCCATAGTCGGTTTTCCCTTTCCCGCTCCGTTTCTCCAAGAAGCCTTCTCAAGAAGAAGTGCGTACTGTCGTTTTGCAACGAGGGCTTACACGAACAGAATAGCCTGGCCGTTCTCGCCCCATTTTCTTGCGGCGTATACATATTCACCGCCCTCACCGCCAAAAAAGACGGGGGCTTTTTCCAAAAGCACCTTGTCAAGAGAGGAAAGGATAACGCCGATGCTGAGCGCCTCGCCCTCGTTTTGATTCACAAAATAACGCGCGGCCTCTCTTGTTCTCTGTGCCTGTCTCTCTCCGAAGGCCACCGTTGCCTCGCGAATAATGCGGCAGGCCTCCTCTGCGGCAGCGCCGCGCGCGGCAAGCGCCGCTTCTCTTTCCTTAATGGCGATGGCCTTTGCGGCATATTCTGCCGCCGCGCGCTCGGAAAGCTCGCTATATCGGCTAACCTCTAAGCGCTTTTCCTTTTCGCGCAGCTCCTCCATTTGTCGCTGATAATAGGCCGCGCCCTGCAACAAATCCGATTCCTTCAGCTTGCGTAAGCGCGCTCTGTCAGGCGGCGAAAGGCGGGCCCTTACAGCCACCTCGCCAATGCCCGAAAGCCTGTTTCGCATATTGCGAACCTTATTGTCTATCAGCTCCTTTTCAGCTTGCAGGGAGCTGACCTCCTTCAAATATTCGTCAACATCGGCCGAGAGGCGCACAAACAGCTCCTCGTAATCGCCCTCCATCGCCTCATAGCCGTATTTGGCGGCGAGCGTGGCAAAGGCCACTCTTGCCAGCGTCAAGGCTTCCGCGGCGCGATAAAGAGCGCTCTCCGTCTGGAACTGCCGCTCACGGCGGCGCTCGATTCTCGCCGAAATGTCGCGCGCCTCGCGCACGCGCAACGAAAGCCGTTCTATATCGTTTGCCAGACAGAACTGACAAAGGGCTTGTATGTTCTTTCCCGTTTTATAGGCCTCGAACCACGCGGCCGCAGCGCCGCCCGCCAAAAGCAAAAGGCCAACCAAGGCCAAAAAGCCAAGCGAGGTCTCTCCCTGCGCGAAAAGCCCCAAAACGAAGCCAAGCATCGCCGCCATAGCGGCAAGCAGCAGAGAGCCAAGTATCATCGTTCTCTTCTTTTTTCTTGTCAGGAGGCGCGCGTTTTCCTCGGCACCCTCCATACCCGCGCGCTCCAAGAGCGAAAGCAGGTTTCTTTCCTCCTGCGTAACGGCAGGCGGCAGGGCGCTCATTTCCTTCAAGCGCGCTTCTGCCTCCAAAAACGAAGCGTTTGCCTTTTCCAAACGGTTTTTGGTCGAAATCAAATCAATTAAATAGCCCGCATCGGGACAAAAGCCGTTATGCGTGTGCGCCTTGACGCAAAGGCGAAGCTCGTTCGCCTTCTTTTCGGCTCTATCCTCCTCCGCGTGCAACGCGTCAAAGGCGGCGATGGTCTCCGACTCGTGAAAATCCGAAATCAAGCGGCTGAATTTCTCGTACTCCGCCTCTGCCTCTTCTATTTTTTTCTGCAAGCGGAGCACCTGGTTTTCCTCCTGCAAGCGCAACGCGCTATCCGAAAGCGCCTGTCGGCAGGCAGTTTCCGCGGCCTCTCTTTCCTTTTCCAGTTCAGAAAGGGCGCCTCGCCCCTCCTCCTTGCCGAAGATTTGCTCCTTGATGGTGGCAAGCGCCAAGGCTGCATCCTCTGCCTCTACGTCCTCTCGGCCGTAGGCAAGCGCCCGTCGCCCTGCTTCTATTGCGCGCTCTCCGTAAAGGGCGTTTTTCTCCTTGGCAGACAAAAGCACCGTTGCCTTAAAAACGGAAAGGGGAACACCGAAGATGCGCTCTCCGGGCTGCGCCAGGCTTTCCTCCTTGCCGCTCTCGAAATCAACCAAGAGGGCCTCTCCGTCTCCCTCGCGGGAAAGGCGGAAGCGGCGCCCATCGTCAAGACGGTATTCCAAGACGGCGCCCGTCAATGCGGCACAAGGCTCATGATAAAACAAATATAAAACGCAGTTCTCAATAGCCTCTCTTTTTTCCTTCGGCAGCTCACAAACGCCAAAGGAAAAGGACAGCGTCTCCGACGAGGCAAAGAATGCCATATGAAGCTTTTCAAATACCATACTTTACCCCTTTCGTTCGTTTTACCCTTCTCTGAAAATTATTCTGCGCCCTCCAAAAAAGCGGCGGCGCGCTCAATGGAATCCTTGGCGTTGTACCAAGGCTCATTCTCATATCGGTAATCAAATTTTTTGCAGAACCAGCTCACGTCCTCGCGCAAGGTGTCAAGATACCGCCGCGAAACCCCTGCGGCCTCCTCCCAAAACGCCAAATACGCCTTTCCGTGAAGCACTCTCTTCCCCGCCGCGCCCATCGCCTTCAAATGCGGCAGGCAGAAAAAGGGCTGCGCGGCAAGCTTTTTGCGAAATTCCCCATCTGCCTCGTACATAGCGGCAAGGTTGTCACACATACGGGTGAAATGCCCCTCTATTCTTCCGCAGACATAGCAGGAGCCGCCAAGCGCCTCCATATACGCAAGAGCGCCCGCGCCCTTTTTAAAGGGGAGAATCCCGTCCGACACGCCCTTCTTCACCTCGTCCAAATGGCTTTCAAGCATCAGGGCAAGGCCAAGACGGTTTTTCATCGTCAGCATTTTTCCGTAATGGCGGCGGCAAAAGCCCTCCTTGTTGGTTTTGATGCGCGTATCGGGCTCCATCATCGAGGCGCCGAGAATCAAATCAAGCTCGTTTTCCTCCAAGCGACGCCGCAAAAGACAAAGAGGGCAAGCAGGCACCTCGGCACCCTGATTTTCCTCAAAGACCTCGTTAATGGGAATGGTATAAATGGTTTCCATCTTTCTTCCTGCCGTCCTTTTCGTTTTGGCTCTTGATTTTTTCTCTATGATGTATTATAATGATAAAAGAACTTTGGGTTTCCCCCATTGTTCCTCGTTACCTACACCTTTTATTATAACCGATACACTTCCTTTTTGCAAGTTTTTTTGCAAAGAAAAAATACTTTGGGCGGCATTTTTGCATTTTTTGCGCCGCTGCTTGAAGAGAAAGGCTCGCCTTGCTATGAAAGTTCTGATATTTTCCGTTTCGACGGGTCAAGGGCATAATGTGGCCGCCAAGGCAGTAGAGGAGCATCTTCTTTCCCATGGCGCAGAATGCGTGGTGGATGACGCGGTTTTTCGCGTTGGCAGCTGGCTCGGCGTTGCCACCAATATGCTGTATTCTCTGGCTATTAACACCTGCCGCTTCTTTTACGGAAAATTTTACTCCGTAGCGGAGCATCGCAAGAAAAATTCTTACACCGAATCCTTCGCAAGAACAGTCAATCGCACGCTCGTTCGCAACATTCGTCTGAAAATTGAAAAGGAAGCGCCGGACGTTATCCTTTGCACGCACCCCTTTGCCGCTACGGCCGTGGACACGGTGAAGCAAAAGCACCCCTTTGCCGCCAAAACGGCAGGCATCGTGACAGACTTTACCGTTCATCCCTTCTGGGAGGACGCCTTGCGCTTGGACTTGCTCTTTGTTCCCGCAGAGGCGCTTTGTCAGGAGGCCGTTGCCAAGGGCTTCCCGCCCGAAAAGGTATTACCGCTTGGCATTCCCATTCACGAAAAGCACGCCGCCTTCGTTCCCAAGGACGAGGCAAGGGCGCTTCTTTCGATAAATCCCTCTATCCCCACCGTTTTGATTATGTCGGGCTCGATGGGGCGCGGCAATCTCAAAAAAACGCTCTTGGCATTGGATGAATCGGCCATGCCGCTTCACGCGGTGGTGGTCTGCGGCACCAACAAAAAGGCGCAACGGGCCATTTCCAAGAGGCGCTGGAAAAACGAGGTTACGGTCTACGGCTATACCGACAAGATTCCGCTTTTGATGGCCGCCGCCGACTGTATGATATCCAAGCCGGGAGGCCTTTCCACCTCCGAGGTATTAACCAAGGCTCTGCCCCTCTTGATTTTCGATCCTATTCCGGGGCACGAGGAGCGCAACGCCGCCTTTTTGGAAAAAGCGGGGGCTGCCGTTTGGGTAAAATCCCATAAAGAGCTTCTGCCCTCTCTGCTCTCCGTTTTAAACGATCCGACGCACAAGGAGAAAATCCAAGAGGCCGAGCGCCTTTTGCAACGGCCAAACGCCGCCGAAAACATTGCCGAGGCGCTGTTGGCGCTTGGCAAAGAAACCGTTTAATCAGCATTTTTTTGCACGAAAGGATATTATTATGAAGCTTAGCGTTTTAACTAACCTGTTTGGCAGTATGTCCTTGGAGGAGGCCTTGACGAAGTTTGAGGCTCTGGGTATTGAGGCCGTTGAAATCGGCTGCGGCGGCTATCCGGGCAATGATCATTGCAAGCCCGAGGTTTTGCTTGCCGACGAAAAGGCTCTTGCCGACTTCAAGGCAACCGTGGCAAAGCACAACATGGAAATTTGCGCTTTGGCCGTTCACGGCAACCCCGTTCATCCCGACAAGGCCATTGCTGACGGCTTTGAAAAGGATTTCAGACAGACGGTTCTTCTGGCCGAGAAGCTGGGCATTGACACCGTTATCACCTTCTCCGGCTGCCCCGGCGGAAGCCCCGAGGACAAGACGCCCAACTGGGTAACTTGCCCCTGGCCCAACGATTTCGGTGCCATTCTGGACTACCAGTGGAACGATGTTCTGATTCCCTACTGGAAGGGCGCTACCGCCTTTGCTAAGGAGCACGGCGTTACCAAAATCGCCCTTGAAATGCACCCCGGCTTCTGCGTTTACAACCCCGAAACCCTTTTGCGCCTGCGCGCCGCCGTTGGCGACGTTATCGGTGCCAACTTTGACCCCTCCCACTTGATTTGGCAGGGCATTGACCCCGTTGCCGCCATTCGCGTTCTGGAGGGCGCCATCTACCACTTCCACGCAAAAGATACCCGCGTTGACAAGTACAACACCGAAAAGTTCGGCGTTCTTGACACCAAGCTGTTCAGCGATGAGATTCATCGCTCTTGGATTTTCCGCTCCGTTGGCTACGGCAACAACCAGCTGTACTGGCGCGATATGATTTCCAATCTGCGCCTTGTTGGCTATGACAAGGTTCTCTCCATTGAGCACGAGGACTCCCTGATGAATCAGGAAGAGGGCCTGGCCCACGCGGTTGCCTTCTTGAAGGAATCCATGATTCGCGAGCCCCGTCCCTCCGACTTGCGTTGGATTTAATGCCGTTTTTAATGAAAAAAGCCAGACGAAATTCGTCTGGCTTTTGTTTTGCCTTTTTTGATTTTAGCGGAAGCCGCTTTTATTTCTTGGTAATATAGCCCTCTCTGTAAAGCAGCTCGGCAATCAGAACAGCGCCGCCGGCGGCACCGCGCAGGGTGTTGTGAGACAGGCCGACAAACTTATAATCGTATACGGTGTCCTCTCTCAAACGGCCAACAGAGATGCCCATACCGCCGTACAGATCTCTGTCCAGCTTGGCCTGGGGTCTGTTATCCTCTTCAAAATAGGTGATAAACTGCTCAGGAGCAGAGGGCAACGCCAGCTCTTGTGCTCTGCCACGGTAGCTCTTCCAAGCTTCAAGGATTTCTTCCTTGGTGGGCTTTTCCTCAAAGGAAACGAACACGGCCGCCGTATGTCCGTCAGAAACGGGAACGCGGATGCACTGGGTGGTGATAAGGGGTGCGTCCGCCTTGACAATCTTGTCACCCTCAATGTGACCCCAGATACGCAAAGGCTCCTGCTCGCTCTTTTCTTCCTCACCGCCAATAAAGGGAATGATGTTGTCAATCATTTCGGGCCATTCGCGGAAGGTCTTGCCTGCGCCGCTGATAGCCTGATAAGTCGTGGCAACCACAACCTTGGGGCGATACTTCAAAAGGGGCGTCAAAACAGGAACGTAGCTCTGAATGGAGCAGTTGGGCTTTACGGCAATAAAGCCGCGCTTGGTGCCGAGGCGCTTTCTCTGCGCTTCGATAATTTCAATATGAGAGGGGTTAACCTCGGGAATCACCATCGGAACGTCATCCGTCCAGCGATGCGCCGAGTTGTTGGAAACAACGGGCACCTCCGCCTTGGCGTAACGCTCCTCCAGGGCTCTGATTTCGTCCTTCTTCATATCAACGGCGCAGAAAACAAAGTCAACAAGAGAAGCAACCTTCTCCACGTCCTCAGCAGACATCACCACCGTGTCCTTTACCGATGCGGGCATTTCCACGCTCATCTTCCAACGGGAGCCGACAGCCTCCTCGTAGGTCTTTCCTGCGGAACGGGGGGAAGCGACCAGCGCCGCTATTTCAAAATAGGGATGGTTCTGCAAGAGCGTGATAAATCTTTGTCCTACCATGCCCGTTGCGCCGATAATACCAACCTTCAATTTTTCCATAATTTGCGTCTCCTATCATATCAATAAATATCGTACATTATCATAGCACGGAGTGAGAGAAAAGTCAAGAAGCGATTTGCTTTTTCAAAAAATTCTCGGCGTTTATGCTGCGCCGACAGCACAACTCTTGACTTTTCCATCCAAAAATGGTATAATACCGTATATTTTTGTAAAACCACCGAGAAGGCAAAGGGAGGAGCATATGAAAAAAAAGCACGTCAAACGGCGGCATTCCGTCATTTTCGCCTTGGCAAGAGCCTTGGTCGCGCCCTTTTTGGCGCGGCGCTACGGATACAAAAAAACCGTATACCCCTCCTCCAAAAATAAGCAGTTTTTGATTTTATCCAATCACCAGACCCTGCTTGACCCTGCGCTCCTCGCGATGAACTTTAAAAGCGCGATTTACTTTATCGCCAGCGATACTCTTTGGAACGGCTCGTTCGTTTCCAAGCTTTTGATGTTCTGCTTTGCCCCCATCAAGAAGCGCAAGGCAATGGCAGACGTTTCCTGCATCCGCACCTGCTTGCGCGTGGCAAAGGAAGGCGGAACCATCGCCATTTTCCCCGAAGGAAATCGCTCCTGGGCTGACACGCCGCTTTACATAGATCCTGCCATCTGTCAGCTGGTGCGTATGCTCAAATTGCCCTTGCTTTTGCATCGCTTTGAGGGCGGATACGGCGTTGACCCCCGTTGGTCCGGCTCCCTGCGGCGCGGCCCCTTCCGCGGATACGTAGCCAAGGAGCTCTCGCCCGAGGAAATTGCCGCTATGTCCGACGAGGCGCTATACAGCCTCATTCAAGAGACACTTCACGTGGTGGACGCCGAAAGCGGCAACCGCTACCGCTCTGTTCGCCGCGCCGAATATCTGGAACGGCTTTTGTTCGTTTGCCCCCGTTGCCATTCGCTCTCTACCCTTCGCTCCAAGGGAAATCTGCTTTCCTGCCAAAAATGCAGCTTGACCGTATACTGCCGCGAGGACACGCTGCTCACCTCGCCTGACGCCGACTTCACCTTTAAGGCGTTAGAGGATTGGGCGGATTTTCAGCGAAAAACGGTAAAGAGCTACGAGGATAAAAAGCAAGAAATCGCCTTAGAGGATGACGGCGTAACCCTTTACGATAAAACGGCTGAAAAGCGGAAAAAGCTGGCCGTTGGGCGCTTAACCCTGACGGAAAAGGCGCTTTCTCTTGGCGACCTTACCGTACCCGTTAAAGACATTACCTCTGCCACCGTTGTGGGCGGCAGACAGCTGGTGGTAAACACCAGAGACCGCTCGTTTTCCTTTGTTGGCAACGAGCGTTTCAACGCCATCAAATACACGTTGTTTTTTCACGTTCTTGAAACAGGAATGAAGGAGGATAAATATTATGGTCTTTGATTTTAATTCCTTTGGCGACGAAGTCGTTTGGGTCTTTGCCCTTCAGTTCTTTATTTTGGCAGCCGCCCTTCTGCTTGGCAACATTCTGCGCCGCAAGGTTCCTTTTTTCCGCAAGAGCCTGATGCCCTCCGCCTTAATCGGCGGTACCTTGATTTTGCTTTTGAAGCTTATTCCGGGCTTCAAGGAGCTGATTAACCAAAGCGGCATGGAAATTGTGACCTACCACTGTCTTGCCATCGGCTTTATTGCCCTTGCGCTGAAAAGAAGCAAGGAAAAGGGCAAGACCTCCGTTACCACCGTTGTTGAAGCAGGCGTTTTGCAGGGCGCGGTGTACGCCATGCAGGGAGCAGTCGGCCTTTTGGTTACCATCATTCTCTTCTTCCTCACCGATTTCTTTGCAGGAGGCGGCGTTCTTCTGGCGCTCGGCTTCGGCCAGGGCACAGGCCAGGCGCTCTCCTTTGGAAAAATCTTTGAGAGCGAGCACGGCTTTACAGGCGGCGCAACCTTCGGCTTGACCGTTGCTACGGTCGGCTTCTTCGTGGCCTGCATCGTTGGCGTTGCGTATATGAATATCCTGCGCCGTCGCGGCAAGCTGAAAATCGTTACCGAAAAGACCGAGGACGAAAAGCTCTCCGATTATATCACGGAAAACGAAATCCCCCGCGCCGAATCGGTAGACCGTCTGACCATCAACGTTGGCCTTGTCTTTTTGATATACGGCTTGGTTTACACTGTTATGCGTATCGCCAATATCTCGCTCGTCTGGGGCTTTAACTTCCTTCTCGGCTCGCTCTTTGCGCTCATCTGCAAGCTGATTTTAAATCAGTTCCGCAAAAGAGGGCTGATGCACCGCGAGATTATCAATGACTACCTGCTTGACCGCATCAGCGGCCTTGCCTTTGATACGATGATTATCGCAGGCGTTGCCGCTATTGACCTTGATGACCTTTCGAGCATGTGGTGGCAGCTTGCCATCATCTGCACCGTTGGCACCGTGTTAACCTTTCTTTACATTCGTGCCGCCTCGAACGAGCTGTTCAAGGGATATGAAAACGAGGGCTTCTTCTCCTTCTTCGGTATGCTGACGGGTACGGCAAGCAACGGCGTCATCCTTCTGCGCGAGATTGACCCCTCCTTCAAAACCCCTGCCGCCACCAATCTGGTTATGTCGGGGCTTCCTGCCATTGTCTTCGGCGGTGGTCTGCTTCTCGTTTTGGATTACTGCCCCAAGGGCTTGACCGAGGCCATCGTTTCCTGCGCCATTTTGGCCGCCGGCTTCCTCGTGTTCACCATCGTTCTCTTCCGCCGCAGAATTTTCAAGAAGCACTACGCGAAAAAGGCCGCCGCGCAAAGCGCGAAGACGGAGGAATAAAATTTAAAACATACAACGAAGCACACTGTGAAAAACAGTGTGCTTCATTATTTTATGACACTTCCTTTTACTTGCAAAGGATTTTAACGTTGACGGGCAAAATTCCCGTTTGCTGATAAACGATTTCGCTGATTTGCGCCGCTTGACCGGGCAAAAGCTCGCCGTCATTCTTGACGATGACGCTGACCGACTCGCCGCTGATAACCGCCACGCATTGCTCAAAGCCCTTGGCCTTCACCAAGGCCTCAATATCCGACTCCTGTGCAATTTCAAGCGCAATACGGGAAATATCCGACAAGGCCTGATCCTTGGTTGTCTCCAAGGCGTCCTCGCTGTCTACCACCGTTTGCAGAACCTCCAAGGCCTCATCCCGTGCCTGACGGCGAGACAGCTGCGTGGAGGTAAAATACGCATCGCTCATCACCGTTCCCGTAGCGTCCTGATTGTCCTCGCTCATATTTCCGTCTCCGTAGCCAACGTTGCCTGTGGGCTGATAAAAGAGAAAATAGTTCAAGCAAATGGCGCCGCCAAGTAAAAGAACCGCGCAGACGACCAATATGTTTTTCTTGCCGATTTTGGAGAGAAGCCCATTCTCTCCGCGAATTTTAAATTTTGCCATAGGTTTGCCTCCTTCGTTTTGTTACGCTATATCCTATGCGCCCTCTTTTCCGTTTAGAACGCACGGTTTAATTTTTTCCTGCCGTTATGTGTATGCGCGAGGAGGGGATACCGAGTGCGGCCGAAAGCAGCGCTGTCAGCTCTGCCTGCACGGCAATATCGCCGCCCCCCTGAAAGACCACCGCAACCCCTTCAACCCTTGGCATCGCGTATCCCAAAAGCAAGGCCTCGCCGCCAAGAGAGGCCACACTCTCGCCCGACTCTGTTTTGTTTGTCGCGTAAAGGGCCGTTTCGCCCTCTCTTAGCGTCAGCAAAACCGAGACCGAGGAAACGCCCGAAACACTCTCGCACATCTGCCTTACCTCTTCACAAAGCGCTTGCCGATACGCCTCCGTTTCCGAAAGGCCTGCCGCTTTCGGCTCTGTCTTATCCGCCTTGCCGCCGCTTCCCCAAAGCAAGAGCAAGAGCCCCAGCGCCGCCAAAAGCAAAAGCCACCCCCTTCCCTTCAAAAACGAAAAAACGCGCGACCTTACACTTGCTTTTTCCTCACTCTTCACCTATCACAACCTCACATTCCGTTTCATAAACACTCTCGGCATACCGCACAAGGCCGGGTATATCCTTTGTCACGCTTGCGCCCGAAAGAAAGACCTTCAAGGAGGAAATAGACACCGTTTCCTTGCCGTAAAGCAGCACGGCCGATACCTTGACCTCTTCCTTGTTCAAGCCAAACCTGCCGCACAAATCAAGCAGAATCCCCTGCTCGACTCCCTCGCGATAGGCTTCGCCCCAATCGCCGTCGGGCAAGACCTCCTCAGGCTCGGAAAAATCAAGCCGCAGAAGGTCAAGAAGCCCCTCTGCGCGCGCGCCCGAGAGCAGCATGGAAAGAAAAATTACCGAAAAGACGAAAAGCGTTGCCTTGCGGATTTTGGGAGATACGGGGGCCAAGGCGGCACCAACGCCGAGCAAGGCGGCCACCTCAAAAAAAGACCTGACCCACTCCATTCCTTTCTTTTCCTTTTCTTCGTTTATTGCAAAGGCAGGGCGGTGCCTGCCAAAATTCCCGCCAGAAGCAAAAAAATTAGTGCCACGATGCAGACGGTTGCGAGCATTAAATCGTACAGCGCGCGAAGCCGAGAAAGCAACGTAGAAAGAAAGCCTGCCTCCATCATCCCCGCAATGCTTGCCGAAAAGGAAAGCCCGAGTCGCAGAAGAAAAAGCTCGGCAAGCACGGGAAGCAAGAGAAGCAAAATCGCCAGCACCGTTGTAACCCCAAGGCCGCTTTTGATATAGCCCAAGGAGGCCGTCAGACTCCCAAGCGCCGCAGAGACCGTTCCACCCACCACGGGTACCGCACTTCCCACCGCAAAGCGAACGGCGCGGGCGGCCACCGTATCGGCCGCCGCCGCAAAATGCGATTGCAGCGCCAAGGAGGCCGTTAAAAGCGCGCCGACAAGCGAGGTCATAAAAAGATAAACGCCGCGAAGAGAGGAGGAAAGCTCACCGATAAAGGAGGCCTTTCCCAAGGACGAAATGATGCAAAGGGCGGTCAAGACCCGAAGAAGCGGCAGTAAAACGCCAAGGCACAGCCCCTCTAAAACCGACAAAAAGGCCGCAAAGCCGCCCCCTGCCACCGCCGCCGTTCCCTCGGCGCCGCCCGAGGCAAAAACCGCAACGAAAAGCGGCGAAAGCGAAACGGAAAGCTTACCGACGTCCTCTAAAAACGCCGCCACCCGTTCAACGCTTGCCCATAAAATATCAAAGGTGAAAACCGAAAACACCGCCGAAAGCATTGGCAAGACGCCGTTTTTTTCCTCACCGAACACACCCGCAACGCAAAACAGAAGCGTTAGCCCCAAAAGGCGCAGAAGGGCGGGATACAGTCCCTCTGCCTCCTTGGTGAAGCGAGAGGCCAATAAGGAAAAGAGATGGGAAAACCCAAGCGCCTCCTTAACCTCCTTTTCGCTCGGTGTGCTCGAAAAGGCATCCTTCACCAAATCGGGCATTTTCTCCCAAACGCTCCCCCACTCCATTTTTCCCGTATCCTCCGCAGAAACGGGAAGCGCCAAAAGCGAGCAAAGGGCAAGGAGAAGGATAAGAAAAAGGGCGCTTTTTCTTTTTTCTCTTCTTTTCATTTCGTTACCTGCTTTTTGTTTTCTATCCCAGCATCTCAACGGCCGCCGTAAACAGCTTTTCCAAGGCAGGAAGAGAAAGCAAAAAAATCTCCATTCTTCCCAGAAGGGATAGCCGCGAGGCCAGACTCTCCGCGCCAAGCTCCCGACAAATTTCCGCCCCGATTTCCGTCAGATACCCCACCCCCAGCACCTTCAAGACCAGCCGCGTTGCCTCGGAAAGCCCCGCCTTTTCAAAGAAGGACAAAAGCGGTGTAAGGCTATCCCATTTTCCAAAAAGAAGCCCAAGCACCAAAAGGCCCGCCAAAGCGGCAACGTACGGCGCATACGGGCTTTTAAGCTCGCGAAGCAGCGAGGAAAGCACCGCCCCCAAGAGCGCAAGGCCAAGTGCCACTGCCATACTCAAAGCCCGAACACCGTCTGCACGGCGAGAATCAGATTTCCGATTTGCTCCACGAGCATCAGAAGCACCAAAACCATTCCCGTCAGGGCAACCAAAAGCGATTGCTCGTCTCGCCCTGCCTTAGAGAGAATCTGACAGGTCACCGTCACCAGAATGCCAACGCCGGCCACGCGCAATATCAATCCTATATCCATATTTCTTTTCCTTTAAAGCCCGTTTCCTTTCAAAGAAACAGCAATATTATCATCAGTCCGCCCGTGATAACGAGCGCCTGCTCCGTCCTTCGCTTTTTGGGAAATTCCTCCCTGTGCCTTCGATAAAGACGCGCAAAGCTTTCGGCGGTATAGCGGCAAAGCGCCTGCTCCTCGCTCAAAAAGCCCTTGCCCAATCGTTGCGCGAAGGGATAAAGAAGCTCCGTTTCCTCCTTTGATAGAGAAAGCGCCTCGCGGCCTCTCTCCAAGGCAACCGCAAGCCCCTCTCGCCGCAAATCCGATAGAAACCCCACGGCCTCCAAGCCCTCGTGATGAAAGGAGGCGTAAACGGCAGAAAGCGGCATAGAAAAGCAGGACAAATTGGCTGAAAGATGGTTCAAAAGAAGCAAAAGCCCCTCTGCCAAGCACAAGCGCCGTTTTCTGCCGACAGCGAGCAGGCGCGCAATATAAAAGGTCAAAAACAAAAGCAAAAGGCATCCTGCGCCCTTTATCAAGCCATCCCGTTGCATTGTGCCGCCACCCTTTCCACCGTTTTGGATTCCACGCGATACAGGTAAGAAAAAGCGCCCTCCCGCAAGAGCCCCGAAACGCCCTTCCTTTGCAAAAGCTCCTTTTGGGAGCTTCCGTGCGCCGAGGCAACGATAGGAACGCCGCAACCAACGGCGTACGCCAAGGAGAGCGCCTCTTCTTTGCCGATTTCGTCTAAAATCAACACCTCAGGAGAGAGCGTTCTGACGGCAATCTCAATTCCCTCGCCGCTGGGATAGCCGGACAGGACGTCCAAAAGGCATTCGGCCTCAAAATCCCCAAATTCGCCGCGCCCGTCGAGCAAAACCGCCCTTTTGGCCTCTTTCCCTCTTGAAATTTCTCGGGCGAACTCGCGCAAAACGGTGGTTTTTCCGCAGCCGGGCGGCCCGTACACAAGAATGCTCTCTCTGCCCTCCCCCTGCAAGCGAAAGGCAGAGAGCAGAGCCTCTGCCGCCCCTGCTTGCCGACGGTGCAAGCGAAAGACCAAGCCTTCCACCGAGAGCAAGCGCGTGATATGCCCCTTCTCCGTTATGGCCGCGCCGACAACGCCCAAGCGACAACCGCCTGCCATTTTGATATACCCCTGCTTGATGCTTTCCTCGTGCGTATACACAGAGTCACCGCAGACGGCCGAAAGCACCTGTCGGATTTCCTCCTCCGTCAGCGTGTAGGGTAAGGAAATGTTTTCCATTTTCCCCTCACGGTAGACCGAAAGAGAGGCATATTTGCCAAGTCGCAAGCGCACCTCGGAAACGGTAATTCCCTTCGCGGCCCGCAAAAGAAGGGCGCCAAGCGCCGATGGCAGATAGGAACAAAGCTCCTGTAATTCCATTTTTTCTTTCCTGCTATCATATTTGACAAAATGAGACAAGTCTCGATTTTTCTCTTGACTTTCTTGGTGAATTATGGTAGAATATCTGCGCTATCTCTTTGAAGAGTAGCCCGAGCGTTGATAAGCTTGGCCGCCGCGGCCAAAAGAAAGGATACACCACTATGAAAGACACCGGTATTATACGTACGGTAGACAATATGGGAAGAATCGTCATTCCCAGGGAGCTTCGCCGCCAGTTTAACATGGAAGTGGAAACCGAGGTAGAGATTTTTACCGACGGTGACAACATCATCCTGAAGCGTCACGAGCTAAACTGTGCCTTTTGCGGCAATGAGGGCAATCTGCTTTCCTGCAAGGGCAAGCTTATTTGTGCCGATTGCATTGCCGAGCTGAAAAGAACCTTTTAAGCAAAGCCGTTGCTCAAATGATGCCGTTTGCTTCCCTCCCCGATTTTGTGGAGGGAAGCTTTTTTCTTTGCTTCACTATATGCCCGTCCTCACGCGGATAGAACAAGCCTCTCTCGTCCTTTTTCGCTTTCCTTTCCCTTGGCCGAAGAAAAAAGAAAAAGGAGAGCTTTTGGCATTGACAATCGGAGCAAGAAATGGTAAAATATCTTTTGTATGTAACCGTAAGAAAATCGAACTCGTTTTAAGGGGCAAATTTGGTGATACGCTTCGCTTAAAATTCTTGCCATATATATTATTGCGAACGAGAACAGGAAGGACACAAAAAACCAACCTATGAAATACGTCGTACTCGATTTGGAGTGGAACCAAACCTATCACGAAAAGGCCTTGGCCGTGCAAAGAGAGCTGGAAAGCCGCCTGCGCGGAGAGGTGATTCAGATAGGCGCGGTGATGCTGGATGAAAAGAAAAACATCTGCGGCAGCTTTTGCGTGACGGTAAAGCCCCGCTTTTACAAAAAAATTCATCGCCACGTGATGCGTCTGACGGGAATTGACCAGAAGCAGCTTGACAACGGCCTGCCCTTGCGCGAGGCTATGGGCGCCTTTTACCGTTTCTGCGGAGACGATTCCGTTTTTCTCACCTGGGGGCCCGACGATATTCCGATGCTTTGCGACAATCTGCGCGCCAACAGGCTTGACGCGCCCTGGCTCTCCCGCAACTACGATATGCAGCCGATGTTCAATTTTGATACGGACGGTGCCGAGAGAAAGCAGCGTTCCTTGGAATACGCCATGGAATATTTCAAAATTGAGCAAACCCTCCCTGCACACGACGCCTTGAACGATGCTTACTTTACCGCTCTCGTTGCCCAAAAGCTCAATCTGGCAGAGGGCGTTCGCCGCGCCGACGAGGCCAAGACGGATGACCTTTCGCTTTTCGTGCTGGGTGACGCAGACTCGGGCGATAAGGGCTTTTCCGACATCAAAGCCATTTTTTCCGACCCCCGTATTGCCTCCCCCGTTTGCCCCGTTTGCCAGGCACCCTTGGAGGATGCCGACAAGCTTCTTCATTCCAAGGGGCAGCGCTATCTGCGCCTTTACCGCTGCAAAAGTGACGGTGAGATTTTCACCGAGGTGCGCTTAACGCGCAATATCAACGAAACCTGGCGCGCACGCGTGTCGGTCTATCGGGCAACCGAAGAAAAAATCACCCGCTACCGCGACAAGCTGGCCTTGAAAAAGGAATCCGCCAAGAAAAATCGGCGCCGCAACAAAAAGGCGCCCTCTATTGAGGAATAACACCCGACAGAAAGGAGTTCCCGATGCAGCTTTCTGAAAAAGAGCTTGAAATTGTCCATCGTTCTCCTTTGTTTGTAAACTTATCTTTACAAGAAATCGAGCAAGGGCTTTCGTTTTTCCGCGCCTACCGCCAAGAGTACGAAAAGGGCGCCTTTTTGCACGCGGCAGGAACGCCCCTTTATTCCTTCGGGCTCGTGCTTTCGGGAACGGTTCGCATTTTTATGGATGACCTCTATAAAGAGCCGATGCTGATGGCCAACCGAAGCGTTGGCGATATGTTCGGCGAATCGCTCTCCTATCTTGGCACGCCGGATTCCCCTGTTTACATCGTTGCCGCAGAGCCCGCCTCGGTCCTTTGGCTTTCCTCGGAGGCGCTTCGCTCTCCGCTTGCCGCGAAGGACGAAAGAAGCTTTCCCTTTTATTCGCGCTTTATGGCCGTTCTGGCCGAGCGCACCCTTGCAATGAACAACCGCATTCAGATTTTGTCAAAGCCCACCTTGCGCTTACGGCTTCTCACCTTCCTTTCTCAATGTGAGGAGGAGTACGGCAGCAAAACCTTTCATATTCCCTTTGACAGAGTCGCCTTGGCAAGCTATCTCGGTGCCAACCGCGCCGCCTTGTCGCGCGAGCTTTCCGCGATGAAAAAAGAGGGTATTCTCGATTTTTATAAAAGCAGCTTCCGCCTCCTGTAAACAGGAGGCATTTTTCTTTTTCTTTCGCACATTTGGTTGCATTTGCAACGCAATTTCCAAAAAACTGTGCTACAATAGAAACGAAGAAAAAATCCGCTTTTCATCGGCGGCGCTTTACAAGCAGAAGCGACCGTCAAGACGGAAAAACGGAAAAACAATCGGAGGATATTATGAAAAAACTACTTGCATTTTTACTCGTTGCCGTGATGCTCTTTTCCCTTATCGCCTGCGGCGGCGGCACCCCTGCCGAAATTCGCATTGCGGGCATGAAGGGCCCCACCACGATGGGCCTTGTCAAGCTGATGGACGATAGCGCAAACGGCCTGAGCAAAAACACCTATCACTTCTCCTTGAAGGGCAAGGCAAACGAAATCACCCCGCTTTTGATTAAGGGTGAGCTTGATATGGCCGCCCTCCCCGCAAACGTGGCAGCTACCCTTTATAAGAACACAAACGGTGCCATAGAGGTGCTGGCCATCAACACGCTGGGTGTTTTGAACATTGTCACCAAGGGCGTGGAAATCAACTCCTTCGAGGATTTGAAGGGCAAAACCATTTACGCCACGGGCAAGGGAACAACGCCTGAATACGCCATTCGCTATCTTCTGACCCAGAACGGCATCAATCCTGACACGGACGTGACGTTTGAATGGAAGAACGAGGCCGGCGAAATCGGTACGCGCTTCTCGACGGACAGCGAAATTATCGCGCTTCTGCCCCAGCCCTACGTTACCTCCGTTTTGGTGCAGAACGCGGATGCCAAAATCGCGCTTGACCTTTCAAACGAATGGGATGCGCTCGATAACGGCACCTCGCTTGTAACGGGTGTTTTGGTGGTGCGGAAGGATTTTGCCGAAAAGAACCCCAAGGCCGTTGCCGATTTCCTTGCCGAGTACGAGGCCTCCGTTGCCTACTGCAACGAGAACCTTGACGGTGCGGCAAAGCTTATCGTCAATATGGGCATTCTCGGCGCTGAGCCCGTTGCCAAGCGCGCCATTCCCTACTGCCACGTTACCTTCATTAAGGGTGACGCGATGAAAACCAAGCTGAAAGGATATCTGGGAACGCTCTATGAACAAGACCCCGCATCCGTTGGCGGCGAGTTGCCGAGCGACGATTTCTATTATACGAAATAAGAAATCCTTTTTTCTCAAAGCAGGAGCGGTATTATTTGCCCTCTTGCTTTGGGAAATCGTGGCACTTATCGTCCACCAGCCCGTTTTGCTTCCCACCCCCGTGGCCGTTTTGCACCGCGCCGTGCTTCTTCCCCTTGATACCGCCTTTTTCCGCTCGGTATGGTACAGCCTTTCGCGCATCACGCTCGGCTTTTTGGGGGCTATTCTCGCAGGAAGCGCCTTGGGCGCCCTGGCGGCGCGCTACCGTTGGCTTGAAATTCTGCTCTTTCCCTTCACCGCAACGGTGCGCTCGGTGCCCGTTGCCTCCTTCGTGGTGATTGCGCTGATTTGGTTTACCTCCTCGGCGCTTTCCGTCTTTATTTCCTTTCTTATCGTTCTGCCCATTGTGTACCAGAACGTCAAGGACGGCTTTTTGAGCGTAGACAAGAAGGAGTTAGAAATGGCAAGGGTTTACCACGTGCCGCCCCTTCGCACCTTCCGCATCGTCTATTTATCCAAAATCAAGCCCTTTTTCTTGGCCGCCTGCCGCACCTGCTGCGGTCTTGCCTGGAAAAGCGGCGTTGCGGCCGAAATCATCGGCATTCCCGCCTACTCGATGGGAGAACGCCTTTATATGTCCCAGCTGATGCTCGACACCGTGAATCTCTTTGCTTGGACGCTCTATATCGTGCTTTTCAGCATTCTCTTCGAAAAGCTGTTTCTGCTTCTTGCCGAGAAGCTTTTGAAGCGTATTTCCCGTGTATAATCCAGTTTTGAAGCGTTTTATGTAAAGAACGCTTTACAAAAAAGAAAGGAGAACCTTCGCTATGGAGGATATTGTGATTTCCCATATTTCCAAGGCTTTTGGCGAGAAGGTCGTTCTTTCGGACTTTTCCGCCACCTTAAAGGCGGGAGGAAGCTACGCTTTAATGGGCGCCTCCGGCATTGGAAAAACCACCCTGCTGCGTATTCTTCTTTCCTTGGAAAGCAAGGATAGCGGTGAGATTACGGGCCTTCCCGCGCGCATTGCCACCGTGTTTCAGGAGGAGCGCCTGATTTCCACCCTTTCGGCCATTGACAACCTGCGCTTTGTGTTAGGCAACGACAGAACCGCTGACATTGAAGCGCTTTTGTGCGAGTTAGGCTTGGCAGATAGCCTCTCTCTTCCCGTTTCCACCCTGTCAGGCGGAATGCGGCGCCGCGTTTCCTTGGCGCGCGCTTTGCTTTTCGATGCCCCTTTTCTTCTCTTGGATGAGCCCTTCAAGGGCTTGGACGAGGAGACGCGCCTTTCTGCCATGGCGGCAGTAAAGGCCCATCGCGGCGACCGAACTCTCTTATTCGTTACCCACGATAAAGAAGAGGCCCTTCTGCTCGGCGCAGAGATGCTTTTAATGGAATAACCCCTTTGTCTATTCGGCATAAGAGCGGCGGCGCCGTTCTTATGCCTTTTTTTCTTCGCCACTTGACGAAAGGGGGGATTTGTGGTACAATAGGGGCGTAGATAAAAGAAAGGGGCTTTTACAGCCAATTTTCCTATGAAAAAGTTTCTTATACTCTGCCTTGCCCTTTTTTGCTTGCTGGGGCTTTTGGCCTGCGGCCCGCGAGGAAACGGGGGAGAAAGCGGCGGCCAAAACGGGCCCACCAATGACTCCCAGGGAGACGGCGTCTTGCAAGAGGGCGGAGACAGCGCAGGTGATGATTTATACTGGGATGTCTGGGCAAACAACTCGGGCAAAACATTTTACAGCCATTTGGCAAATGACCAAAGTCCAACCATCACCGTTAAGGTAGTGAAAAACAACGTTTCCTTTACCTTTACCGTCAAAACCACCGCAACGGAGCTGCGCCCTGCCCTTTTGGGCTCCGGCTTTGCAGCAGCCGCCGACTTAAACGAGGATAGCAGCGCCTTTATCCGCGTCAACGGTGTGCGCGCCCAAAGCGGCTACGCCTGGGTGTTAACCAAGGAAGGCGACACGGCGTTTGTTTCTCCTTATGCCCAAATTGAACACGGAGACGTTTTCGTGTTTACCTACACCCCTGTCAGTCCATAACGAAAAAAACGGATTCCATCGGAATCCGTTTTTCTTTTTTGTATAAAATGGAGACCGAGGCTTTTTGCCTCGGTCTGCACGCTTTTGTTTTTATACCTTGCGAACGGAAATCACGGCGGAAAGACCGTTGATGTTCCATTTCTTTCCGTTTTCGTCAACCTCGGTCACAAGCGCGTCTGCCAGAACGGTGGCGCAAATGTCTTCGGCGTTTTTCTTGGCGATGGCAAGAAGCTGCTCGTCTCCGTCAAGCGAAACAACGATACGGTCGGTTACCTCAAAGCCCGAATCCTTACGCATGGTCTGGATTTTGCTGACCAGCTCGTTGACAAAGCCCTCCTCCAAGAGCGCTTCGGTCAGGTTGATGTCAAGAACGACGGTGATGCCTCCGTCCTCGGCGGCGGCAAAGCCATCCTTCTTTTGCATTTCAATCAAGAGGTCTTCCTTGGTCAGCTCCACGGTAGCGGAGGAAAGGGCCAGCTTCAAAACGCCGTCCTTCTCCAGCTCATCCATTGCCGCGTTGCCGTCAAGCGTGGCAAGTGCGGTTCTGATTTCACCCAGATACTTGCCGTACTTGGGGCCAACCGTCTTCAACTGCGGCTTGAAGGTGTAGGTGGTAAACTGCCGCATCGAATCGGTGAAGATAACCTCCTTGACGTTCAGCTCTCCGCAAATGATGTCGCAGAAGAAGGCAGGAAGCGCCTCCTCGGCCTTAACGAACATTTTGCCGATAGGCTGACGGTTCTTGATGGTGGCGGCGTTACGGGCGCTTCTGCCCAGAACGACAACCTTCAAAACCTCGTCCATATGCTTTTCAAGCGCCTTGTCGATCATCGTCTCGTTGACAACGGGATAGTCGCACAAATGCACGCTGATGGGAGCAGATGCGTCCACGGAAACAACAAGATTGCGATAAATGTCTTCGGAGAGGAAGGGAACCAAGGGTGCGGAAAGCTTGGCAACCGTGGTCAAGGCGGTATAGAGGGTCATATAGGCGTTAATCTTATCCTGGGTCATATCCTTGCCCCAGTAACGCTCACGGCTGCAACGCACGTACCAGTTGGACATTTCGTCCACAAAGCTGTCAAGCGCACGGGTTGCCTCGGGAATCTGATAAGCGCCAAGGCACTTATCCACCGCTGCCACAAGAGTGTTCAAGCGGGAAAGGAGCCACTTATCCATTACCGAAAGCTTGTCATAATCCAAGGTGTATTCGGTGGGATTGAAGCCGTCGATATTGGCATAGAGCACGAAGAAGGCATAGGTGTTCCAAAGGGTACCCATAAACTTTCTCTGTCCTTCGACCACGGCCTCACGGAAGAAGCGGTTGGGAAGCCAGGGAGCGCTGTTGGAATAGAAGTACCAACGAACTGCGTCTGCGCCAAATTCCTCCAAGGCCTCGAAGGGATCAACGGCGTTGCCCTTGGACTTGGACATCTTTTGTCCGTCCTTATCCAAGACGTGTCCGAGAACCAAAACGTTCTTATAGGGAGCCTTATCAAAGATAAGGGTGGAAATCGCCATCAGAGAATAGAACCAGCCGCGCGTCTGGTCAACGCCCTCGGAAATCCAGTCGGCAGGGAAATGCGCGTCAAAGATTTCCTTGTTTTCAAAGGGATAGTGCCATTGCGCGAAGGGCATAGAGCCCGAGTCAAACCAGCAGTCAATAACCTCGGGAACTCTCTTCATTTCACCGCTACACACAGGGCAACGCAAGGTTACCTCGTCGATATAGGGGCGGTGAAGCTCAATGCTCTCGGGGCAGTTGGTTGCCATTTGGCGCAGCTCCTCAACCGATCCGATTGCGTGACGGTGGCCGCAGGCGCACTCCCAGATGTTAAGAGGCGTTCCCCAGTAACGATTACGGGAAAGACCCCAGTCCTGTACGTTTTCAAGCCAGTCGCCAAAGCGACCCTTGCCGATGTTTTCGGGGAGCCAATGCACTGTATCGTTGTTTTGGATCAGCTTGTCGCGCAAGGAGCTCATACGAATAAACCAAGAGTCTCTCGCGTAATAAATCAAGGGGGTGTTGCAACGCCAGCAGTGCGGATATTCATGCTCGAACTTGGGCGCGTCAAACAGCTTGCCGTCCTTTTCCAAATCCTTGAGAATGGGCATATCGGCATCCTTCACGAAGAGGCCTGCATAGGGGGTCTCCTCGGTCATCAGACCGCGGCCGTCTACAAACTGCACGAAGGGCAGGTCATAATTTCTGCCAACGCGCGCGTCATCCTCACCGAAGGCAGGCGCGATATGAACAACGCCCGTACCGTCGGACATGGTAACATAGGTATCCACGGTTACGAAATGCGCCTTTTTCTTCTGCTTGGCGGCGCACTCACCCGTGCAGGCAAAGAGGGGCTCGTATTCCTTACCCTCCAAATCCTTACCCTTGAAGGTTTCCAAAATCTCGAAGGGCTCCTCGTCTCCCGTCAAAACGGCAGGCGCCAAGGCCTTGGCCATATAGTAAACCAAGCCG
>JAZRFK010000015.1:0-23032 GCA_045661325.1 Eubacteriales bacterium | reverse complement strand
GCGACCGGAATAAATCTCTATGCAGATGAAGTCCTCGCAGAATGGCAAAGAACATCAGCCCTGAAAGGAACCCTACCAGCATGACAGAATTACCACCCGCCTACGAGGGCGGAAGACCCTACATTTTTATCAGCTACGCGCACAAGGACAGTGCGCTTGTTCTGCCTGCTATCGAAGCCCTTGAAGCCAGAGGCTATCCCGTTTGGTACGATGCGGGCATCGAGGTTGGCTCGGAATGGCCCGAATACATCGCAAACCATTTGCTCAACTGTGCGCTCGTGGTTGCTTTCATTTCGGAGGCTTCTATCGAATCCCCCAACTGCCGTCAGGAAATCGTTTACGCGCTGGACAAGCGCAAGCCTATGATAACCGTTCGTCTTGACAACGCGCCGCTCCCTGCCGGTATGGAAATGCAGCTCAATCTTTGCCAAAGCCTTCTCGCCTACAAGCATAAAACCTTGGAGGACTACGTGAACGAGCTTGCAGGGGCGCCTTATATTGCCGAATGTCTGAACGAGGCCGCCGAGGCACAGGGTGAAGCCGCCGAAGCAGCAGGCACTGTTGAAAGAGTTACGTGCTCCTTCTCCACTACCCCCATCCACAGCGGTACGCCCAAGAAGAAGGAAAACGCGCGTGACGAGGAGGTTGCCGCCAGCGACATTCTTGAACGCTTCATTGACAAAACCAAAAGCTTCTTTGACACCAAGAACACCCAAGGCGACTATAAGTACATAGACGTTGCACAGAACAAGGTGATGGCCGTGCTTGCTTATTTTGGCCTCTTAGTCCTTCTCCCCATTTTCTTGGCGAAGGATTCAAAATACGCGCGCTTTCATATCAACCAAGGACTCTTGTTCACCGCGCTTACCGTGGCCTTTAATCTGGTTGCCTGGCTCTTTTCTCTCTTGACAGGCGGCGTCTTTTTCTTCCTTTTGCCGCTTGGAGACGTTTTGCTTCTTGCTCTTTTGGTGTTCCAAGTCATTCGCGTCATAAGAGACGAATCGCGTGAGCTTCCCATTATCGGAAGAATACGCCTTTTCCAGTAACCCCTCATACACGCTCCGCGCCCTTCACGCAAGGGCGCGTTTTTTTCGCTTGCGCGCCTCTCTTGACAAAGGCAAGAGGGGCGTGTTATACTATTGTCACCAAGGCTGATAGCAGCCAAAGAAAAGAGGACGAAAAATGCTGGCATTAAAGCTGATAAAGGGCGACCCTTACGGAAAGGATAAGTATTCTCAATACGATTTTCAACGGATAGAGCCGAGCGCTCCGTTAGCCAAAGCCATAGAGGAGGAGCTGGCGCTTTGGGAGTTCCATTTTGAAAGAGTCGAGGTTTATGACCACGATGAATACGGAAAGGAGCGCTCCGTCAGCCAAGGGACGCCCATTCCCGCTACTGCCGACGGGGCAACGCCTGTCGTCTGGGAGGGCAAGCTTGTTGCCGTGAAGCGCGGCGAAGCCCTTTTCTTTATCCCAAGCGGCAAGGGCATCGGCACACTCAGCGAAACGCTTTGGAGCGAGTCCTCCAGCCGATGGGAGCGTTATGAGGTAGAAAACGTTTCCATTGTAAAGCTTGCCGCCTCCAAGGACCCCGTTTCCTATCGGAAATATGAAGGAAACCCCTATTACTCCGTTGTAGGTGTTGACCCTATGGCAACCGAGGTGACGCTTCACGACGGCACTGTGAAGATTGCGAGCGACGCCTTTGATAACGCCGCAGAGCTTCTTTCCCTTTCCATTCCCGCCAGCGTAAAAGAAATTGGCAACGCCGCGTTTACGGGCTGTAAAAAGCTCCAAAGCATCACCGTTGACGAGAAAAACCCCGTTTTCAAGAGTGTGGGCGGATGCTTAATTAACACCAAAAAGGGCTTTTTGATTGCAGGCACCGCGAGCGCCGAAATTCCCGCAAACGAGGGCATCAAGGTCATCGCCATGTCTGCCTTTTCGGGCACAAAAATCAAGCATATTGCCGTTCCCGAGGGCGTCAAGAAGATTGAATGGGCGGCGTTTACGCATAGCGATATCGACTCCATCGTTCTGCCCAAGACGCTGAAGGAGGTTGAGTCCTTCGCGTTTGAATACGGCGAGCTTGGCGCCGTTTATTTCACGGGCACGCCCGAGGACTTTAAGAGCATTCGCATCGTCATCCGCAACGACCTGCTGCACACCGCACCCAGATACTATTATTCCGAGGAAAAGCCCAAGGGCGAGGGCAAGTTCTGGCACTACGGCGAAAACGGCGAGATTCTCGTTTGGTAACGAATAAAGAGGAAAAAATATGAAACAAGACAAAAAGCTTGACCTTACGTATCTGCTTGACACGATGAAGCGCCTGATTGAAACACCAAGTCCTGTCGGCTATTATGAAAAAATGAAGCCTCTGTTAGAGGCGCTTGCCGCCGAGCTCGGCTATACAGTGACCTATGACAACCGCTCCACCGCCTATATCACGGTTGAAGGAAAAGATACCTCTAAAACGGTATGCGTTTCCGCCCACGCGGATACGCTCGGGCTGATGGTGCGCGGCATCAACAGCGATGGCACCCTTCGCATCCGACTTCTTGGCGGGGTGAATCTTATCAGCACGGAGGGCGAGAACGTCACAGTACATACCCGAAGCGGAAAGACCTACACGGGTATGCTGGTTTGCGCGCATCATTCGGGGCACGCATTTGATGACGCCAAAACCATGGAACGCAACGAAAACACCGTTTTCGTTTTGCTTGACGAGCCTGTCAAGTCTCCCGATGAAGTCAAGGCGCTCGGCATCCGTCACGGCGACTACGTTTCCGTTGACCCCCGCTTTACCGTCACGGAGAAGGGCTATATCAAATCGCGCTACATTGACAACAAGGCCGCAGTAGCCTCGTCCTTTGCCGTTTTGAAGTATTTGGCGGAAAACGGCATTGAGCCCAAGCACAACACCGTTTTTACTTTTTCGTTTAACGAGGAGGTGGGTCTTGGAGGCGTTTACGTGCCGGACCACATTTCCGAATACGTGGCAATGGACATTGCCATTCTCGACCCCGACGCCGACGGTGGCGAGCAAAAGGTCACGATTTGCGCCAAGGACAGCACGACTCCCTACGATTACGATTTGACCAATCACTTAATTGCTACCGCAGAGCGCATCGGGTGCGATTACGCGGTTGATATCTTTTACCGCTACGGCTCGGAGGCGAGCCAGGCGCTGCGTGGCAGCAACAATCTGCGCGCCGCCCTCTTCGGCATGGGCGTTTACGCCAGCCACGGCGTAGAGCGCACCCATCTTTCAGGTATAGAGAACGCCGCGCGCCTTCTGCTTGCCTACGTGCTGGGAGAATAAGCCGCCTTCGTTGCCGCAAAGCAAAACGGACTGTCTCATTTGAGACAGTCCGTTTTTTGTAAATATTTATTTACATTTCAATCAAACAATGGTCTTGCGGAGCCATTCCAGCGTGCATTCTACCATATGCTTGCCCGTTTCCTCGCTTGCTTCCTTGGCGCTTTCGGCAAACCACTCGGTGTTGCGCTCGCAACGGGAAAGGTCTACAAGCTCAGGATAGGTACCCATCAAAAGACTGGTTTCCCACTTGCCTGCGTGGTCAAAGCCGCCGCACTTAATCTGCGCGTCAGCACCGATGAGGGGAATCACCTTGATGTAGGAGAAAGGATCGTCCTCGCTGCCCAAATCCTCGTAGTAGGAGGCATAAGCATCGCTACCCCACCAGCCTTCGCCCATCTTCTCTTCCATATATTCCATCGTGACCTTCTTGGCGGCCTTGTGGCAGGCGATGGTCATAGGCATAAGACCTGCGGCCTCGGTCTGATGATGAGGAACGAGGTAAATATTCTTATGGCCTGCGCGAATCATGGATTTCAAAATCCAATACAGATAATCCACGTACGCATCCTCGTTTACGTGAAAATGGCTGGGCTTGGGCGCGCACACCGCATAAGAGGCAACGCCGTACCAGATGGGAGGGCAAACCACGATTTCCTTTTCCTTTTCGAGCTCACGAAGGCAACCCGTGATAACGAGCGTATCCGTTCCGCAGGAGGCATGGCGAGCGTGGTATTCCAAGGTACCAATCGGAATGATAAAGGGAACCTTTCTGTCCACCGCGTCCTGAATTTCATCGTACAGCATTTCAATCATTTGCATAGCTTGGGTCTCCTGTTCTTTTTAAAATTTAAGTTTTCGTATCCGCCTTGGCGGTGTTTTATGTACCGTAATTATTATACGCGAAAGACACGCAAAAGTCAAGCGTTTGCTTCGACTGCCAAAGATTCTTTCTCATCTTTTTCAAGTCTCCATGCACGCTCCAGCTTCTTTCTTGTCGAGTGATACAGAGCAAACTGTGCAATAAAGGTCAAGCCCCAGGATACAGGGTAGGCAAAGAAGATGGTCAGAGGGTTGCGGATGGCGGCAAAAACCGTATAAATCCACAGCAAACGCACGCCACAGATACCGCCGACAGAAATCAGCATCGGTGCTGTGCTTCTGCCCATTCCGCGCATCGAGGAAGCGTACAGCGACAAAAGATGCTCCAAGAAATAGAAGGAGCTGTTAATGGCCAGCTTCGTTCTGGCAAATTCGACAACGGCAGGGTTATTCGGCGCATAAATGGCAAGAAGCGGCGCACTGCAAAGGTTAAGCACCGTATTAAGCGCAACAGCTAAAGCCACAACGAGAAAAGAGCTTTGTCTGACACATTTGCGAATGCGCTCCATATTCTTTGCGCCCGTATTCTGTCCAACGAACACGTACGCCGCAGAGACGAAGGCCGCGACTATCAGCTGCGTATACGCGCCGATATTTGAACCGATGGAGCTGCCCGAAACGTACACCGTATTGTTGAAGGAATTGAGGGCCGACTGCATCACCACGTTGCCGATTTCAAACATAGAGGCCTGAATGCCTGCAGGAACGCCCATTGCCAATATTTTTTTGAGAATGGAGCCGTGCAGCGCCAAACGCCTGAAGGAAAAACGAAAAAGGTCGTTGCCCTTTGCCATATAAATCAGCACCATAATGCAGGACATCCAGTGCGATGCCGCCGTTGCCACGCCAACACCCAAGGCCCCCTGATTAAAGCCCATCACCATCACGAGATTCAACAGCACGTTGACAACGCCCGCTATGGACAAGAAAATCAGAGGGCGGGTGCTATCGCCCGTGGCCTGCAAAATAGAGGCGCAGTAATTGTATATCAAAAGAGCCGGCACACCGCAAAAATACGCGCGCACGTATAAAACCGCTTGGTCAAGCACGGTGTCCGGCGTGCTCATCAGCTGTAAAAGCGGACGGGCAAAGATAAAGCCCAAAAAGGCAAGCACGGTGCCCGCAAGCATTGCCGTTGTCACCGCCGTATGCACGATACGGGAAATTTTATCGTATTCCTTTGCGCCGACCGCGTGTGAAACCGAAACACCCGCGCCAACCGCAAGACCTGCGAAAATGGCAATAATAAGACTGCAAAGATGCGTACTGGACCCGACCGCTGAAAGTGCGATTTCGCGCGCAAGCGCCGTTTCTCCGCCCCAACGCCCAACGACGATGCTATCCGCCGTATTGAAGAGCTGATGGATAACGGAGGTTGCCATCACGGGAAGCGCAAAGCGCCAAAGCAGAGGAAGAATTTTTCCCTCGGTCATATTCAGCTTTACCTTTGCCATAGTACCACCCCAAATCCTTTTATCGTTTTACAGTCTTATTACTGTATTCTATGCCTCTTCTATTCTATACCTCTTTTTCCAAAAGTCAAGGTAAAAAGCGCATTTTCTTCAAAAAAAGACCGCCCTTGACATTTTCAAGAGCGGCCCTTCGGCAAGCGCATCGCTTTATTTCGTTTTTTCCTCCAGCACCTTGAGAATCTGCTTCAAAAGATCCTCGGCGGTGGGATTGGCCTCGCGCTCCAAGCGCGCCTTTTCTGCTGCAGCGGCCTCGGCGGCGGCCTTTTCCTCGGCGGCCTTGTCTGCCTTTGCCTTGAAGTAAGCGGCAACGGCCGCCTTATCCTTCAGGTTAACACCCGCTGCCTTCATGGCAACGCGCTCCTCCTTGGAAACCTTGGGCTTGAGGCTTTCCTTGAAGGCCTTGTCCTTTTCCTTCACGTGATTGATGGTTTTCACGATGCAGAAAAGCACGAAGGCAACGATGAGGAAATTGATAATGGCGTTGATAAAGGCGCCCCAGTCAATGTAAATAGATTTAGCAAGGTCTATTTCCGCAGTGGGCAAGCCGGTGGTGGCGTCAATCACGTACGCAGGCTTTAAGAAGGTATACACCTTGCTCAAGGAATCTGCGCCGAGAATCAGGGCGAGAATCCAGTTGATAATGGGCTTCAAGATATTGTTGCTCAGCCCGTTGACGATGGCAGTAAAGGCACTGCCGACGATAACACCGACGGCCATATCCACGACGTTGCCACGGGTTATAAAGGTTTTAAATTCTGCGAAAAACTTTTTCATTTTTACATCCTTTCTTTATATGTCTTATTTCTTAAATGGAGACTTATTTGAAGAACACCGCATCCGTAGAGGAATAGATGTAGCCCTTGGGGAAGCTGTCAGCGTAGGCATAGGGCATAGGGCGCGACCCATCATTTTTGATGGCCGCAACCTTCTCGCTATATCCCGAGAAGGTGATGAAATAAATCTTGGCGTTATCGGGAACCTGTACTACCACCTTACCGTCATCATCAACCGTCAGCGCCTTTTCCTCAAAGACAGGCTTGCTGTTGGCATCATAGCTCTTCAAGGCGGCGGTGCTGTAATAAAGGGTTGCCTTTACATCCGTCAATTCCGCGGGAATGGAAAGCGAAAGCGTATAGGCTCTGCCCATTGCGGCTGTCGGATTCGTCTTTGCCGTTATAAAGCCGCCGTTTTTCCCAAGGATATAATCGCCAAACCAATAAATCTCGGGAAGCGAGGCCCCTTGCTGCTGTCCGTGCGTCAAGCGCGCCTTGAAGATGGGCGCGGCGTTTTGCATATCGGCGCAGGTTGCCGAAACGGTGTCAAGCGAGGCAAAGAGATCCTCCTCGCTCGTGATAATTCTCGTCGGCACAGTAGACATAGATAAAAGCGAAGTGTCCTGCCAGAGCGCCGCCGCGAAGGGCTTGTTCGGCAAGCCGGCAAGCGAAATGCCGTAGCTTTCTGCTACGTGGAAGCTGATGTAAATGGGAGCGCAGAAGGCGAAACGCATATCGTAGCAAATGGTCGTTGAGGTAATCAGACCGCCCCAGGAAAGACCCGTCAGGCCGACGGAATCCTCGTCCACCGTGCTAAAGGAGCGAAGAACGGTGTTGGCCATTACGCTATCACAAACGGCGTAATACAGCCATTGCTCCGAAAGAGGCCCCTCTGCGTTATTAAAGTTATCCTTGGAGAGATGGCCAAGGCCGTCCTTTTCATAAGTAGCGTCAGCGCCCGTATAGCTGCCGTTTTTGCTGATGTTGCGATAACCCTCCGTGTCGATGGCAATAGAGGCGTAACCGTACCGCACGGCCTCCAAGGCGTACTGCGCGTACGCGTGCCCACCGCCGCCGTGCACGCAAACCAGTCCGGGCAGCGACCCTTGATTCTGGGGCATTCCAATGTAAACAAAGGTTCGCACAACACCCATATCCGCAAGGTCATACTCCTCGTAATAGGAGGGGTCAAAATCAATGGGGTAATACAGATACGCCGCGCGAACGGCCATTTTATCCGCGTCTCCCGTCTTATAGGGGTCAAGCTCGGGCAGATATTCTACCCATATGGCCTTCTCGCCGTCTTCAAGCACCGAGGCGCTATCCTCGCCGCACACCAGAACGCGCGCAGACTGCAAAGCGGCAACGTCACTCTTCATCTCTTCCTTCAAAAGCGAAATATAGGATTCCATAGCCATTCCTTCCTTGCTTTCTTCATAGGCGTATTGATAAAAGCCATTGTAGGAGGGATAATTGCCATAGGGCGAGCCTGTGCGCGTAACGTACAAAACGCGCGTCTCATCCTCTCCCGCCTTGTCCTCTAAAATGATAAAGCCCACAAAAACCATCTGACTTTCGCAGCGCTCCGAGGTTTTCTCACCAAGACTGACGGTGACGCTGAAGGCATCCTTCTCTTCGGAGGAGAAATGCCCATTCACGTGAAGCCGCTCTTCCGTGCTGTAAACCGTTACCATGTAGGCACAGTCCGGTGCAACGAAGCGCCCACCGTCCTCCTCCAAGGTCAGATTGTTCTGACTGAAACCGTTTTCATACCGCGCAACCAGAGCGCCGAAGGTAACGTAATACTGCTCCTCCAGCGTGGCAAGCGCGCTGTTATCCACCTTGTACGCGGCGCGCACACCAAAATACCCGTTTTCTTCTCTGGCGGAATATTCGGTAGTTGTTAAAAGCTCCCTCTCCGCCTTGCTTTTCGGCTTGGGAGAGACCACTGTACTCGCGCCCTCTGCGGCAAACGCAAAAAGCATCACCATAAGAAGAGAAATGAGCATTGCGGCAAAAATCGCCACGCGTCTTTTGCTTTTTGTTTTCATGTTCTTCTCTACCCTTTCCGTTTTCGACTTACGCTATATTGTCGAAATCGACCACGTTTTCTCCGTAAACAGGCGCGGTGCTTTCACCGCCCTCGTTTCCGCCGCCGTTTCCGTTACAGGAAGGAAGCGAAAGGATAAGCAAAAGGGATAAAGAAACCGTCATTACGCACTTTATGATGTTTTTCATACAAGCGCACCTCCTCTTAACATCCTCCATTCATTGTAGCACAAAAACACGGTATTGTCAATTTTCTTTTAGGCAAAACAGAGGATTTTTCACAAAAGCTCTTGCTTTTTCAGAACCTATTTGGTAAAATAGTTAAAAGAGGTAACTTATCTTATGCCTCTCTTTTTCTACATACGACACACGAAAGGATGCCCACTATGAAAACCTTTTCCCTGAACGGCACTTGGCAACTTCGCGGTCAAAGCGAAATCAAGAAAACCGATATGATTTCGCTCGACGCTATCGTTCCCGGATGCGTACAGCTGGACTTATCCCGTCACGGCCTTCTTCCTGAGGACCTGTTTTTAGGTATGAACATTCGGGAAACCGAAAAATACGAGGAATATGAATGGTGGTACGAAAGAAGCTTCGAGGCCCCCGAGGAAACCAAAAACGTTTATTTGGTTTTCGAAGGCGTTGACTGCGTTGCGGAGTATTTTCTCAACGGCGAGAAAATCGGTGAAAGCAACAATATGTATATCGCCCACGAATTTTGCCTTGACGGTCTTTTGAAGAAGGGTGAAAACACGCTCACCGTTCATTTGCGCTCCCCCTTTGTTGCAGGCCAGGAGAGCGATTTGGCTATGAAGCACGTTCTCTTCGGAAGCAAGCCCCAATGGAGACATCTGCGTAAGGCCCCCCATATGGGCGGCTGGGACATTATGCCCAGAGCCGTCACATCGGGTCTTTGGAGAGAGGTTCGCTTGGAGGTCAGAGACAGCATTCGCTTCTCCCAGTATTTCTTCCATTGCCATCACACCCCTGAAATGCAGCATTACAGAATGGGCTACACCTTGGACTGTGACACCCTCGACTTTGAGGGCGTGGAAATGGAGCTGACGGCAAGCTGCGGCGAGGATAGCGCCTTCTCCAAAAAGATTCCCGTTGCTTCCAGCAGAGGTGTTCTCTACTTCTCCATTCCCAACGTGAAGCTCTGGTGGCCTTATGGCTACGGTGAAGCCAACGTATACACGGGCACCCTGTCCATCACCAAGAACGGCGAAACGGTGCATTCCATTCCCGTTTCCTTCGGCGTGCGCCACGTGGAGCTTGAGCGCCGTGACGCCTTGAACGGTGACGAGGGACAGTTCCGCTTCCTTGTCAACGGCGTTGAAATTATGTGCAAGGGCACCAACTGGGTACCGCTGGACGCCTTCCACTCTCGCGATGCCGAGCGCTATGACGAGGCGCTGGCTCTTTTGAAGGACATCGGCTGCAACATCGTTCGTTGCTGGGGCGGTAACGTATACGAGGACCATAAGTTCTTTGATTTCTGCGACAGAAACGGTATTATGGTCTGGCAGGACTTTGCTATGGCCTGCGCCTCTTATCCCGAGGATGACGCCTTCAAAAAGGCGCTGGCCGAGGAAGCCACCGCCGTCATTCGCAAGCTTCGCAACCACCCCTCTATCATTCTTTGGTCGGGTGACAACGAGGTTGACTCGGGCACCCAATGGATGCGCGACCCCAACACCAACAGCCTGACCCGTGAGGTGCTCTCCAAGTGCGTGGATCTGAATGACATTGGCCGTCCTTATATGCCCTCCTCGCCCTTCCTGACTACCCCCTCCTATGAGGCAGGCGTTCGTTCCCAGGCATATGACTCTCCCTTGATTGAGGATCACCTCTGGGGCCCTCGCGACTATTATAAGAGCGATTACTACAAGCAGAACAAGGCCCATTTCGTCAGCGAAACGGGATACCACGGCTGCCCCTCCTTTGACTCCATCAAGAAGTTTACCACCCCCGAATGCCATTGGCCCTACGCCAAGAACCAGGAATGGATTTTGCATTCGAGCGACCAGTCGGGTAACGATGCGCGTTTGATGCTTCTTGAAAAGCATCTGGTTCAGCTCTTCGGCGAGGTTCCTACTGACCCTGAGCTTTTCGTTCTGGCTTCTCAAATCTCCCAAGCCGAAGCCAAAAAGTATTTCATTGAGCGTATGCGAATCAAGCGCCCCTTCACCACGGGCATTATCTGGTGGAACCTGCTTGACGGTTGGCCTCAGATTTCCGACGCTATCGTGGACTATTATTTCACCAAGAAGCTGGCCTACGCCTACGTAAAGCGCGCACAGGCTCCCTTCACCATCACCGCCGATGAGCCGAAGGAATGGGGTCTGCCCATTTACGCCTGCAACGATACCCTTACTGAAAAGAAGGGCTCCCTCGTTATCAAGGACGCCGAGACCGATGAGGTTCTCTGGAAGGGCAGCTTTGAAGCCCAGAAAAACCAAAGCACCAAGATTGCCCACCTTCCCCTCTATTTCTCCGAAAAGAAGATTCTCATCTTTGAGTGGGAGATGGACGGCGAGCGCGGCATCAACCACTATCTCTGCGGCTATCCGCCCATTCCGCTTGATATGTACGTCAAGGTGCTGAAAAAATATCCCGCATTAGACAACGAATAACGATAAAAAGAATGCCGATACGAAAATTTCGTATCGGCATTTTGCTTGCGCGAATTGTAAATATTTGTTTACAAAAGGTCAACGTCTGTCATTTTTTTGTAAAGGAATTCGATTTTGTTGAAATAGTCGGTTTCGTTGGTTTTTTCTTTATGCTCTGCTATGTAGGCCTCAAGCTCCTCCATATAGATGGAGCAGTCGAAGGGATCAAGCCCCAGGGCCTCTGCGTTTTGCAGATACTCCAAGCGCGCAAGGTAGTATTCCATCGCGAAGTTCGCATACAGCTGAGAGTCGATGGTACCGATTTCGAAGTTTTGCTTCAAGCCGATGCGCTCCTCCATGGTCTTTTCCAGCCAGGAAAGTGCATCCTCCTTGCCGAGCTTTCTGCTGCAAAGGAAGGCGTTGCGGTATACGTAGGCACGAATGAGGGAAATCAGGCCCACGTCATCGTTGGATTCCTTGACGGGCGCAACCTGGCAAAGCTCCGCGATTGCCTCATCCGTCTTGTAGGTTGCCTCCAATGCATGCGCGTATGCCGCCATACGCACAGGCTCATCCACCTCCGTGTTATTGGCAAACAGGTTGTAGCCGTAAGAGGTGTGGTTGTAAATGAAAATTCTTGCCCAGTTGTCAAAGGTTCCCGTGTCATCCACAACCAAGAGCTTCAGGAACGCCTCATAATCTCTCTTGAACTTGACAAAAACGCTCTTTTCAATATACGCGTCTCCGTTTTCGTTAAAGCGCACCTTGCTGGCAAAGGAGAAGAAGGAAAGGCAGATATTAACCGCCAGATTCAGCTCCTGCGAGAAATCGTAATGATGCTCCTGTCGGAAGGCGGCAATCTCCTTCTCAACCGCCTCGCCGTCTCCAAACATATGCGCCGCCTGCATATAAAACAAAACATACTGCGCCAACTCATAGTCCGAGCATTTAGAGCCTGCCTCGGAGTAGTGAGAGCGGATATAGTCGTGCATAATATAGCGGTTGTTGATAAGATACATCTTATTGGTGTTGATGGACATTTTCTGCCGTGCCAAGAAATAGGCAATGATGCCCTCGGCAAATTCGTCCTCACTTTCGGCGCGCACAGGCTCAACGAAGGAATTGTCAAAATCGGAGGGAAGAACGATGTTTTCGCCCACCTTCTTGACACAATGCACCTTCTTCTGTCCGTACTTGGCCAAAACGTAACCAAGCTCGAAAAACAAATTGTTGCTGACAGCGGGGGTCTCGCGACTGCAATCGGGGCAATAGGTCACCTTGTTTTGAAAAATAACGATGGCCTGATTACAGGTTTTAATCTGTTGAAGAACCGTATCGCCTACCGAGGCAAAGGAGGAGGAGTTGTCAGAGTTTCCGCCAATGGTGCAAAAATAATTATACTTTTCCTCTAAAATTCTTTTTACCTTAACGGCAACGGAGTTAGAGCCGCTCCAAGCAATAAACACCTTATCCTTCATGGATGTCACTTCCTTTCTGCATACGTCTTTCTCTTAAAGAAAATCGCACCTTTATGATAAATGATCCTTTATGCCGAGAGATGCACAGATTTCGTCCAATACTTCCTTGGGGCTCTCAAAAAAGGCGTCTCCCTTGGCAAGCGCCGCCGACATAACGGCAAAGCCGTCACAAATGGCCTTTCCGTCAAGCAGCGCGTGATGGGCGGCAATATCGAAGGTCAAGCGGCGGCGACCGTCACTCTCTTCAACGAATTTTCCCCAGGAAAGACGGGGAATAGAAGTGGCAGAGGCATCCTCGTAATGATAGGGGTTGGACATAGAAACGAAATCAAGCCAGGGAAGGCAGGTGGAATAAAAGACGTCGGGCTCTTCCTTGCGGTTAAATTCCTCTTGTACGGCTTCCATTTTCGCCTTTTTTTCCAAATCGCGCCTTACCGTCTGATAAAAGGCCTCATAATCCAAGGTAAACTCCGTGCGGCAGGTGGCAATCACGCCGTTTTCCTGCATGACGATAAAGCTGGGGGCAATTTGGTCATACAGCACCACCTCTCCCTTATCGTTGATACGCAAGCGCAGTCCCTCGACTCTGTTCAAGGACACGGTAACCAAAAAGAGAAAATCCGCAAAGAAGGAACGGCCCATTCTTTTGCTTCGCTCGTATACCGTGCTCACGTCCAAACGCGCGGAAAGGGAAAAAACGGGATTGGTGTACCGAATAAAGTTATTATACGGTGTTTTTCTATCCCACGCTTCAACATCAATTATTTTCATTTTTAAGCCTTGCTTTCTTTGCTTTATAGTGTTTTCACGAGAAAAGGGCGGCGCGCGGCGCCCTTGAGCGCGCGTGCCGCCCTTGACGACTCAGCCTGTCTCTATCAGCCCATTACACTGTAATTGGGCGCTTCTTTGGTAATATTAATGTCGTGAGGATGAGATTCGCGCAAGCCTGCCGCCGTAATGCGAACGAACTTGCCGTTTTCCTTCAAATCTGCCACGGTGGCACAGCCACAGTAACCCATACCTGCGCGCAAGCCGCCCATCATCTGATAGATGGTGTCAGCAACGGGGCCCTTGTAAGGAACGCGACCCTCAACGCCTTCGGGAACGAGCTTCTTGTTATTTTCCTGGAAATATCTGTCCTTAGATCCCTTTTCCATAGCGGCAAGGGAGCCCATTCCGCGATATACCTTAAACTGTCTGCCCTGATAAATCTCGCTGTCTCCGGGAGACTCCTCACAGCCTGCAAGCAGAGAGCCGACCATGATAACGTCAGCGCCTGCGGCAATGGCCTTGGGAATATCGCCGGAATACTTGATACCGCCGTCTGCAATAACGGGAATACCGTACTCCTTGGCAACCGAAGCGGCCTCCATAACGGCGGTAATCTGGGGAACGCCGATACCGGCGACCACGCGCGTGGTGCAGATAGAGCCGGGGCCGATACCAACCTTAACGGCGGAAGCACCTGCCTCAATCAAATCTCTTGCGGCCTCTGCCGTGGCAATGTTACCGGCAATCAGCTGGCAGGAGGGGAAACGCGCCTTGATTTTCTTCACGCACTCGATAATGCCGCGGGAATGGCCGTGTGCAGAGTCAAGCACGAGTACGTCAGCACCGACAGCCAAGAGAGCCTCGGCGCGTTCAAGCACGTCCTTGGTAACGCCGATAGCGGCGCCGCACAAAAGTCTTCCCTTTTCGTCCTTGGCGGAATTGGGATATTTGGTTGCCTTTTTAATGTCCTTGATGGTAATGAGGCCCTTCAAAACGCCATTTTCATCCACCAAGGGAAGCTTCTCGATTTTATGACGAGAAAGAATGTTGCGCGCCTCCTCCAAGGTGGTGCCAACGGGCGCCGTTACCAAGGGCATCTTGGTCATATATTGCTCAATGGGGGCAGAATAGTCCTCAGGCTGCAAGAAGCGCATATCGCGGTTGGTGATGATACCGATAAGATGACGCTCACCGTCGCAAATCGGAATACCCGAAATACGCAAGCGGTGCATCATTTCCTCTGCATCCATCACCGTGTGATCCTTGGAAAGAAAAATGGGGTTGGTGATAACGCCGTTTTCACTTCTCTTGACGCATTCCACCTCTGCCACCTGGCGCTCAATGGGCATATTCTTGTGAATAATACCGATACCGCCCTCTCTTGCCATGGCGATTGCCATTTCGGACTCGGTAACCGTATCCATTGCGGCACTCATCATAGGTACGTTCAAGGTGATTTTCTCGGTCAGGCGCGTTTTCAAGGAAACGTCGGCCGGCAAAATCTCGCTCTTTTGCGGAATCAAAAGCACGTCATCAAAGGTTAAACCCTCGGACACAATTTTCTCATTCATCTGCATACATTATCTTCCCCCTTTTTTCTCTTTTTCTTGCGACTCTTCCTTGCATCGCGCACCGAAAAAGCCGCTTAAAAGTTGCTTAATTGTATTTCTATTATCATATCACATTTTTGCGCCATTGTCAAGAAATTCAGCCCATATTTCATCAATTTTTTTGCCTTTTCGCCATCACAAAAGAAAAAAGAGCAAAACGGCCGTTTCTGCCTGAAACGCTTTTACCGTCTTGCTCTTTTTATTTTTTACAGACCGATTCTGTCAACAGAGTCAGCCAAGGAAGTGATAAGCGCGCGCTTTTTGTCGCAAACTGCCTTCATCGCGGCAATCTCCTGCTCGGAAAAGGGTGCCAAGTCGCCATCCTTCAGCTTGTTCTTATACATACGATCCAAAATCAAGGCGTAGCCAATATCCATGGTAACGAGCCGATTGCCCTGCTCGCAAACCACGATGTTGCTCTTGTTCTCCAACAGCTTCTCTACCGCAAAGGTTCCCATACGGGTGCCGAGCAATCGGTCACGCATGGTGGGAGCGCCGCCGCGCACAACGTGTGCAAAGCGGGCAAAGCGGCTTTCAACGTTCGTTACCTCGAAGATTTTATCCGAAAGGGCAGGAGCAAAATCTGCACCCATTCCCTCGGAAACAACCACGATAAAGTTGTGCTTGCCCAAGCGGCGAGAGTTGCGGATTTTTTCCATCAGAGCCTCCTCGGAGAAGGGCACCTCGGGAAGAACAACTGCCGTAGCGCCCGATGCAACGGCGGCGTATGCGGCAATATCGCCTGCGTTACGGCCCATAACCTCTACCACGTTGCAGCGGGAGTGGGATTCGCAGGTATCGCGCAAATAGTCGATAAGCTGAATGGTGGTATTGGTAGCGGTATCAAAGCCGATGGTATTCTCGGTGGAGGTAATATCGTTATCAATGGTGCAGGGAATGCCAACGCAGGGAATGCCGCGCACGGACAAATCCGTTGCGCCGCGGAAGGTTCCGTCTCCGCCCAGTGCCACGATTCCGTCAATTCCGAAGGCACGGCAGGTGTCGATAGCCTTTTGCATACCCTCCTCGGTTTTGAACTCGGGGCAACGGTCAGAATACAGCACCGTACCACCGTGATTCATCATATTGGACACGTCGCGCACACCCAAGGGATGAATGTCGCCGCGAATCAATCCCGAATATCCGTAATAAATGCCGACAGCCTCAATCCCGTGCGAAACAGCCGTACGCACCACGGAACGAATAGCCGCGTTCATACCGGGGGCGTCACCGCCCGAGGTCAATACACCGATTCTTTTAAATTGCTTTGCCATGTGAGTTCTCCTCGTTTTTTCTTTGTCGCCATTGGCGGTTTGTTAACTCTTTTACCTATATAGTATAATATAATTTTCCCAATTTTGCAAGTGGATAACGCAAAAAAACCAAAATAAAATTATTTTTTGTAACAAAAGATTTTTTCATGGATAAATATAGAAAAATCTCCCAAAAATCTTGACAAAATGCACTGTTTTATTGTATAATAAAAATAACGAATGGGCTGACTTTGTGACCGTTTTCCTCTCTGGCACAGGCAAAAGCAACGATGAGCCCTTTCCCTGAAAGGAGCTTTCTATGCAGAGGTGTGTTGCGCTGACCGCCGCCTTGGGCGGTGTGGGTCTTGGTACCGTATCAGCGGCCCTCGCTGTCACGCTGGCCGAGCGCGGCCTTCGTGTTGCTTTGGTTGACGCAGACCTGCTTGCCCCTTCCGCTGACATATACTTGGGCTTTCAGGAGGAGGTGCTTTACACCTTTTCGGACGTTTTGGATGGCGTTGCCCCCGCGCGCGTGGCCTTTGAGCTGAAAAAGGGACTTTTCGTTTTCCCTTCGGCCGTTGGCGGCAAGCTCGACGGTGATTTGTCTTGTGCCGTTTCGGCCATAGACGAGGCGCTTTCGCCTGACGTTTTGCTGATAGAAGCCCCCATCTCTCTTCTTCCCCGCCTTGCCCCCGTTGTTAACACGGCGGTCTTGGTTTGCTCTCCCGAGGAGCGCGCCCTGCGCGCGTCTGAGGCGGCGTCGGCCGTTATTGCCGACGGGGGATTTGAAAACGGCTATTTTTTGCTGAACAAAACCGCCGCCTTTAAGGAGGATTTGTCGGCAGAGCCCCCACTTTTAACGATGATAGACCGCATTGGGCTTTCCCTTCTCGGCGTTTGCCCGCGCGAATATCAAAGGGAGGCGCTCTCGCCCCTTGAAAAATCGGGTAGCTCCCTTTTCAAAAAATCCGTTAAGAATATTGCGGCAAGGCTTCTTGGCGAGCGCGTGCCGTTGCTTGACGGCTTGCGTTTTGACGGTTTTTCCCGTCGCCACTACATTGAGCGTGCCGAAAAGGGCGCTCTTCGATAACCGTATTTTTAGCAAGCGCCGCTTGCTTATCACAAGGAAAGGATGCCTTCGCATAGCGAAGCCGGTATGAAAATGGATATTGCTATCATTGCAGATGACGATAAAAAAGAACTGATGGCGCAATTTTGTATGGCGTATTGCGGAATTTTATCCCGCCATCACCTCTGTGCCACCTCCATCACGGGAAAATATATTTCGGACGCCACGGGCTTGGAGATTGAACAGTTTATGACAGGCATGGGCGGCGGCGGTGAGCAAATTGCCGCGAGAATCGCCTATAACGAAATTGACCTTTTCTTCTATTTCCGCAGCACCGAGCCATCGCTTGACGATGATTCCTCTGCCCGCAATCTGCTTCGCCTTTGCGACATTCACAACGTTCCCGTTGCCACCAATATCGCCACGGCCGAGGCCTTGGTTCTGGCCTTGGACAAGGGCTACTTGGATTGGCGCGAGCTTGTCAATCCCAACGCCGCGCACCAAAAAAAGCAATAATTCTTTTGCTTATCTTAGCCCACTATGTCTCATAGCGGGCTTTCTTTATTCTCATTTAACCGCTTGAACAGCCAAAAGAAAGGGAGGGCTTGCCGTGGCAACGCCGATTTACGTTAAGCAACATTCGCATATCACGCGCTTTGGCGGAGAATTTCCGTCTCTTGCCAAATTTCACGCCTCTCTTTCCTTCCCCTCAGACGAGGAGGATGCGCGCGCAGAGGGACACGGCACCGTTGAAAAGAAAAAGGACGGATTTTTCCTCTCCTTTACCGAAGAGGGCAAGGACGGCCTTTCTGCTACACTTGCCTATAACGAAAGCGAAAAGACCCTCACCATTCAACGAGCAGGCAATCTTTTGTCCTTCGTCTTGGGCAAGGAAACGGCCTTCCCTTATCGCTTTGCCCTCGGCGCGACCTCGGCCGAGGTATACACCAGGCGCTTGGAAAGCAAGGAAAAGGACGGGGCATTTCTTTTGATTCTGGAATATGACCTTTGCCTTGGCGGAATAGCCCAGCAGAACCGCATCCTGTTTCATTGCACCGAGCCCCCAAAAGAAAAATAGAAAGGCCAGCTTATGCAAATCAAGGATTTACGCGAGCGTATCAAGCAGAAGAACGTTTCGGGCCCCTTCCTTTTTTGCGGCGAGGAGGCCTATCTGATACGCCATTATACAAAGGAGCTGCGCTCCCTTCTTTTACCCGATGAGTCGCTTGCCCCCTTTTGCCATTTCGTTTACTACGGCACCGCCGTGGATTTCGGGCAGATCACGAGCGCCTTGGAAACCCCCGCCATGATGAGCGACGTTAAGCTGATTGAATGGCATAACGCCGATTTCAACGCGATGAAGGAAAAGGATCTTCAAGCTTTGGCCGAGGTCTGCCGTCTGGCAAGCGAATGGGAGGGAAACACCCTGCTTTTCGTTTCTGACGAAACCATGGCCGATCTCGGCACGGAAAAGCGCCCCTCCAAGCTCCGAAAGGCCCTTTTCGATATGATGGACGTTGTGGTTTTTGATAAATCCACCGACGCGCAGCTGGTTTCCTGGCTCGGCCGCCATTTCGAAGCAGAGGGCGTTTCCTTCGCCCCCTCCCTGCCCCAAGCCATGCTTGCAAGAGTCGGGCACAGCATGGAGCTTCTGGCGATGGAAACGGACAAGCTGATTTGCTATGCCAAGGAAAACGGCATTGCCCTTTTGACCGAAAAAGAGCTTTCCTTTGTTACCGTCAGCACGGTGGAAAGCGATGCGTTCAGCCTCTCCAACGCCATTTTGAACCGCGATACCGCCTCAGCCCTTCGGCATCTGGGCGAGATGAAGCGCAACCGCGTTGACCCGATTCTCTTGGTTGGCCAAATAGGCAGACTGTATGGCGATATGCTGACAGTGGCGCTTTTGGCCGAGGAGGGTATGACCCCCAAGGAAATCGCCAAAAAATGCGCTATGCACGAATACAAGGCTGGGCTTTACCACACCGCCGCCAAGAAATGCGGCGTTGCCACCTTAAAGCGCGCACTCTCCCTGTGCCAAGAGGCAGACAGCGCCTTAAAAAGCGGCGCCTCCTCTTACGTTGGCATTGAGGCACTCATCGCCGCCTTTTCCAAGGGATAAGAAAAAACAGACGATAAAGACCAAAAACAATAAAATCAAAAACAAAAAAGAACGAAGCGAAATTTCGCTTCGTTCTTTTGGTTTAAAAGTGTTCTTATTTAAGTCTGTCGTTGTACAGTGCAAACAAGTCATCAAGAGCCGTCTGCAAAGTGTTAACAGCTGCTCTGTACTTGGTGGAGAACGCAGTGCCACCGCTGATTGCGTCCTGCGTCATATAGTTATACAAACTGATATTGGAGGTATCGGTGCTTGCCAGACCGCAAAGATAGTTGGTAATCAAGGACTCAAAGGGAGAGTCGATGGTATCGTGTACCAGGTCAATCATCAAGCGAACGCCGCCCTCGGAATCGCCTGCGGTGTTGTACTTAACCTTCAAGGAGTTCTCATAGTACTCGGTCAGCACCCTGCTCGACTTCTCGTTCAGCGCCTGCATATAAGCAGATGCCATCGTGGGAGACTTGGCCGTTACCAGAATAGCACCAACCTCAGCCTGGTCATGTACAACGGTCAGGAAATTTTCCTGGCTGGCATTGTACTTGGGGAAGGGCAATACGCCACGGGTAAACTTTACCTCACGCATGGTGGGAGATTCCATTTCGCCGAGAATGATGCCGGCAAAGACAGCCTTACCGTTGATAAACTGGTCGGTTGCCTCCTTAACGGCGTTGGAGGTAGCAAGCGTTGCAGTAGGAAGAACGCCGGAGCCTCTATACAGCTTCTTGTACTCGGTTACAATCGAAGTAAGCATATTCAGCGTAGCAGGGTTCGTTCCCTTGCCCTCAGCGCCTACGATAACGGGCGTTCCGTAGCCCTGGCTTGCAAGCGTTCCGTCAGCGTTGTGCCACTCGATGCAGGAAACGCCGCTACCGAACATAGCAACGCGGTCAATAACCGAGTTCAGAAGGAAGCCAATTCTCTGGTCATCAAGGTCAGTCACGCCCTTGTTGGCGGAGTCGATGTGCGCCTTGCCGGAAAGCATAATCAAATCGTCATACGTCCACTCGCCTGCAAAGTCGATGCGGCGCGCGGTGTAGTCGTAGTTCTTCCAGTCTGCCAGCTCGGAGAAGGTAGCGTCATACTCGGTTACGTTTACGAAGATACACCAAGCAAAGCGAACCAGGTCGATAAAGTAATCGCCTGCCATAATGTACTGCTTGGAGGCATCAAGGGTTGCACCCTTCATGTAATCGGCATACCAGCCGTCATAGGTGAAATCAAAGAAGTTCTGCACATTGCTGCCGTCAGCATTCTTGCCGAAATCCAAAAGATTCTGCAAATAGCCGTTGAACATAGCGCGCAGAAGTCCGTAAATGTCATTGACGTAGATGTCAGGGCTGTTCGTTCCCTGTACCAGCTTTTCAATGTCCTCCAGAACGCCGCTGTAAGAAAGATTGTTGGTGTCATATTTAACATCTATCTGCAGCATACTTGCCACTTCTCTGTTACGCTCGAATACGGCCTTCAATACGTTATCACTACTGGTAACGTCAGGACCCTTGGTGTATACAGAGGAAGCGCCCAAAGTGGTCTCACTGGGCTCGTTGGCAGACACCATAACCGAAAGCTGATTGTTGTTGAATTTAACGTTATCCCAGCTTCCGTCATCTCCGCGGTCACCCGTTTGCGTGTTTCCGCCACCGCCGCCACCGTTACAGGAGGCCAGAATGCCAAGCGAGAGCACGAGAGCCAGCGCCAATGCCAAAAAACGAATGTACTTTTTCATTTTTTGTTCCTTTCAAAATATGTTTTTTCGTGCGAAGACTGCCCTTTACCGAGAAATGCGCCCCGCGGCGCTCTTCTTCCCCTTCAAGCAAAGGCCTCACTTTTCAGGGCAAAAGGCCCAAAGCAGCTTACAGCGATACACATCAATTATAAACGATTCTCTCTTCTTTGTCAATGGCTTTCGCAAAAAAAGGGGGGCAAAAATCCCTTCCGTTAGTTAGAATGTCGAACAAAAAAAGCAGAGTCCTTGCCCTCTCTTTTGCCCAAAAGCACAAAAAAGGGCGCCCCTTCACCGCAAGGGTGACGGGGCGCTATATCCTATTAAAAAATCAGTCGTGCTGCGCGAAGGTGTCGCACATCGTCTTTAAGTAAGCTGCCAAGGCAGGAATGGATGCGTCATAGTTGGTGGAGAAATCGGTGCTGTTGTTCTTTGCGTCCACACCCATATGATAATAAGCGGCAACCTTGGAAATACCGCCGTTGGCATACCAGTACAGGTAGTTGCCTACAATCAGGGATTCAAAGGGAGAGTCCACGGTATCGTGAACAAGGTCAATCATCAGACGAACGCCGCCCTCGGAATCACCTGCGGTGTTGTATTTCACCTTCAAGGAGTTTTCATAGTACTCGGAAAGAACGTCGGAGGAGGCCTCGTTGACAGCCTGCATATACGCAGAGGCCATCGTGGGAGACTGAGCATTCTTCAGAATAACGCCAACCTCGGCCTGGTCGTGCACGAGCGTATGGAACTCTTCCTGTGCATCGCTGTACTTCGGGAAGGGCAACACGCCACGGGTGAACTTCACGTCACGCATAGACTCGGATTCCATCTCGCCCAAAACAACGGTGCTGAATACGGCCTTGCCGTCAATAAAATAATCAACGCAATCCTTGTTCAGCGCGGTGTTGAATACGCCGGTAGCGCGGTACAAATCGCCGTATTCCACGGACAAATTGGAAAGCTGGTTCTTGGTAGCCGGATCAGTTCCTGCCTCGCCAACGATTTTGGGCATTCCCTTACCGATAACGCCATCCTCCCATTCTACAATGGAAAGACCCGTGGTCCAAGAAGCAATACGGGTAGACATCGTGGCAAAGAGAAGACCAACGCGCGAATCCTCCAAGTCGGTTGTACCCTTATTGGCAGAGTCGATGTGCGCTTTTCCCGAAAGGAAGGCCAGGTCATCGTACGTCCACTCGCCTGCGAAATCAATACGGCGCGCGGTATAATCGTAATTCTTCCAGTCAGTCAGCTCCGAGAAGGTGGCATCGTACTCGGTTACGTTAACGAAAAGCACCCACGCAAAGCGAATCAGGTCAACGAAATAGTCGCCTGCCATAATGTACTGCTTGCTGGAATCGAGGGTCAAGCCCGCCATATAATCGGCGTACCAGCCATCGTAAGAGAAATCAAAGAAATTCTGCACGTCGCTGCCATCGGTGTTTTTACCAAAGTTCAAAAGGTTGGTAAAATAGCCTTGGAACATACAGCGCGTCAAGGCGCAAATATCGTTGATGTAAACGTCAACGGGCTGCGAGCTTTGCACCAGCTTTTCAACGTCTGCGGAAATCTCAGCATAGGGAAGATTCGTCGTGGAATACTCTACCTTCAGGTTCAACATATCGGCCACGTCTCTGTTGCGCTCGTACACCTTTTTCTGTACGTTGTCGCTACTGGTTATATCGGGACCCTTGGTATAAATGGAGCACTCGGGCAGCGTGGTCTCATTGGGCTGGTTAACGGATACGCTGATTTTCAGGGACTTTCCGCCGAAATCAACGTCTCCCCATCCGCCGTCCTCTCCGCGATTACCGGTTTGGGTGTTTCCGGCACCGACGACACCGTTACAGGAGGCCAGAACGCCAAGCGAAAGAACCTACGCCAAAGCCA
>JAZRFK010000014.1:0-10807 GCA_045661325.1 Eubacteriales bacterium | reverse complement strand
GGGGGGGGGGGGGGAGCAGGGGCGGGGGGGGGGGGAGGGGGGGGGGGTCAGACGTTCAAGAACACTAAGGCGACGGCGCCGACCAAGAGCCCCAGCCACTGGGAGAGGGAGAGGCGCTCCTTGTAGACAAGGACGGAAAAGAGGGTGGTGACGGTCAAGGCGCCGATTGCCATACAGGGGAAGAAGACCGACTCCGAGAGGGGGGACGCCATCAGGAGGAGGGTGAAGAGGTTCAAGAGCGTGCTGCTGAAGCCGCCGATGACGGGGAAAAGGAGGGTTTTGGGGGAGAAGCTCGCCTTTGGGGGCTTTTTGTCCTTCAAAAAGAGGGCAAGGCAGATGAGGGCGGCGAAGAAGGTGGCGGAGAACATCAAGAGGTTTCCGTGCTTGCCGTCAAAGGTCATTTGCTGGTATTTTTGCAAAACCGAGCAGGCGACGTTGCCGCCGAGAAGCATCATGGCGCCGACGAACCATTTGAGAAGCGTTTTTTTTGAGGCGCCGTTTTTCTGCGGCTTGAAGCAGAGATAGAGCGCGCCAAGCATCAAGGCAAGGCCGATGCCGACGTTCACGGTCAGGGGGGCTTGCCAGAAGATGAAGCCCCAGATGGCGACGCCGAGGAAGGAAAGCTGCTTAATGAAGGCGGTCATCGAGACGATGCCCGTTCCGATGGCCTGAAAGAGACCGAAGATAGCCATTGCATAAAAGATACCGTAGGCAACGGAATAGAGCAGCACGCGCGCATCAAAGGAGGGCTCAAGGGCAAAGAGAATGCCCCAGCCGGTAGCGGCGCTTGCCGAGACCAAGAGATTATAGAGAGGCGAGGTGTGAAGAACGCCCTCGTTGGTTTTGTTGAAAACGGTGCTCATCACACTGAGCATTGCGGAAAAAATGGCGGCTAAAACAAGATAGAAATACTGCATACGTTACCTCAAAAGCAAGGCTTTTATTCCATTGGTAAATTTTATAGCTTTGTTGGGTTAGGGCTTGAAGGCTTATTTCACGCCTTCCTCGGTTTCGGCAAGTGCCCCCGTTAAAAAGGAGGTGATGCCAAGCTCCGTAAAGTGAAGCGCGCCGTTTTCATACGCGGCAACGCAAAGGGAGGCATTGGGAAGAATAGAAAGAGCAGCGATGGACGCAATACCGCCTTCTGCCATCGCGCGAAGGGCGCGGATAACGCCGCCGTGCGTGGCGATGGCGACAGTGCCGCCTGCGTGCCTTTCTGCGATTTCGGCAACGGCGCGGCCGGCGCGCGCGGCAACGTCTGCATACGCTTCACCGCCTTCAAAGCGGAAGGTGGCAGGGTCGCTCTTATAGTGCGCGATTTGGTCGGGATAGCAACGCTTGACCTCTTCAATTTCCATTCCCTGCCAGATGCCAACGTCAATTTCGCGCAGGTCCTTACATTCCACGATGGGAAGCGCGAGGGCGTCCGAAAGGCCGCGCACCGTTTCCTTGGCGCGAGAAAGGTCGCTTGCGTAAATGGCCGCGACCGAGAAACGCTCGGCTACGTATGCCGAGGCGGCAAGCCCCTGCGCCTCGCCGATTTCGGTCAGGGGAAGGTCTAACTGTCCCGTAAATTTCTTTTCCTTGTTGCCAAGGCTTAAGCCGTGGCGCAAAAAAACGAGCGTTGTTTTCATTCCGATTCCTTTTTATTCTTTTTACTTTTTTAAAGCAAAGAGAGCCGCAAGACCGATGGGCTTAAAACAGCTCGCTGCAAAATTCGGGAGGAGCGGTAAAATCCGTTCTTCTTTGTGAAAGCAACCACGAGAGGATCTCGGTGTGGCGATAGGCCTCGTCAATGGCGTCATTATGGCCCTTGTTTTCCAAGAGGGTCAATCTTGCGTTGCCGCCGGCGGCGTTGAGGGCATTCACCATCAACTCGGAATAGACGGGGGGGACCAGGGTATCCTCCTTGCCGTGAACGGCCCAAAGAGGCGTGTTCAGGAGGTTGGCGGCGCGCCAAGACATACCACCGCCCGAAATGGGGGCTATGGCGGAGAAAAAGGCACCATAGGTTTTGCCCATCATAAAGGTGCCGAAGCCGCCCATACTGGACCCTGTCAGACAAATTCTATCCTTTTGAATGTCAAATTCGGCCACCACCGCATCAATGATGCCCTTTACTCTGTCCACCACGTTATCCCAGACGTACTCTGCGGGGCATTGGGGACAAAGGACAACGGCAGGGAGCGCCAAGCCCTCCTTGATGAGCTTGGGCACGCCGTGCCGAAAGATATGGGGGAGGTTGACGCCTCTTTCGCCTGCACCGTGCAGGTACACCAAAAGAGGCAATCCCTCTGTGTTTTCAGGGTAAAAGAGCTGATAATTCATACCGAAGGGATTTTCGGTATGAAGAACAATTTTTTCGTTCATCATGCTGTCCTTTGAACCGTATTAACCGTATTTCTTTTGGTCGCGATATTCGCCGCTATCCGAAATGGCGGTCTGCTTTTTCCGGGCCAAAAGCCAAGAAAAGACCTCGGGATTGCGATAGGTGTCTGTCCACGCGTCATGCGCGTTTTCGGCATAAAGGGTCAGCTTCGCACTTCCGCCGCAGGCATTGACAGCGGCCGTCATTTTCTTGCTTTCCTCCACGGAAACAACGTTATCCTTTTCGCCGTGGAAGGCCCAAACGGGAACGGATGCCAAGCGGCGCGCATTCCAGTACATACCGCCGCCGCAAATGGGAACGATGGCGGCAAAAATTTCTGGCAGGCTCATTCCCAGCTGCCAAGAGGCGTACCCGCCCATACTGTTGCCCATCAGATAGACACGCTCGGTGTCAACATAGGGAAGGGCTATCATTTCCTTGATCCAAGCTTTCAAGGTTTCCATCATATCAAACCAGGTGTCCTCGGAGCAGAGGGGCGCCGCCACCACGAAGGGAAAATCCTCATACTTGGCAGTTTCCACGAAAAAGGCATTGCCCATGAGGTTGGCAAGCACATTCCCACGGGTGCCCGCGCCGTGCATAAAGAAAAGAAGGGGATGCTTTTCCTTTTCGTTAAAGCCCTTCGGGTGCCTTACTGTATATTGCATTCCTTGAAAAATTCCGTTTTCCATCGTGCTTTCCTTTCTTTTTATCAATTCCAATAATCGGTTTGCTCGGGCAGGTCAATATCGGCTGCTCTAAAGGTGGGGTCCTTCCCTTCCTTGCGCTGCTTTTCGTAATCCTTCAACGCGCGGAAGGCGTACTTGGAGAGATAGACAATAACAGGCACGTTGATAAGCGCCATCAGTCCCATTGTCACGTCCGCAATATCCCAAAGGAGTCCCGCGGAGAGCCCTGCCCCCACGAAAATCACGGCAGAGGCTACAAGGCGATAGACGGTTAAGAAGGTCTTGGAGGGCTCTTTTTTGAAGAGGAAGAACCAAGCCTGGTCCACGTAATAGAGGTTGCCAAGCAGGGTGGTGAAGGCGAAGAGAATCATCGCCACGGTGATGAAGATGGGGCCGAAGCCACCAAGGGTGGCAGACAGCGCCGCCTGCACGTAGGGCGCCCCCTCTAAGGCGGCAGAGGGCTCGATGCCCGACATCATACACATAAAGGCGGTGGCGGAGCAGACCAAGAGGGTATCGATAAAGACGGAGAGAATCTGGGAAAGCCCCTGCTTGACGGGGTGCGAAACCTCGGCGGAGGCGGAGGCGTTGGGCGCCGAGCCGACGCCTGCCTCGTTGCTGAAAAGCCCACGCCTGATGCCGTACATCAGACAGGAGCCGCTAATGCCGCCGAAGATGGCAGGCAGATTAAACGCCTCGGCAAAGATGCGACCCAAAACCCCGGGCAGGGCGGTGATGTTCAGCAGCGTCAGCAATAGGGCAACCAGGATATAGACAACGCCCATAATGGGAACGAGAATGCCCGACACCTGTATCACGCGCTTGCCGCCGCCAAAGAGGCAAATTGCCACCAGCACCGCCAAAATGCCGCCGATGACCCAGGGGGTCACGGAGGGATTATAGAAGGCGTAGCCCGCAAAGGTGGATTGCAGGTTATAGGACGCCAGCATATTGAAGCCGAAGCCGTAGGTTAAAATCAGACAGACGGTAAAGGCGATTGCCAGGGGTCTGGATTTCAGCGCCGTTTCTATGTAGTAGGCAGGACCGCCCACACAGCCGCTTCCGCTTTTTCTCTTATAAATCTGCGCCAGGACGCTTTCCACGAATGCCGAGGCGGCGCCGATGAGGGCGATGAGCCACATCCAGAACACCGACCCGAAGCCGCCAAGGCAAAGAGCGGCGGACACGCCGATGATATTGCCCGTTCCCACACGGGAGGCGGTGGACACGATGAGCGCCTGGAAGGAGGAAACCTTTCCCTTATCCTTGGGCTTTTCGGTGACGGCTCTGAGCTGCTCGCCCAACAGGCGAAACTGGACAAAGCGGCTTTTGACGGTGAAGAAAATGCCCGCCGCGACCAAGAGAAATATCAGAATATAGGTGTAGAGCGCATCACTCACCAGGGAGATAGCCTTGTCTAAAAAATTCATAATGCTCCTTTTTTCACGGTTTGTATTCGTTCCCGCTTATTGTAGCACAGCAGGCGGCGCAAGTCAAGCCAACAGAATAAAATTCAAACAAAAAAGAACGAAGCGCATGCACTCGTTCTTTTTATTTTTTCTTTTAGGGAGAGCTATTCCTTCGGGATGATGGGATAAAGCTGAACGGTGTTGCCGCCGTCCAAGACCAACTCCGCGCCCGTGGTGTTGCGGGCGTGGGCGATGAAATAGTATACGGCGTCTGCCACGTCCTCGCCTACGGCAACGTCGCCCAAGGGGGTGAAGCGGGAGGGCACGGTGGCATAAAAATCGGGGTTTTGCGTCCAGCGCTCCGTTTTAATCATTCCGGGCAGGATGGCGTTGACACGGATGCCGTGCTTGCCGAGGTCCAGCGCCAGGGCGCGCATAAGCCCAAGCTGACCGCCCTTGGACGCCACGTACGCCGTTCTCTCGGGAATGGCGCGATAGGCGGTATTGGAATTGATAAAGAGGATACTGCCGCCGCCCTTTTCCTTCATACGGCGCGCCGCCAGGCGGGAAAGGCAAAGGTTCCAGGCAACGTTGGTATTGAACACCCGCATAAAGTCGGTCAGGGGGCTTTCAAGCAGGGTCTGCCCCAAGCCTTGGTCGGCGGCATTCAGCACCAGATGCTCCACAAACACGCCCATTTCGTCCAAGAGGGCAAACATAGCCTCGGCGGCTGCCTCGTCCACCGTTCTTTCGTCAAGAAGCGAGTCGATGGCGTAGCCGAAAATAAAGGCAGAGGGGAAATTTTCCTTATATTCCCTTTCCTTTTCCTTGACCTTTTCTTTATTTCTTCCCGTAAAGACGACACCGTAGCCCAAGGAGGCAAGCTTTTCTACAATGGCGACACCCGTATTGACACAGGCGCCCGTAACGAGAGCAACGTTCATTTCAGTTTACTTTTCCTTCTTTTCTTTCTTTTCTATCGAACACGCGGACGTAATCCACGATAAAGGCATCGTCCACAAACGCCCCTTCGACCTTGACGGGGGTGTTTTTTCTATGGCCTCTGACCTCGGTGGTGAGCAGGATAAACTGGGGCACACGGGACACGAATTTGCTTGCTTTGGAGATTTCCTTTCCGTCACAGTAGAAGGTATAGCCGTCCTCGTCCCAGAGGACGCCGAAGGTATGAAAGCCGTCCGCCGTTTCCGCCAGGGGAACTCTTTGCACTCTTCCCTCCTCGGTAAACTGGGCGCCGTAGCCGCCCCAGATATTGCCGCAGCTATACACGTTCTTTTCGGGGTATTCCATAATATCCACCTCGATGCCGCTATAGGTAGGGTCATAGGTGGTGCCGATGCCGGGGGCTTGTAGCCAGAAGGCGCTCCACATTTCCTCGGGGTATTTCTGCATTTTACAGCGACATTCGTAGTAGCCGTAGATATGGGAGAATTTCATCGGGGACAACTCACCGAGCTTCCAGATTTCGTCCGACGCCGCCCAGCCTTCCTTTAATCCTATTTCCTTGCTTTTCAAGGGGGCGTCAAAGGAATTGGCGCCTGTTTGCAGCTGGGGGGAAACGTAGTAGCCGTTTTTCTCCACACGGTGCAGCTCTATATGGCTTTTGCCGTCAAGGACGATGCCCTTATCGGTATAGCCCTCGAAGGGACGTCCCCAGAAATCCAGGCGAAAATCCCATTTGGTTCTATCCAGGGTATCGCCGTCAAACTCGTCCGCAAAGACAAGCTCCCATTCCCCCTCGGGAAGGAGGCTGGGCTTATGCCCTTCTATTTCAAAAAGCTTCATTTTTTCTTTCCTTTCTTCCACAGCCCTTTTCCTTAAAAGTAAAAGGCGGTTTTTGGGGGACGGATATCGGTTAAGGCGCCCGTATAGTGGCGCAGGGTATGCTCCACATAGGGATGCCGCAAGCACGCCTCCTCGTTAAGCTCGATGCCAAGCCCCGGCTTATCGCCGATTTTGATATAGCCGTTCTCGTATAAGAGCGCCTCGTTTGTGATGCTGCCGCGGTAGTCCACGTCGCTATACATAATTTCCAGGATACAGAAATTGGGACAGCAGGCGGCAAGCTGCAGGGTGGCGGCGTTGGCGATGGGTCCTGAGGGATTATGGGGGGCAAAGGGGATATAATTTGCCTCGGCGATAGCGGCGAGCTTTTTCAGCTCCATAATGCCGCCCGCGTGGGAAACGTCGGGCTGGATATAGTCGGCGGCTCTTCTGCGGAAAAGCTCGTTATAATCGTATCGGGTATAGAGGCGCTCTCCTGCCGCTATGGCAACGGGAGATTTGGCACGAACCGCCTCCAACGCCTCCAGGTTATTGGGAGGTGTGGGCTCCTCTAAGAGCATTGGCTTAAAGGGGGCAAGCTCGTTGGCGATTTTAATACCCGTGGGCACGTCAAAGCGCCCGTGGGCTTCTATCAGGAGGTCAACGCCCTCTCCCACCGCCTCACGGACGGCGGCGACACAGCGAAGGGCTTTATCCAAATCCGCGTTAGAGATTTGCAGATAATTTTTGCCGAAGGGGTCCCATTTCATTGCCGTGACGCCACGGGCAACGGCAAGCGCCGCCTTTTCGGCAAACTCCTCGGGCTCCTTGGCGCCCGCAAACCAGCCGTTGACGTAAATGCGGCAGGCATCGTTGACCTTGCCGCCCAAGAGCTGATAAACGGGAACGCCCAGGCTCTTGCCCAGGATATCCCACAGCGCCATTTCCACCGCCGACAGGGCGGAGGTCAAGACGGCGCCGCCGCGCCAATAGGCGTCCCTGTATATATCGTGATAATGCTTTTCGATTTGCCTTGGGTCCTTGCCGAGAAGGTAATCCTTTATATGCTCGATGGCGCCAACGAGCGCCTTTTCCTTATATTCCAGCGTTCCCTCGCCGACGCCCGTCAGCCCCTCGTCCGTATACACCTTGACGAAGACCCAATTGGTGCGGAAGCAATCCACCACGAAGGTTTTGATGTCGGTTATTTTCATTGTATTTTCGTCCTTTCAGATACCGTTTTTCAGAGCTTGATTTCCCGATAGATTTCGGGGATAACCTTTTTTTCGTAGGGGAAATCCAGGGGATTTATAGCGTCAAACATACCGAAATGCAGAGGAACTGCCACCTTGGGGTTAATCCGCTGACAAAAACGGGCGGCGTCCACCATATTCATATTGTTGCCCTTGCCGTTGATGGGAAGAAAGACGGCGTCAATATCCCGAGGGATATCGGCAAAAATATCCTCGTTATAGAGGGTATCTCCCGTGACGTAATACCGACTTTTTCCGTCCTCGATGATAACGCCGATGGAGGTGGGGTCGCTATGCTCCGCCTTGACCGCGCGGAAGCGGAGGGCGCCCTCCGTCCATTCGGTGTGCCTATCCAGCTTGACGTAATTGTTCTTGCCGCCTATGCGTCTGACCTCGTTATATACCGAGCTTGGCGCCAGAACCAGGCACGCGGATTCCGCTGTGATAAAGTGGGGCACGGTTTCGGGGTCATAGTGGTCTAAGTGGTTATGGGTGAAAATCATCACATCGGGGCGCAAAGCGAGGAAACGGGTATCCACGGGGACACGGCGAATATTGTGCGGCTCCTTTTTCGCGACGCTATCAGAAAGATAGGGGTCTATCATCACAGAGAGCCCCTCGCCCTCAAAAAGCAGGCCCGCCTGCCCAAGCCAGGTAATTTTCATATAGCGGTATTCCTTTCCAATTCCTGTCATTGACTTTTTCTTATTTGTATTGTATAATATTTCTTGCATATATTCTTTGTAAATCTTGTTTATTTGGTTAGAAATCTTGCTTTATTAGGAGAAAACGATGCGTATTGTTTTACCGCAGATTGTATCCATTGGCATTTACAACTCCCAGACGGCTGTGAAGAACAGGGCCGTTACCAAGGAGAGAGCCACGGGGATGTTTGAGATAGAGCTACCTATGGAGGAGGGGGGCGCTTCCTTTATAGACGGGGCGGAGGCGCCCGTTTCTCCGATGCGGATGATTTGCGCCAAGGCAGGGCAAATCCGCAAAACCAGGCTTCCCTTCAAGTGCTACTACATTCATATGATTTTACACGAGGGCTATTTATACGATGCCTTGATGCAGACGCCCTCCTTCATTGAGATTACGGACAGGGAGAAATATCTTTCCTTATTTCAGCGCCTTTGCCGCTACTACGAGTCGGATTTAGAGGAGGACACAGTGATGGTAGAGGGGCTGGTTTTAGAGCTTTTACACGCCTTATATCGGGACGCTGTCAAGCAGCAGAGGCGCACGGGGGAGGCGCAGGGGCAAGCCAAAATCATTGACGAGGCAGTGCGCTACATCACGGCAAACCCTGCCGCTGACCTTTCTCTTGCCGCGCTTGCCAGGCGCTTTAATCTGGGCACCTATTATTTTCATCACTGCTTCAAGCGGTACACGGGCCTGACCCTTCGGGTGTTCGTGGAGGAGCAGCGCATCAAGCGCGCCGCTACGCTGCTTTTAACCACGGGCGACACGCTGACGAAGATTGCCGCCGACTGCGGCTTTTCCTCCCAGAGCTATTTTAACTATGCCTTCAAAAGAAAAAAGGGCGTCACGCCCAGGCAATTCGCCAAGGCGATTGCGGAGAAATACGAAAAATAAAAAACGAGCCGTTTTGGCTCGTTTTTTTGCGATATGCGTTTATTTGCGGAAAATTCTTTTGAAGAAGCCGCTTTTTTTGCTATTGTTGGCATCGTCACAGGAGGCGGCGAATTCACGGAGCAAATCCTTTTGCTTGGCGGAGAGATTCTTGGGAACCTCCACCTCCACGGTAAAGACAAGGTCGCCGCGGCGCCTGGTACGCACGTCGGGCATACCCTTTCCGCGCATGGTGAACACCGCACCCGTTTGGGTTCCCTCGGGAACGGTAAATTTCTCACTTCCCTCCAAGGTGGGAATATCAATCTCCGCGCCCAGAGCGGCATCTGCGAAGGAGATGGGAATCTCGCAATACACGTGATTGCCCTCTCGTCTGAAAATATCGTGAGGACGCACGGTGACCTCGACTATCAAATCACCTGCGGGGCCGCCATCCCGTCCTGCATCACCCATTCCGCGCTGCACGATACGGTTGCCGTCATCCACGCCTGCGGGAATGCTCATGGCGATATCCTTCGCCACTCTTACGTAGCCCGTTCCGCGACAGGAGGAGCACGGATTCTTCACCGTTTTTCCTCTACCGCGACAGGTAGGACAGGTTTGGGTGGACTGCATCACACCGAGAATGGTGCGCTGCTGGGTCACAACCTGGCCGCGACCGTGACACTCGGAGCAGGTAACAACGTCACTTTCCTTTTCGGCACCGCGACCATGACAAACGGAGCAGGCCTCGGTATGCTTGAAGCTGATATCCTTTTTGCAACCGCTAACCGATTCGTCAAAGGTGATGGTGATGCGCGCGTACACATCCTCGCCGCGCATAGGGCCGCGCGAGCGCGCGCCACCACCGCCCCCAAAGCCGCCGCCAAAGAAGGAGGAGAAGATGTCCTCGAAGCCGCCAAAGCCGCCAAAGTCGGAGTAACCGCCGCCACCGCCGCCCATTCCATCGAAGGCGGCGTGACCAAACTGGTCATACTTGCTCTTCTTCTCCGCATCGGATAAGACGCTATACGCCTCATTGACCTCCTTGAACTTTGCCTCTGCCTCTGCATCGCCCGGATGCATATCGGGGTGATACTTTTTGGCAAGGGTACGGTAGGCCTTTTTTATGTCTGCCTCCGAGGCATCCTTGGCAACGCCAAGCACCTCGTAATAGTCTCTTTTTTCCGCCATATCGGAATCCCTTTCTTAAAAACGCGAGGCGGCACGCACGGCTTTTCCGTGCGTGCCCTTGTTTACTTTTAGTTAGTTGGCGCCGTTTCCGTCGGAGCCGGTTTTGTCCTCGTAGGTGGTGTCGTAATAGGTGCCATCGGCACTGCCGCCTGCCGCACCCGCAGCGTCACCTGCGCCTGCACCTGCACCTGCGCCGCCTACCTGATAAATCTTTTCAGCCACGGCGTAGAAGGCCTTTTCAAGTGCCTCGCTGTCGGCCTTGATGGCCTCGTTATCGGTGCCCTTCAAGGTTTCCTTCAGCTTCTCAATGGCTGCCACAACGGGAGCCTTATCCTCCTCGGTCAGCTTATCGCCAACGTCGGAAAGGGTCTTTTCTGCCTGAGACACCAAGCTTTCGGCGCGGTTTCTGTTTTCAACCGCCTCTTTCAGCTTCTTATCCTCCTCGGCAAACTTTTCGGCCTCCTTAACGGCACGGTCGATGTCCTCCTGGGACATATTGGTGGAGGAGGTGATGGTGATGTGCTGCTCCTTGCCCGT
>JAZRFK010000013.1:0-4889 GCA_045661325.1 Eubacteriales bacterium | reverse complement strand
TACATTTTATAGAAAGGAGGCGCCTTATGTCGACTTACAGCGAGCTTATCAAGAGCTTTGAGAAAATCAGAGCGTATATGCGTGATTTCTATGTTTATGGCTTCAAGAGTCGTGACGACTATCAGAGCAAGAGTGCGCGCTGCTATGACGATGAGCGCCGGCGTCTTGAAAGCTGGCTTGGCGACCATATGCGCTTTGTCCGCACCCCCCAGCGCAAGAACGTATTTATTTCCATCGACAGCCGCACCATCAGGCACAACCCCCTATACAACGCCTGGAAGGCAAAGAGCTTTACCGATGGCGATATCACGCTGCATTTCATTATCTTTGACATTCTCCACGATCCATCTGTTAAGAAAACCATTTCCGCGTTGCTCGCAGAGATCGACGAGAAATATCTTTCAGGCTTTGAAAGCCCTATGATGTTCGACGAATCCACCCTCCGCAAGAAGCTCAAGGAATACTGCGAGGCGGGGCTCCTTGCCACAGTGAAGGAGGGGCGCCGTGTCTATTATCACAGGCGGGAAAACACCGACCTTTCCGCCTTGGACGACCTGCTGCATTATTTTTCGGAGGTGGCGCCCTGCGGCGTTATCGGCTCATTTCTGCTGGACAAGGAAAAGGGGGTCGACACCGATGCCTTCACCTTCAAGCACCACTACATAACGGGCTCCATTGACAGCGGCGTTCTGGCGGCGCTCTTCTCTGCCATGAGAGAAAAGCGAGCAGTCTTGGTATCCAATACCAGTCCTCACAAGGATTTGCCGCGGCGGCTCTCTCTTGTGCCGCTTCGCATTCTCATCAGCGCGCAAAGCGGCAGACAGCACCTTTTGGCATACTTTCCTTCCCAAAACAGCTTTCTCTCCTACCGCGTGGATTACTTATCCTCCGTCAAGCCCGAGGAGGTAGAGCCACGCTTTGATGCGCTGCGCGAAGAGCTTGACACCTTACAGCGCCATTCGTGGGGCATCAACGTCAAACGAAGCAGGCAAAAAGCTTTACGCCTTGAACACGTAGAGTTCACGGTCAAGGTGGAGGCGGGGGAGGACTATATCGTCAAGCGACTTTTGCGTGAAAAGCGCATCGGCGAAGTGGAGAAAATAGACGAGCATACGTACCGCTTCTCTGCGGACGTCTACGACTCGGGGGAAATGATCCCCTGGATCAGAACCTTCATCTGCCGTATCGTGCAGCTGCGCTTCTCCAACCGCACGGTAGAAAATCGATTCAAGCAGGACATAGAAGCGATGTACGCGCTATACGGCATCGGAAAGGAGGCAGACGAATGATATTCAGCGAGCTGTATTCTGCCTATTACAACACGGTTGCCGCCATTCTTTCCCGTATTCTTGCAGGAGAGCGCTCCGAGCGGGAGCTGCAAAAAATTGTCACAGACCACGCCTTTGGCGAAAGCGCCTTGACCATTCTCCCCGCCTTGAAAAGCGGGCGGTGGCAGCTTATCCATGCCGATATGACCACCCCTCTCGTCCACACCCCCACTATGCCCCTGACAACCCTGCAAAAGCAATGGTTAAAGGCAATTTCGCTTGACCCACGCATCAAGCTTTTCGACGTGTCCTTTCCTGACCTTGGGGACGTTGAGCCCCTTTTCACCGCGGCGGACTACTGCGTGTATGACAAATACGGTGACGGCGACCCCTTCGAGAACGAGGAATATATACGGCAGTTCCGTGTCGTTTTGGACGCCATTCGCCAAAAAGCGCAAATCAAGTTTGAAATGCACAACCGCAAGGGAGAGCTGATGCTTGTCTGTTGCCGCCCCTTGCGGTTAGAATACTCCGAAAAGGACGATAAATTCCGCTTCATCACTGCTGGGAGACGCAGAGGCGCCACCGTCAACCTTGCGAAAATCAAGGGCTGCACCCTCTACACGGGAAAGGAGCACGCTCCCCTTTCTGCCCGTCTCCCAATCTACGATACCCTCTCTGTTCGCGTAACGGACGAGCGCAACGCCATGGAGCGCTTCATGCTCCATTTTGCCCATTTTGAAAAGCAGGCGGAGCGGCTGGACGAAACGCACTATCTGGTCAATATCCGCTATGACCGAGAGGACGAGACCGAGTTAGTCATTCGCATCCTTTCCTTTGGGCCGATGGTGGAGGTTCTGGGCTCGGAGCGCTTTCGTCTACTCATTGTCGAAAGGCTGAAAAGGCAGCTTTTTTGCGGACTCAAGTAACGAGATGCCTCTCTACAAGGGGCATCCTTTTCATATATCTTGAGAAATTTACCGAAATTTGTAAGTTCGCAGCTTTTTTTCCGTGAAAAACGGATTGCTCCTTGGTAAAATATGCTTGCAAGGGTGCTTCGCGTGGGTGTTTGGCACGTCCGTCACCGCGGTGCACGAGGACATTCCAACGTGTATGCCAGAAGAGCCGCTTGCGTTAGCGGGAAACACTTCTCCCCCTTTTTTTCGTGGGTTCGAATCCCACCGAGGTGCGACAAAAGCATCTCGCCAGAGGATTGGAAAATGCCCTTTCAGGGCCCTAAAGAATGCACGCATACAGCGGCGCTTGAGTTGTGTAAAAACGCTTTGAAAAAAATGGGTATCATTCAGCAAGGACAAGGTGCCGAGCACTTCGTCCGCGCAGCGAGAGAGCTGCCTTGTCCGAGGACGGATACCGCTTTCTCGAAATCGGCGCCAGAGGCTTTCCTTCCGCGCCGTGCTCGGGGAGCTTAAGCCCTCGGCCGCCGCCCCTTCGTGAGTGACACCCATCCGCATCATTACCTTTAAGGAGGACTACATACAATGAAAACAGTTATTATCAATGACAATCAACGCGGCTTCCTGTTCAAGAACGGGCGGTACGTCAAGACGCTTGCTGCAGGCAAATACCACTGCATCGGGGGCAAGGAAATCGAAATCTCCAATTTGGAGCAGCCCATTATCCCCCGCAAGTGCACCCTGGAAACGCTGCTGGCAGACAAGGCGGTAGCCGAAAAGATAACCGTGATAGAGGTCAAGGACGAGGAGCTGGCGCTCCACTTCGTCAACGGCACCTTCTCCTCGGCGCTTCGCCAGGGCAAGCACGCCTTCTGGTCGGTGGCAGACAGGCACGAGTTTAAGCTGGTGGACATCTCCACCCCCACCGTTGACCCCACCGTTCCCACCTACGTCTTTTCCAGACTCCCCCAAGCGCTATACATCAAAATCGAGGTTGCTGAATATCAGAAGGCAAGACTCTACTTCAATCAGAAGCTTGAGCGCATTCTGGATGCAGGCACCTACTACTTCTGGAAAACGCCCATTAAAGTGGATGTCGGCTTTGTGGATACCCGCTTGACCCAAATGGATATCACGGGTCAGGAGATCCTTACCGCAGATAAGGTTTCTCTCCGCATCAATTTTGTCTGCAACTACCGCGTGACCGACTACGTCAAGATCCTGACCGAAATCGATGATTTCGCAGAGCAAATGCACGTAGCGGCACAGCTTGCCCTGCGTGAATACGTTGGCAAATACAAGCTGGATGAGATCCTTGAAAACAAGGATCAGATGTCCGAGTTTGTGTTCGCTAAACTGAAAGCCAAGGAAAAGGATCTGTTTGTTGAAATCACGGATGCAGGTGTTAAGGATATCATTCTTCCCGGGGAAATCCGTGAAATCATGAATACCGTTCTGGTAGCGGAAAAGCGAGCGCAGGCAAACGTTATCACGCGTCGCGAGGAGGTTGCGTCCACACGTTCTCTCTTGAACACGGCAAAGCTGATGGATGAAAACCAAACTCTTTACAAGCTCAAGGAGCTGGAATATGTTGAGCGCATTTGCGAGAATGTGGGCAACATTTCCTTGAACGGTAATGGCAATATTTTGGGTCAGCTTACAGCAATCTTAAACGGTAACAACGCCTAAATCTCTTTATGCGGTCGGGCGCGTTGTATACTACAATCAAGCTCGACCGCTTATGATGAAAGGAGATTAACATGATAGAGATCATAGGAAGCTTTAACACCGCCAAGTGCTTCGCCACCACGATGGACGACGGCTCTCGCGAGCAAATAAAGGCAATTTGTGACACCGAGGCGTTTGCCGCCTCAAAAATAAGAATTATGCCCGACGTTCACGCGGGCAAGGGCTGCACCGTTGGCACAACCCTGACTGTCACTGACAAGGTAGTGCCCGCGATGGTGGGCGTTGACATCGGCTGCGGTATGTATACGGTGTACCTTGGCAACGCTTCGCTTGATTTTGAGAAGATAGACGAGGCGGCGCACAGCATTCCCTGTGGGCACAACGTCTGGGAGGGCAGACAGGAGCGATTTGACCTCACACAGCTCCGCTGTTATAGAAACCTCAAGGATTCCAAGAGACTTGAACGATCGCTCGGCACGCTTGGCGGCGGCAATCATTTTATTGAGGTTGACGAGGACGAAGAGGGCGGCAAGTACCTCGTGATTCACTCGGGAAGCCGCAACCTCGGCACGCAGGTGGCGGAGCATTATCAGCAGCTCGCTATTGATCTGAACCTCGGAAAAGAGGCGTATTTCCAAGAGCGCGAGGAGATTATCCGCACCTACAAGGAGAACGGTCGCCGCGCCGAAATTCAAGCCACCATCAAGGCGCTTGAAAAGGCGTTTAACGCCAAAGAGCCCTCGCTCCCGCGCGACCTTTGCTATCTGTACGGCTCCTTCATGGAGGATTACCTTCACGACGTGGATATCTGCCAGAAATTCGCAGAGAGAAGCCGCGCGATAATGGCGGAAATCATTCTTGCCCATTGCGCGCTTACCGCTCTTGACTCCTTCCAGACCATTCACAACTATATAGATGTGAAGGAGATGATTCTCCGCAAGGGCGCCGTCTCTGCCAAGGCAGGCGAGAAGCTGCTCATTCCCATCAATATGCGTGACGGATCGCTTATCTGCATTGG
>JAZRFK010000012.1:0-17128 GCA_045661325.1 Eubacteriales bacterium | reverse complement strand
TGTTTTTGAAAAAAATTTTTACAAAAGAAAAAGAACTCGGAAGAAATATCCAAGTTCTAATTTTCTTTTGACCGCTTGAAAGTGCAATTTCCTATAAATTTTTAATGTTTCAAAAAATCCCTTATAGGGAACGCCTTTTGCGGTGCTTTTTTGTTGCTTTTTTGTCTTTTGCCGCTCGCATCAAGGAAGCGGAACGCCATCCTTATCGCAAAGGACGATGGAGGAGATAACTACGTCTGTAACAGGCATATTCTGCATCACGGCGCCCTGCCAGTATTTTGTCGTAGTAGGCACCTTGGCGATAGCGTCCAGCACCTCGTAGCCCGAGAGCAGCTTACCGAAGGCGGCGTAATTGCCGTCAAGGTCCTTGTAGTCCACGTGGCAGATAAAGAACTGGGAGGAGGCGCTGTTGGGGTAGTTCGTGCGCGCCATAGAAAGCACGCCGCGGGTGTGAGAGAGGTTGTTTTTAAAGCCGTTGGCGGAAAACTCTCCCTTAATCGTGGAGGCGTAGGTCTTGCCGATGCCGCCTTGGATCATAAAGTTCTCAATGACGCGGTGAAAAATCACGTCGGTATAATAGCCCTGCTTGACCAGCTTAACGAAGTTGTCAACCGTCACGGGTGCCACGTCGGGATACAGCTCGGCCACCATGACGCCGTAATCCTTGACCTCAATGCGAACGTAAACGGGGTCTTTGCCGCCGCAGGAGGAAAAAGCGGTTACGAGAAGTGCGGCAAGAAGAAGGAGAAGAAAAAGAGAAACTATGCGTTTTTTCATGTTGGTTGGCGCCTTGCTTTGCAAGGCTTCCTTTCTTTGCGATAATAGCCTCCGTAGTATAGCATTTTTCGGGAGACTTGTCAACAGAAAAAATCAAACGGTGATAAATCGGGTAGAGGGGTGCTTTTCCTTGCAGGCATCGGAAAAGGGATAATCGCTGATAACCCCCGCAACGTCAGAAAAGGTGTGCGTGCAAAAGGCAAGGCGCTTGCCCACCTTGTCGCTGTCTACCAAATAATAGGCCCTTTGCGTTCGGGAAATGACAACCTTTTCCAAAAGCACGTAGGTATCCGTGCTGTCCTGAATGATGCCGTCCTCCGACACGCCGCCCGTGGCGAAAAACACCTTGTCCGTGCGGTAACGCATCGCGTTTTCTACCGTTTCGGGCCCTGCCAGCATGGAAGGAACCTCCACGATGGTGCCGCCCAAAACCTTGACGGTGATGCCTGCCTCGGACAAAAAGGAGGCGAGCATGATGTTGTTGGTGATGACGGTGAGGCTTTTCTTCTCGGTCAGGTAACGCCCGATGTACTGGGCGGTGGTGCTGTTGTCGATAAATACGGTGTCGCCGTCCTCAATAAGCGCGGCGGCCGCCTTGGCAATGCGCTTCTTGGCCACCTTCATTTTCTCGTATCGGAAGGGAAGGGGAATGGCCTTTTCCTTGACGGGCTCGGCGCCGCCGTAGCTGCGCTTGATTTTTTTCATGCCCTCCAAAGCATTCAGGTCACGGTTGACCGTGGCCGTGCTGTAATGCAAAAGCTCCGTCAGCTCCTTAACGGTGGCAAAGCCGTTGCGGTTTAAAAAGTCCATAATGCGCTCCAAGCGCTCCTTTTGATACATAAGCCCTCCGTGCTTCTGCCCCTTGAAAGAAAATTTCCTTCGATTTCGGGGGGAGAATTTGAGAAAAGTTGATAAATTATAAAAAATAGCAACATACTTGCAATTTTTTGAGAAATCAGTATAATAGTACACGAAAAGAAAACAAATGTCAAGAGGGGCGCGGCGGTAAGCCGACGCCACTGCCCAAAAGGAGAGCCTGCGCCATGAAGGATTTAACGAGGGGAAATATTTACAAGACCTTTTTCACCTTTGCTCTGCCCCTGGTGATTTCGGGGGTCTTATCCCAGACCTATGCCGTTGTCAACACCATTATCGCGGGACAGTTTTTAGGCGAGGCGGGCTTGGCGGCCACGGGCACCACCTCCAGCTATATCACCTTTATTTCTTCTCTGATATGGGGCTACGGCTCGGGAGTCGGCATTTACGTCGGAAGGCTGTTCGGCGCCAAGGAGTACGGGCGCATCAAGAACAACGCCTGGACGCAGATTTTGCTTCTGGTTTTGGTGTCGCTTCTTCTCGGCGGCGGCTCCGTGGTATTACATAAGCCCATTTTCAGTCTTTTGAAGGTAGACGCTGCTATCTGGGACGATTCCTTCCGTTATTTCGCCGCGTATATGGGCGGCTTCTTCGTTGTGGTGCTGAACAACGTGTGTATGCACATTGCCACCGCCCTTGGCTCCTCCACCGTTCCCTTCGTTTTGTCGGTGGTGTCCAGTGTTCTCAACGTGGCGGGCAACGTATTCTCTGTGGTGGTTTTAAAGATGGGCGTTTTGGGTATCGGTCTTTCCACCGTGTTTGCCTCGCTTGTGACCTTCGTGATTTATCTTATCTATTTCGCCGTTTCCTTCCGCAAAATGCCTACCAAGGAGAAAACCGTTCTCGCCTTTGGGGAAACCAAGCAGATTTTCAGCTTCGCTCTGCCCACCTCCTTTCAGCAGGGCGTGATGTATTTGGCAAGCCTCTTGCTTTCTCCTATGGTAAACGCCTTGGGCCCTGCCGCCGCGGCCTCGTATAGCGTGACACACCGCATTTTCGAGTTCAACTCCGCTATGTTCTATAACTCCTCCCGCGCCGTAGGCAGCTACACGGCTCAATGCGTTGGCGCCGGGAAATACGATAAAATCAACAAGGGCATCGGGGTGGGTCTCGTGCAGGCGTTGGCCTTTCTTCTGCCCGTTTTGGCCCTCTGTCTTATCTTCCCCGAGCAGTTAGTGGGTCTCTTTTCCAAGTCGGGAGACGGCGACAGCCTCGGCTTCAGCCTGTTCTTCGTTCGGGTCTGCCTGCCCTTTGCCGTGTTCCATTGCGTTGACAACCTGTTTCACCACCTGTACCGCGGCGTGAAGCGTATGGGGCTTTTGCTCATTTCCACGGGCTTTGCTTCTCTCGTTCGCATCGTGGCGGGCTTCCTTTTGACACCCTATTTCGGTATGGAGGGCTTTTACGTTGCCTGGGCAATTTCCTGGGTTTTGGAGGCTGTTCTGAACGGCGGCATCTATCTTTTCGGCCTTTGGGTTCCCGTTGAGGCCAAGGGAACGATACGGACGCCGCTTATGCGTATATCAAAAAAGGCAGAGTAACGCTCTGCCTTACTGTTTTTTGAAGAAAACCGAAAGGAAGCTCGTCATGATTGTTGCTTTACCGAGTCAAATTCCACAAATTGACGCATACGCCCGTGATACGTTGGGCATTCCCACCTGCGTTCTGATGGAACGGGCGGGGGAGGGGGTCGCCCTTGCAATAGCAAAAAGACGGGCCCCCGGCTCCGTTTTGATTTTTTGCGGTGGCGGTAACAACGGCGGTGACGGCTATGCGCTGGCGCTGGCCTTGGCCGAGCGCGGCTTTTCGCCCTTGGCGGTGGACGCTTTCGGAAAGGGGCAGAGAAGCCAGGAGGGGCGGCACTTTCTTGCGGCCTATACCGAGCGCTTCGGCGCGCCCCTGTCTCTTGAAGAGGGGCTTCGCACAAAGGCGGATATTTTGGTGGACGCCCTTTTCGGAACGGGCTTCGCGGGCACCCTGCCCCAAGAGGCAGAAGCGGTTGCCGCCGCCTTTGCCGCAAGCGATGCCTACAAGGTTGCCGTGGATATTCCCTTGGGTGTTCACGGAGAAAGCGGCGCGCTTTCCCCTGTTTTTATACCCGTAAATTTAACGGTAACGCTTTGTTTTGTAAAGAAAGGTTTACTCTCTTATCCTGCCAAGGAAGCGGTGGGAGAGCTTGTAAACGTTGACCTTGGGCTTGACGCGGCTTTGCTGCAAGAGGTCTTTTCTCTTCCCGAAACGGTAGAGGCGAAGAGCCTATCTGCCCTTTTGCCCAAGCGGCCGAAAAACTCGCACAAGGGGAGCTTCGGCAGAGTTCTTGGCCTTGTGGGAAGTGACGCATACGTGGGTGCGGCTTTGCTTGCCGCCGAGGGCGCGCTTCGGGGCGGCTGCGGTCTTTTCACGCTTGCCTCAACCGACAAGGTGATTGCCGCCGCTATGCAAAGAACGCCCGAAATTCTGGCGCTTTCCCTGCCTTCGCACGAGAATATGCAGGAAAAGGACGAGGACGCGCTTTTTGCAAGCGCGCGCGGCGCCTCGGCGCTGCTCGTTGGCTCGGGGTGCGGCAAAAGCGAGGCGCTTTGCCGCTTGCTTCTCGCGCTTTTGGCGGAAGAGGGCGCTCCCTTGGTGATTGACGCGGATGGGCTGAACGCCTTGGCTGAAAAGGGCGAGACGGCAGCGTCTGCGTTGGGCGCGGCAAAAAGAGCCGTGGTATTAACGCCGCATCCCTTGGAAATGGCCCGTCTTATCGGAAAAACGGTCGGCGAGGTGCAGGGAAACCGCCTCTCTCTTGCCGAGGAATATGCGAAAAAATGGGGCGTTACCATCGTTTTGAAGGGGGCGGCCACCGTGATAGCCGATGCAAACGGAAGCAGCGTTTCCACCGTTGGCACCAGCGCCTTGGCAAAGGGCGGTAGCGGAGACGTTTTGGCGGGGCTTGTTGCCTCCTTGCTCGCACAAGGGCTCTTGCCCAAGGCGGCGGCAGAGGCGGCGGTGTTTTTGCACGGCAAGGCAGGGGAGCGCTTGGAGGCGCGGCTTTCGCCCTACGGCGTTTTGCCCTCGGATTTGCCCTTAGAGATAGCGGCACTTACGGCCGAAATTGTAAAAAACGCGTAAAACAGTTTGCTTTTTGGTCAGAATCGTGCTATACTGAATAAAAAAGCCTGTTTAGTGCTTGTAAACGAAAGGAAAAGCGAAGATGGATATGCAAAAGGAACTGGATAGAATTCTTGACTCCCTGCGAGCCTACAAGGAGGAAACCGCTTGCGCCGGCGTTGTTCTCGGTATCAGCGGCGGTAAGGACAGCACGGTTGTGGCAATGCTTTCCAAAATCGTTTTCGGCGATAATGTGTTGGGTGTGCTGATGCCCAACGGTGAGCAAAAGGATATTTCCGACTCCCTGGCTATTTGTGAGCAGCTGGGGTTGAAGCACTACGTGGTGAATATTAAGGACGCCTTTGACGGTGTGCTTTCGGCCATTCCCTTGGACGTTACGGCACAGGCGAAAACCAATATCCCGCCCCGTCTGCGTATGACAACGCTGTATGCCATTGCCCAGACCCTCGGCTATCGCGTTATCGGCACGGGCAACGCAAGCGAGACCTACATCGGCTGGACAACCAAGTGGGGCGACGGCGCGTATGATCTCAATCCCATCGGCTCTCTGACCTGCTCGGAGGTTGTTGCGGTCGGCAAGCTGTTGGCCGAAAGACTTGGGCTTGACCTTTCCTTCGTTTTGAAGGCCCCCTCGGACGGCCTGACGGGCAAAACGGACGAGGACAACTTCGGCTTTACCTACGCCGCCCTTGACAAATATATCCGCACGGGCGAGGGAGACGCCGAGACGGTTGCCAAAATCGAACGGATGCACAAGGCCTCCGCACACAAAAGAACGATGCCCTTGAGGTTTTAAAAAAGACCGTGTTTTACGGGAGCAAACGCCGAAAAAGGCGCTTGCTCCCTCTTTTTGCTTTTTGGGTGATTTTTCTGCGAAAATCGTCGGAAATATTGACAGAGGCGAAAAAAATGCTATAATAATAATGTTACGAAATTGCAAGGAAGGCTCGGCGGCTCTTTCCCCTTTGGAGCGAGAAGAGGGGAGGGCGCATAGGATGGTAGGGAAAACCGAGGGGTGTCCCTCGCCAAAAGGAGCCTTGCTATGACGCTCATTCCCAAAAAACACGATACCGCCGCCGTTTTCGGCTTAGGGCGCTCGGGCTGCGCCGTTTTGCATTGGCTGGTAAAGGCGGGTGCTTCTGCGGTGGCCTACGATAAAAATCCGAGCGCCGCTGCCTGCTTGGCGGAGGAGGGCCTTTCCCATATTCCGTTCTTTTCGGGAGAGGATTATCGGCGAATGCCCAAGGCCGATTTTCTTTTTCGTTCTCCCGCCCTTCGTCCCGACCACCCTGCCTTGCTGTACCACGCCCAAAGGGGTGGCCTTATTACCGACGAGATCTCGCTGTTTTGCGCCCTTTGTCCTGCGCCGATTCTGGCGGTGACGGGGAGTGACGGCAAGAGCACCACCGCCACGCTTGTGGCAAGGGCCATCGAGCTTGCGGGCCATCGCGCCTTTCTGGGCGGCAATATCGGGCGAAGCCTTTTGCCCTATCTTTCGGAAATGAAACGGGAAGACTTTGCCGTTCTGGAGCTGTCAAGCTTCCAGCTGATAAAATCGGATTTCTCCTTGCAGGGCGGCGTTATCACCAACCTGACCCCCAATCACCTGAACTGGCACACCGATATGGCGGAATACGCCGCGGCCAAGGCCTCCCTGTTTGATAAATGCGCGTATATGACGGCCAAAAGCGGTCTTTTCCCCGAAAGAGAGGCGCTTCGCTTTTCCTTGGATGAGAAAACGCCTCTGCATAGGGAGGGCGACACGCTTTATGACGAGGGAACACCCCTTTTCCGCGAAGGCGATATGCGGCTTTGCGGCCGCTTTCACCTGGAAAATTTCTTGGCGGCGGCAGGCGTAACGCGGGGAATTGTGCCGCGAAGCGTCTTTTTGCCTCTGGCTCGTTCTTTTTCGGGGCTGCCCCACCGATTAGAGTATTTGGGGCGCCGTATGGGACGGGATTTTTACAATTCCTCCATCGACACCTCGCCCCTTCGCACCGTTGCCAGCCTTACCGCCTTGCAGGAGGCGGGGGTTTCCGCTATCGTTCTTTTGGGCGGCGCGGAAAAGGGCCTCTCTCTTTCTCTTTTGGCGGATGCCCTGCCCAAGCTTGCCGCCGCGGCGGTGCTGTTCGGAGAAAGCCGCGAGCGCTTGAAGAGCGCCCTTGGCGGTCGCTTGCCCCTTGCCCTTGCCGACAATTTGGAGCAGGCCGTGGCACAGGCCTGTCGCCTGGCAGACGGAACGAAGCACGCCGTTGTGCTTTCCCCTGCCTTTACCGCCTTTGACGCCTTTCGGGATTACGCCGAGCGCGGCGAGGTATTTCGGCGCATCGTGCGCGCTTTGCCGGAATGACAAGAATAGTTTACATTCAGTTTTGAAAGAAGTATAAAGAAACGGAGCAAATATGTTAGACGAAAAAGTACGGATTGAAAAGGCGGAGGCGGCGTTAGCCCCCCTTTTCAAGCAAATTGACGAGATAGCCGAGAAGGGAACGAATCGCGTTTTGGCCGCCTTTAAGGAGGCGCGGGTATCGGCCACGATGTTTGGCTCGACCGATGGCTATGGCTATGACGATTACGGCCGCGATACCTTGGACAAGGTTTACGCCACGGTGTTCGGGGCGGAGGCCGCCTTTGTGCGCCATACCATTCTTTCGGGAACGCACGCTTTGACTATCGCGCTGTTTGGCCTTTTGCGCCCGAATGACACCCTTCTTTCCATCACGGGCAAGCCGTATGACACCTTGGACGAGGTTATCGGCATTGCGGGTGATGCGGGAACGGGCTCCTTGAAGGATTTTGGCGTCCGTTACGCCGAGGTTCCCTTGAATGACAAGGGGCTTCCCGACAAGGAAGGGATTTTGCGCGCCTTGCAGGCCGAGAAAAACGTGAAGGTGGCCTTTATTCAGCGCTCTAAGGGCTATCTTGACAGAAAAACGCTCTCGGTTGCTGAAATCGGCGAGCTGGTTGCGCTGGTTAAATCGGTCTCGGATGCGTACGTGGTGGTGGACAACTGCTACGGCGAGTTCGTGGACGAGATAGAGCCCTGCGCCGTTGGTGCCGACCTTGCCGTTGGGTCGTTGATTAAAAACCCCGGCGGCGGTATGGTAGAGTGCGGTGGCTATCTGGTGGGTACCAAGCGCGCTATCGAGCTTTGCGGCTATCGCTTTTCCGCGCCCGGCGTCGGCCTTGAAATCGGCGCAAGCCTTGGGCACAACAAGTCGCTTTACAAGGGCGTCTTTTACGCGCCGCACACCGTGGCACAGGCCTTGAAGACGGCGCACCTTTGCGCCTACCTCTTTGCAGAGGAGGGCTATAAAACCGAGCCTGCCTGGAACGAGGCGCGGCACGATATTATCCAGACGGTGACCTTTGGCAAGCCCGAGGGGCTTATCGCCTTTTGCCGCGGCATACAGGAGGGCTCGCCTATTGACGCCTTCGTTTCATGCGAGCCCTGGGCAATGCCCGGCTATCAGGAGCCTGTCATTATGGCGGCCGGCACCTTCACGCAGGGCGCGTCCTTGGAGCTGTCGGCAGACGGCCCTATCCGTCCTCCCTATATTGCCTTTATGCAGGGCGGCCTGACCTATGAGTCGGGTAAGCACGGCGTGCTTTCGGCGCTTGCTAAGGTAAAGGAAATGGAAAAAGAGACCGCCAAGGTCTGATGCTGAAAAACAAAAAACGCCTCTATAAGCGAAAGAAAAGAGAAAAACGAGGAAAAAACGATGAAAAAGAGAATTGCCCTTTTACTGCTTGCCGTTATAACGGTGCTGTCCCTTGTCTCCTGCGGAGGCAATACGGACGAGACCCCCATTGGCTTCAAGAAGGCCTCCAACGATGACGCCTGCACCTATACCCTCTACGTGCCTGAAAACTGGAGCGTTACTGCGGGCAGCGTTTCGGACTACACGATGGCCTCCTTCACGGGCGGCTCGGTCAGTATGGCGGTGGTGAACTCCGTTTCCGCCACGACCGTGGATGAGTATTGGCAGGACTGCCAGGAGGAATATGCCCGTCTCTTTGATGAATTTACCCCCGACGCCGCCGAAAACCAAGGCGCAGACGTTGTGATGGGCGGCGGCCACGGCACCCGCTATTTCTTCACCGCCAAGTATAACGGCGAGGAATACCGCTATATGCAGATTTACACCGTGCATATGGATTCCTTGCTTGCGGGCTCTCGCCTTTATATCTTCACCTACACCGCCGAGGCCGACGTCTTTGAAAGGTACTATGACAACGATAACAACCTTGACGTTCTGGCGATTATCGAAAACTTCAAGTTTGACTAAACAAGTTAAATGGCTTTGCCGAATGAACCTTCGCTCTTCAAAGGTGCAAAGCCCTTTTTGAATGCCCAAGGCGTCCTTCGCCTTGGAAAACGGATATGCCCAAAGGCGCGCAAAGCGCGCCTTGTGTGAAAAGGAAAAGACATGAAACGGATTTATTTGGACAACAGCGCAACGACCCCGATGTGTCAAGAGGCGCTTGAGGCCTACACGGCCGTTGCCACCGAGCAGTACGGAAACCCATCCTCCCGTCACCGTATGGGGCAGGAGGCCTTGGCGATTCTGCGCGAGGCGGAGAAGGAGGTGCTTCTCGCTCTCGGCACGAGAGAGGGAAGGGTGATTTTCACCTCGGGCGGCACGGAAGCAAACAACCTGGCTCTTTTTGGCCGCGCCTTTGCCAAGGAAAGATATGCGCGCGGCGGCAAGATTCTGACAACCAAGGGGGAGCACGCCTCGGTCAGCGCGCCGCTGGAAAGCCTTTTGCTGAAAGGCTTCGTGCGAAAGGAAATTGGTACTGTGGGCGGCGTTCTGGATTTACAGGAGCTGCAAAGAGAGGCGGATAAAAGCGTTTTTCTTGCCACCCTGATGGCCGCCAATAACGAAACCGGGGCGCTCTACGATATTGCCGCGGCAACGGCAATTCTGCGCGAGGCGGCGCCCGACTGTGCTGTGCACGTGGATGCCACGCAAAGCTTTATGAAGCACCCCTTTTCCGTGAAGAGTCTGGGCGCGGATATGATAACGGTCAGCTCACATAAGGTGGAGGGGCCCAAGGGCGTTGGCGCGCTTTGGGTATCGCCAGCCCTTTTGAAGCAAAAGGGCCTTTCTGCCGTTTTGCTCGGCGGCGGCCAGCAGGACGGTCTGCGAAGCGGCACGGAAAACGTGTCGGGTATTGCCGGCTTTGCCGCGGCGCTCCGCGTTTGGCGCGAAAAGGGCGAGGAAAGAAGGCGCGCGGTTTTGGCTCTGCGCGAGGCACTTCTTCGCGGTCTGGCAAGCGAGCCGCTTAAGGATAGCGTTTTGCCCCTGCTTCCTCCCCTTTCGCTTCCCAATATCCTCAACGTTGAGGTGAAGGGAATACGCAGCGAAACGGTGCTGAATCATCTTTCGGGAGAGGGAATTTTCGTTTCCGCAGGCTCTGCCTGCTCCTCGCATGACGCGCACGTTTCTCCTGCGCTTCTGGCCTACGGAAAGACCAAGGACGGCGCGGATTCCTCGGTGCGTATCAGCCTCTCCTACCGCAACACCGAGCAGGATATTGCGGCACTTCTTGCCGCCCTTGCCGACGTTGTCAAAACCAGACAGAAGAAACGATAACCCATAATCCAAAAGAAAGGAAACCCTATGAAACCGCTGTTTACTGCCGCTGATATTCTGCTTCCCGACTTTTCTGCCGTGGATGCACAAAAATACGCCTGCATTGCCTGCGACCAGTTTACCTCCGAGCCTCATTATTGGGAGCAGGTGGAGACCTTTGTAGCAGACGCGCCCTCTCTTTACCGTATGATTTTGCCCGAATGCTATCTGGAAAGCGAAAGCGAGGAGGCGCTCACCGCGCGCATTTCCCGTATTCACGAAACGATGCGGGAATACGAAAAGGGGCTCTTTACCTGTCACAAGGACAGTATGATATACCTCGAAAGAACGGACACGGCGGGGAATATCCGCCGCGGTCTTGTGGGCAAGATTGACCTTGAGGGCTATTGCTACGAAAAGGGATCAAATAGCCCTGTTCGTGCCACCGAGGGCACGGTGCTTTCCCGTATCCCTCCGCGCCTGCGCGTGCGCCGCGGTGCGCCCTTGGAGACGCCCCACGTGATGCTTCTGATTGATGACCCCGAAAACGCCCTCTTTTCTCTCGTGGAAAAGGGCGAGAAAACGCCCGCTTATGACTTTTCCTTGATGCAGGGAGGCGGCGCTGTCAAGGGCTACTTCCTTTCTCCTACCCTGATTGAAGGGGTGGAGACCTTCCTTGCCGATATGGAAAAAACGGCGCCTCTGCCGTACGCTGTGGGCGACGGAAACCACTCTCTTGCCACCGCCAAGGCCTATTATGAGGAAATCAAGCAGGCGCTTGGCGAGGAAAAGGCCAAGGCGCATCCTGCCCGTTATGCCTTGGTTGAGCTTGTCAATATTCACGATTCCTCCTTGGAATTTGAGCCCATTTATCGCGTTTTGATGGGCATTGACAAAAGCACCCTTATTGATGAATTTGATGCATTTTATAGAGAAAACACCGAGAAAGGCAACCAACGGTTTACACTCCTTTACAACAGATTTGGCAGGGTTATGGAGGAGGGGCGCATCATGGAGCATATCGCCCATTCCCTGACGGTTGGCACCTTGCAGATTTTCTTCGACAAGCTGCTTCTCAAATATCCCAACGCCTCCCTTGACTACATTCACGGAGAGGATTCTCTGCGCGCCCTTTGCTTGAGGGCGGATACCTTCGGCTTCTTGTTCGAGGGAATGGAAAAGAAGGAGCTTTTCCCCTCGGTTGCCAAGGATGGCTCCTTGCCCCGCAAGACCTTCTCTATGGGCACCTCGCGCGATAAGCGCTATTACCTCGAATGCCGCAGAATTGAGGCCCCCGAATGTTAAGCTTCGGCGGCATCACCCTTCGGCACGGGCTGCTTTTAGCACCCTTGGCGGGCTATACCGATGCGGCCTTTCGCGCCGTGTGCCGCCAATACGGAGCGGAGTACCAGGTCACAGAAATGGTCTCCTCCCGTGCGCTTTGCTACCGCGATAAAAAAACGCCTCGCCTTGCCCGCGTGGACGAGGCGGAGCTGCCCTGCGCTGTGCAGATTTTCGGCAGCGAGCCTCTCTATATGGCAGAGGCCGCCGCTATGGTGGCGAATGGTATGGCAGGGGGCGCTGTTCCCTCGGCCATTGACATCAATATGGGCTGTCCTGTGAAGAAAATCGTTTCCGCGGGAGACGGCAGCGCCCTTTTGAAAAATCCCGCCCTTGCCTACGATATCGTCAAGGCGGTGAAGGGGGCGGTTTCTCTGCCCGTGACCGTGAAAATGCGCGTGGGCTATACCGAAAAGGAAAAGGGGAAGGGAATCCCCGAGCTTGCCAAGGCCTTGGAGGAAGCAGGTGCTTCTCTTATCGCCGTTCACGGACGAACGCGAGAGGCCATGTACGGCGGCTCCGTTGATTTGGCCTCTATTGCCGCCGTTAAGGCGGCGGTCTCCGTTCCCGTTGTGGGCAACGGCGACGTTGCTTCTGCCGCCGATGCGCTTCAAATGATAAAGGAAACGGGCTGCGACGGGGTTATGATTGGCCGTGGCGCCGTGGGCAACCCCTTTTTGTTTGCCGAAATTGCCGCCGCCTTGGAGGGCAGAGAATACGCACCGCCCACGGTGGCAGAGCGCTTGGAGGTTGCCTGCTTGCAGTTAGAGCTTGCTGCAAAGGATAAGGGGGAGACGCTTGCCGCCTCCGAGGCCAGAAAGCAAATCGCCGCCTATACCAAGGGGATGCGTGACGGGGCTCTTCTTCGCGCCGCCGTCTGCCGCGCCGCCTCGGTTGCGGAAATGCGGGATATTCTTCTTCGCGCGATTGCGGATAACGCGCCGTAAGGCTCTCACAATGAAGGATAAATAAAGACCCTTTTCAAAGGCCACCTCTACGGTGCCCGTAAGGGTCTTTTTTGTTGCGCTTTTGGCGCGAAAAACAGCCGTTTTTACGCATTTTTAACCCCAATATTGCAGTTCAAAAAAAAGTTACAATTAGATGCTATATATATTATAGTAGTTTGCTTGACAAATCGGCATATTGAGAGTATAATTAACATACTATTAAAAAGAGACGCGTTCTCGATAAAAAAGAAAGGAATTTAGGCATGAAAAAACGTTTACTCAGCCTTCTTCTTGTGGCGTGTATGTTGCTTTCCATGGTGCCCGTGCTTAGCACCGTGGCGGTAGCGGCAGACGCCCAGGCAGAAGAAACGACTCCTTACGATTACAGCAAGCTGTACGTAGAACAAGGTTTGAAGCTGCTTTACATGGCTTATGCAGGCCAAAGCTCCGTTGATCTTGCAAACGGAAAGTGGATGGACCTTTCCGGCAAGGGATACGACGGAAGCTTTATCAATGCGGCAGCGACCTCCACGGGCCCCGCTATCAACTGGGTCGGCAACCGTGACGGCAACGGCAACGGCGTCGGCTACGATATGCTGGGCGGTAACTACGACGGCTCGGCTGTGACGCAGACGAGCAACTACAACATGTCCGCATCGCCCTACCTCAACATTGACGTTGCTGTCATGAAGAACCTGAACGACAGCGACTATACCCTGGAATACGCGGTAGAATACGAAAACATCCAGTGGTATGACGCAAACGGCGTTTTGCAGAAGGATGCGGCTTACCCTTCCAGCTCGTATAACACCACCCTTTCCGATATTTTCGGTACCATGCGTGCCATCTACAACCGCGGTGACGTGACGGGCTCTCTTCCTGCCCGCGCAACCCGTTGGTGGCAGGATAGCGGCGCAAACGGCTGGGGAGGAACGGGTACCTATCTGTGCGGTCAGCTCCACGAGGATTACAGCCGTAACACCGAGGGTGTTTACACCCAGACCGTTTCCCGTACCTGGAACGATGCCACCATTACCTTCCCCACCTACATTCTGACCAAGGAGGACGGCTCCGTTATCACCGAGTATGCCCTCAACTATTTGCAGGGCTACAACGTCAACGCAACGCTGGACACCACGGGCGCTACTAAGTACTACGTTATAAATAACGGCGGCAAGTATGAGATTTATGCCGAGGGCAGTGAAACCGCTATTTACAACAATCTCTATACGGACGTTGATTTCTTCAAGCCTCTTGCTTCCATCGTCAGCACCAAGGAAAAACCCGTGTATTTCACGGTTTCTGCGGGCGAGCAGACCACCAGAAGCGTTGTGTACTCCGTGAATAAGAACGGCGTGGTTTCCAAGTCCAATACCTATTACGAAAACAACCTCTATGCCCGTCCCTCCAGCGTCGGTAGCGGCTCTGTTTTCGCAAAATGTCAAAGACCCTATTACATCAAGGACGCAAAGGCAACCGTCTTCCAGATGTTCATGAAGACGCCTGTGACCGCATACTCCATTCGTCTGTATGACAGAAAGCTTGAGGATTATGAGGTTAAGCAGAATCACTTTGCCGACATTGCCGCTTTCTATGCGCTTGATGTAAGCAAGTTCCTTACGTATCCTGAGGACGTTCAGAAGATGATTTATGAGGCGTTCATGGAATACGATATGAATGAAGCCGATTATGACGGAACCAAGGTCGGCTTGCAGATCTATATGGACCTGGTAGGTGCTTCCGACGCGTATGACTATAAGGCGCTCTATCACAAGGAGGGCTTGGTTGCGCTTTACACCTCCTTCTTGGGTGATGACAACGTTGACTTTACAACGGGCGCTTGGACCAACGGCAAGGAAGGCGGCGCAGCAGCGCGCATTTCTAACCCCTCCAAGTGGGTAAGAAACGCCTTTGGTGCAACGGGCTACAACCAGACCGCCGTTACCGGTGGCCTTGGTGGCAACACCGTCTTTATGGAGCTGCCTTACGAATATATCACGGGCGACAACTACACCATTGATGCCTTCGCTAACGTGCGTAGACACATTGCGGCTGACGGCACCTTCCTCGGTAATACGTACAAGTACGGTGTAACGATGAATACGAGCTCCTACGTATTCCGTCTTGACTCCTTCAACCTGATGGGTCCTGTTGCGGTCGGCGCACAATGGCGTGTGATGTATTCCAATTATACCATTGACGGCGGCTTGAACGGCGGTATGACCGACCCCTTGGGCAATTCCCTGAATATTTATTCCACCACCTCCCCTGTGGCAATCCGTACGTATTACTTCGCTCCCACGTCGGTCGGCGGTAAATATGCGGACGACCGAAAGTTCGAGTTTGTGCGTAATTCCTTGACGGGACCGCAGTTCGTTGGCGCTTTTGCCATCACCAAGACAACCGCCAACGGCAAGACTACCTATGCTGCGTATAACGAGGCATCGTCTGCAACGTTTGCTACCTACAACGTTGCCGATATGGAAAAGGCAAAGGGCGCAACCGTTACCTATAATGACGGTACGAAGGACGTGACCGTTGATAAGAAAACGGGCATCACGGTTTCCAATTCCTTTATCTTCGCTGACCATCCCGTCTTTATTTACGCGGTGCGTATTTATGATGACCTCTTGACCGCCGAAGAAAAGGTACGCAACTACTTTGCTGACGTTGCCGCCTTCTACGGCTTGGATATGAGCGCGTTTGCCTTGCTTGGCGAAACGGCACAGGGCGATGTGATTGACGCAGTCGGCAAGAAATTCATGACGCTGACGATGCAGAATGATGACCTTGCTGCTTATTCCGTCGAGAGAAAAGCAGCGCAGGCAATTCTGGATGATGCGGTTGCTCTTCACACCGTAAATGATTATGACCTGCTTTACGTTGGTATGGACGGAAGCGAAACCGCAAACGGCGGTAAGCTGGTTATGTACCTTTCCGCTATGGCAGGCACCTTGTCCGCGGATCTTGCATATGGCAAGTGGTACGACAAGGCAGGAGATTATGACGCCGCCTTCAAAAACGCTACGGGCGTTAACTGGATTTCCAGAGGCGAAAACGGCGTTGGTTATGACCTCTACGGTGGCTCGTATGACGGCTCCGCTTGGAATACCACGGGCAACACGCTTCAGAACGGCGCACAGCTGACGTTGGATTTGAATGCTATTAAGTCCCTGAACGATAGCGCTTATACCTTGGAAAGCATCGTTTCCTATCCCAGCATTCAGTGGACGGATGCAAACGGCGTTTTGCAAACCACCAACTATACCAATAGCATTTACGGCCTTGTCGTTTCGGACTCCGACGCTATCGGTAACCTGTATGCCATTTACCAGCGCTCCGATTCCACGGCTACTCTTGGCGGTGAGCGCCGCATCCGTTGGTACGTCGGTAACGGTAAGGGTAACTGGAACGCCTCCGGTGTTGTGGGCGACAACCGTTACGGTTGCTTTATGGAATACAATGACCGTAAGAACAACGCGGCCATTTACAACCAGGACATTGAACGTCAATGGTTCACCGACCTTACCTTCGAAACCTATGTCTTTACGGATGCCGAGGGCAACGAGCTTGCTTCTATCGGTAAAACGCAGCTGGATCAGCGTCACGTTTCGGGCACTGCAGTGCTTGACGTCACGGGCGCAACCAAATACGTTGCCTTGAAGACCTCCAACTACTATGAGATTTATTCCGTAGCCGAGGACGGTACGAGGACGCAGCTTTATACCAATCTCTTTACTGCGGTATATACCTGGCTTGCTCCCATCTGCTCCGCAGACGAGGAAAACCTTATCTACTTCACCGCCTCCGCGGGCACCGATGTTACGAGACGCGCCGCTTACTACGTTAACGGCCAGCGCTACGACAGAACCTTCTATACCAACCCCATTTACGCATATACTAGCAGTACGCAAACCAGCCCATACGGTACCTACTCCAATATGCCCGTCTATTCGTATGACAGCCAGGCAACCGAGTTCTTTATGTTCAAGAATGCGCCCTGCTCTGTATACAGCATTCGTTTGTATAACGCAAACCTGACGGCAGCAGAGAAGGCACAGAACAACTTTGCTGACCTTTGCGCTTACTACGGCGTAGACGTTAGCCTCTTTGCAGAAGCCTCGGCTGATGCTAAGGCCGCAGCCTATGCGGCAGTTGCAGGCTTGTCGCTGCTTTCCGAGAGTGACGCTGAGTACGTTGCCACCAAGGCAAAGGTACAGGCCGCTGTTGACAGCGCCAAGGCAGTTGCTTTTGAGGCAGGCGCAACGCTTCCCACCGAGATTGAGGGCGTTGAGAACAGAGTGGTAGCCGTTTGGACGAATGGCTCCATCAAGTATCTGCCCGGCACCGTTCTTTCCGAGGCTGTAACCCTTACCCCTGTGCTTGTTGCCAAGGGTGAGACGGTAGACGGCGCAGGTGTGAACCTTTCCAACGGCGGTCTCCGCTTCAAGACCACCTTCTCCGCCTCCGACTTCTACACCTTGGGTAAGGTAA
>JAZRFK010000011.1:0-55449 GCA_045661325.1 Eubacteriales bacterium | reverse complement strand
AGCTATGGCGGCGCCGTTTTGCTGTCCGCCTTGCTCTTTGCCCTGCTTCACGCCGATTTTTATCAAATGCCCTACGCGTTTGCCGCAGGACTTCTGCTTGGCGCGGCGGCGGTGGCAAGCGGCTCCTTCGTTTTGCCCTTTGCCCTGCACCTATGGAACAACCTTTGCTCCCTGCTTTTTTTGCCGAGAGTACCCTTTCCCCTTCTTGCTTTGGGGCTTTTGGTGCTGTTTCTTCTTTCGGCGCTTGCGCTTTTCCTCTGCAAAAAAAGGAAGAAGGAGCCCCTTTTCCCCGACACCCTTAAAGCTTGCCTTGGAGACAAAAAGGGCCGACGGGTCCTTCTTCTTGGCGCGCTTCGCTCTCCCTTATGGCTGTTTTTGATACTGACGGTGCTTTTCGCCCTTTTGAAAGGATAAGGACTATGACGGATTTTGATTATATGCAAGAGGCGCTCGCCTTGGCAAAAGAGGCGGCGGCAATGGACGAGGTGCCTGTTGGCGCTCTTATCGTGCGGCGCGGCGAGATTATCGCGCGCGGAAGAAACGAGCGCGAGCTTGCCCGTATGGCTACCCATCACGCCGAAATCGTTGCTATTGAGGAGGCCTGCCGTGCGGCAGGCGGCTGGCGCCTGACCGACAGCACCCTGTACGTGACGCTTGAGCCCTGCCCGATGTGCGCGGGGGCTATCATTCACGCCAGAATTGAGCGCGTTGTTTTTGGCGCCTATGACGAAAAGAACGGCGCCTTTGGCGGCGCCTTGAATTTGGCACAAATGCCCAACTTCTTTCATCCCACCGTCATTGGCGGCGTTTGCCAAGAGGAGTGCCGCGCGGTTTTGTCCGAATATTTCAAGCAAAAGCGGAAAAAATAGAGGTATGCCTCTGATTTATCACGTGATAACGGATAAGGAGATAGGGGGCGCGGGGCTTTTTCTTCTGCGCCTTTTGTCCAACACCGACAAGGAGCGCTTTCCCTCGCTTGTGATTTTGCCAAGGGGAAGCGCCCTCCTTCCGCTTTATCACCAGCATCAAATAGCAACTCTACCCATTTGTGAGGCCAAGGAGGCCTCCTTTTCTTTTTCTCTGTTTTCCTCCCTTTACCGATTTTTGCGCGCCTTTCCCCCTGACCTTTTACACGCGCACGGCGCCCTTTCGGCCAAGCTTGCCGCGCGGCTGACCACGGGTGCCGCGATTGTCTCCACAAGGCACTGCGACACACCGTTATCCCCCTTTCCTCTTACAGTCTCCTTGTACCGCCGCCTTACCGATGCCACCGTTTGCCCCTCTTTTTGCGGCCTTTCGCGATTAAAGTCGGCAGGCATTCCGTCGGAGCAGCTCTTTTGCATTCCCAACGGCTACCTTCCCCAAGGCGTGCCAACCAAAAAGATGCGGCAGGCAGCGCGGCGGCTATACGGCATTGCGCCCTCGGATATTGCCGTTGGCCTTTGCGGCAGGCTTGAAAAAATCAAGGGACATTCGGTGCTGCTTTTGGCGGCCAAGGAGGTCTTGCAAAAAGACAAACGCTTTCTCTTTCTGCTTCTGGGCGAGGGGAAGGAGCGAGAGGCGCTTATCGCGCTTGCCAACACGCTTGGCATTGCCGATAGGGTGCGCTTTTTGGGACACAGCCAAGAGGTTACCCCCTTTTATCACGCGCTTGACGCGCATCTTTCCGCCTCGCTTGGCGATGAGACGGCCTCTCTCGCCTTGGCCGAGGGGATGAGCGCAGGACTTCCGACCCTTGCCTCCGCTTGCCCCGGAAATTGCGAGCGCTTAAAGGACGGGGGGCTCACCTTTCCCGTTGGCGACCACGCTTATCTATCCTCGCTTTTGCTTTCGCTTTCAAAGGCAGAGGTACGCGAGCGCTTATCTGCCGCCGCCCTTGCCAGAGCCGCCCAACTGCCCTGCTTTTTAAAGACGGCAGAGGCCTACGCTTCTCTTTATCTTCGCCTGCTTGATGAGAAAGCGCAAAAGAGGACTTGACGAAAGACAGATTTCCTGCTACAATAGCGCTATGAAAGAAAAAGAATTGCTTTGCGGAAAAATCATCAATACCCACGGCGTCAAGGGCGTCGTGAAGGCAGAATCCTACTGCGATAGCCCAAGGGTGCTGGCCTCCTTGTCCCGAATCCTTCTGCAAGATAAAGAAGGAAATTTTGATATGCGGCGCGTTTTGTCTGCATCGGTTGCCAAGGGGTTCGTGCTTTTGCGCTTGGAGGGCGTTGACTCTATGGAGGACGCCATTCTCTTAAAGGAAAAAAATCTTTACGCCTTGCGCGAGGATATTCCCTTGAAAAAGGGCGCATATTTTCTCGCGGATATTATCGGCCTTCCCGTGATAGACGCCGACTCGGGCGTTCGGTACGGCGAGATTTTGCGCGTGGACGCGATGCCCTCCTCAGATATGTATACCGTCAAGACACCCGACGGCAAGGAGGTTCTCTTTCCTGCCGTGAAGGAGTTTTTGGTCAAGGTGGACGTGGATAGCGGCGTATATATTCGCCCCATCAAAGGATTTTTCTATTAAGCCCAAAAGAGGATTGCTATGAAATTTGACATTATGACGCTTTTTCCCGATATGGTAAGCGGCGTGTTAAACGAAAGTATCATCGGGCGCGCGCAGAAAAGCGGCGCAATTTCGGTTGCCTGCCACAATATCCGCGACTACGCCTGCAATAAGCACAACAACGTGGACGATACGCCCTTTGGCGGCGGTATGGGTATGCTGATGGCCGCGCCTCCCATTTGCCGCTGCTTTGACGCCATTGTGGAAAACGCCCCCAAGGACGAGAAAAGGCTTTGCGTTTATCTTTCTCCCAAGGGTCGCAAATTCACCCAGGATATAGCCAAGGAGTATGCCGAGCTTGACCGCCTGATTCTCCTTTGCGGTCATTACGAGGGCATCGACCAGCGCGTTATCGAGGAAATCGTGGACGAGGAGCTGTCCGTTGGCGACTATGTTCTGACGGGCGGTGAGCTTCCCGCCTGCTTGGTGGTGGACGCCGTTTCCCGCTTGATTGACGGCGTTTTGCCTGCCTCCATCGCCTACGAGGAGGAGAGCATCGCAGGGGGGCTTTTGGAATATCCCCAATACACCAGACCCGTGGAGTTTCGCGGTCGCACCGTGCCGCCCGTTTTGCTTTCGGGACATCACGAGAACATCCGCCTTTGGCGCGAGGAGCAGGCGCTTGCCTTAACCAAGGAGCGCCGCCCTGAGCTATATGAGGCTTATATGGCCGCGCATCCCCCCAAGGTTAAAAAGCAAAGAAGAAGGAAAAAGGCTTCGGAAGGAGAAGAATAACGCTTGAATACCCCCGTTCCTCTTTTTTCTACACACAACACCGATAAGACAGCAAGGCAGAAAGCGACTCTCTCGCTTCTGCCCTTTCTTTTTCTCTTTTTCATTCCCCTTCTTTCCCCCTTGCCGCACACCTCGCTTTTCGTTTGCCTCCTTCTGCTGCTTTTACTTTCGGGCGGTCTTTTTCTTCACGGCACACCCGCGCGCCGACCGCCCCTGGCGCTTTGGCTGCTTCTCGCTCTTCTTTCCTCGGGGGCACTTTCCTCACTTTTGCTTTTTCGGGATTTTTCGGCCCTTCTTCCTCTTCTTTGCCTTTTGGCTGCCCTTATCCCCTTCGTCTTTCCCGATTCCGCCGATGGCTTTTTGAGGACCTACGGACTGCTTGGCGGACTACTTGGCCTTTTTGCTCTTCTCTCCTTCCTCTTGGGTAAGGGCGCTGTCGGCTACGTTGACGCCTCGCACAGCTATGCGGAAATCGGCAGAAGCGCCGTTTTCTTCGGCAACCCCAACGTGCTTGCCGCCTTTCTTTTGCCAGCTCCCTTGGGCCTGCTTACAACCCTTCTGTCTCAAAAAGGAAGGGGCCTGCGCCTCCTTTACGGGCTCGCTTTTGCTTTTGCTCTGCTTGGGCTTCTTTCTACCCTTTGTCGCGGCGCGCTTCTCGCGCTTTTGCTTGCCCTATTGCTCTTTCTTTCCTTTTATACCAAAAGCCCCTTTCCTCTTCTTCTTGCGCTTTGTCTTTTACCGGGCGTGCTTTCGCTTCTCCCCTACGCCTTGCGCGAGCGACTTTTATCCGTTCTCTCGGGCGACTCCTCCGTTTCCTACCGCCTTTCGCTCTGGCGCTCTCTTTTTTCACTACCGAAATCAGCCCTTCTTTTCGGCGTTGGCGAAGGGAAGGAGGCCCTTTCCCGTCTTGTGCTTCCCCATCTTTACGCAGGGCTTGAGCGAGTTGAGCATTTGCATTCGATTTTTTGGAGGTTTCTCGTTTCGGAGGGCGTTTTCGGCCTTACTTCCTTCCTTTTCGCGATTGCCCTTGCGCTTTTTTCTCCCTTGCCGCAAGCGCCATCTCCCCGCCTTCTCTCACTTGCCGCGCGAAGCGCGCTTTTTTCCCTTTGCTTCTTCGGTCTGTTTGACGACTTATTCTACACCACACAAACGGGGGTGATTTTCTTTTGGCTTTTAGGCGTAAACTATTGTTTACAATACCGCTCATTTTCCTCTTAATAGCCTTGGCTTTTATAGGTGCCGCCCGTTTTTTTGCTCCCAAGGACACCGTTGCGCTCCTCCTTTCTCTTTACACCGTGACGGAAGCGGAAACGGCCGAGGCCTTTGCCGTCGGGGAGCAGCTGCATGACGGCGTTTCCAAGGCGGCTCTTGGCCAAATCGTTTCGGCAAAAGCGGAGCCGCATTTTGTGGAGGACAAGGACGGCGCTCTTCGGAGAAGCGGAAAAAGCCGCCTTTTTCTTTCGGTGCTCATCGAGGCAGAAAGGAAGAAGGACGGATATTATATTGGCAAAACGAAGCTTTTGGTAGGCAAGTCGCTCGCTCTTCGCGGAAAGGGCGCCGTCTCTGCCGTTTGCCTTGGAATAGAAACGGCGTCCGCCGTTCAAGCTATAAAAAACGGATAAAGGAGGCTCTGCCGTGCGCGCACCGATACGAAGCAAGCGAAAAAGCAAATGGCTGCTTTTGCCCCTTGCACTTCTCTTTTCTCTTCTCTCGCTCTCGCGGCTTTGGCTTTCCCGGGGTGCCATCGAGCCCACCCCGCTTTGCCTGACGGTAACGGCAGAGCAGCTTGACAACGCGCTTTGCGCGGCGCTTTCCGAGGCCATAAGAGAGGCCGACCCCGTTTTTTTGAAGGCAACGGCAGGGCGCATTGTGGGGGTTACGGCGTCGCCGAGCCATTTCTACACCAAGGAAGGTGACGCGCGCGCCTCCGCCCTCTATTCCGATTTGACCCTCTATATTCTTCTTCCGTTAACCCTGCGCGACGGTGCGTATTACGCAAACGGACAGTATCTGGCCATCGGGCAGGAAACAGCGCTTTCCTCAGACACCTTTCTCCTTGAAGGGCGAATCGCACAAATTTCAAGCGCGACACCCATTTTTTAAGAAAAAAAGCCCTCGAAAGAGAACAAAAAAACATTTTTTTTGATGAAAATCTTTGATTTTTTTCAAAAACCTATTGATTTTACATTTCTTTTTTGTTATACTAACGAATATAGAAGCGTTTATCGCGCTAAAAGCAAATTTTCCCCGTTATTTTTTGTTTGGGCGGCGCTCCGCTTGCTCAAAAAATCTTATAATCGTCGAGAAAGGACGCTTTCACACCGAAAGCAAAAGAGCTATGAAATACCGTGACGTTGTTTTTCAAAATGCCGTGGGCCTGCATGGCAGACCTGCTACATACTTTATCCAGAAGGCAAACGGATACAAGAGTGACATCAGACTTATCAAGGGTCACGACGACGTCAACGCCAAGAGCCTGCTCGGTGTTTTGCATCTGGGAATCTCCCAGGGAACCCGTATTACCCTGATGGCAACGGGCGAGGATGAGGATGCGGCTTTGGAGGAGCTTGCCGAGCTGATTGAAAATGGCTGCGGCGGCTAATCCTTTTACACTGAATACAAGGAGTAGCGGCGGGCCTTTGGCTTGCCGCGCTTTTTCTTATGAACACCTTACTTGACGCCTTGCGCGCAAAGGCTGCGGCCCTTCCGCTTTCGCCGGGCGTTTACTTGATGAAGAATAAAAACGGCGCGATTATTTACGTTGGCAAATCGCGCAAGCTTCGCCAGAGAGTTTCGCAGTATTTCTCGGAGGGAGAGGCCACAGCGAAAACCAAGCGCCTGGTTGCCAACATCGTTGACTTCGACTATATCGTTTGCGACACGGAAATTGAGGCTTTGAGCCTTGAAAACACGCTTATCAAGCAATACGCGCCAAGATACAACATCAAGCTAAAGGACGCCAAGTCCTATCCCTATATTGCCGTGACAGCAGGCGTTTTTCCGCGCGTTATCGTCACGCGGGACAGAAAAAGCGATGGCGCGCATTATTTCGGCCCTTACGCCAGCGCCTCCGAGGCCAAGCTGAACGCCGAAACCGTCAACCGCATTTTCCGCCTGCCGCCCTGCCGCCACCGTTTCCCCGAGGAAACGGGCAAAATCCGCCCCTGCCTATATAAGCAAATGGGGCGTTGCCTTGCTCCCTGCCTCTCCTCCTGCTCGAAGGAGGAATACGGCGAGGCCGTCAAGGGTGCTCTCGGCGTTTTGGCAGGAAAGACACACGAGACCGTTAAAGCCCTGCGAGACGGAATGCTTGTGCTTGCCGAACAGGAGCAGTTTGAGGCCGCCGCGCGCGTGCGCGATGCCATCGTTGCTCTTGAAAAGCTGGGTGAAAAGCAAAAGGTTGTAGATGACAAGAACGTCTTTCTTGACGTTTGGGGCCTTTTTGCCACCGATTATATGGGCGCCATCTCCCTTTTATCCGTGCGAAGCGGTGCGTTAAATCGCAAGCAGGACTTCACCTTCCCTGCCCAAGAGCTGTTGGACGAGGGCAGTGCCCTTGATTTTATTGCAGGCTATTACGCCGAAACGGCGTCACCTCCCCCAAAAATTCTTCTTGCCTTTTCCGTAAGCGAGGAGGAAGCGGCGCTTCTTTCGGCTTTTCTGACCGAGAAAAGCGGAAAAAGGATTTCCGTTCTCCTTCCCAAAAGAGGAAAGGCGCGTGCGCTTTGCGCCTTGGCTAAGAGAAACGCCGAAGAGGCCGCCGAGAAATACGCGCAAGGCAAGGTGCGCGAGGAGGAAACGGCAAGGGCGCTTGCCTCTCTGCTTTCGCTTCCGAGCGTGCCCCTTCGCATTGAGCTTTACGATATTTCCGCTATCGGCGCCGAGGGAACCACAGCAGGTCTTATTGTTTGGGAAAACGGCCGCCTTTGCAAAAACGGCTATCGCCTTTTTCATATCAAATCGGTCACAAATGACGATTACGGCGCGATGCGCGAGGTTTTATCCCGCCGCTTTGCACACGCAGACGGCGAGGAGGGCTTCGGCGCCTTTCCCGACCTCATTTTGCTTGACGGCGGACAGGGGCACGTGCGCGTTGGTCGCGCGGTTTTGGCGGAAATGGGAATTTCCGTTCCCCTGTTTGGCCTGGTGAAGAACGACAAGCACAAGACCGAGGCTCTTTGCGACGGAGAGAACACCATCTCCTTTTTAAGAGAACAAAACGTTTTCGTCCTTTTGTATCAGCTGCAAGAGGAGGTGCATCGCTTCACCGTAAGCGCGGTGATGCGCGCCAAGTCCAAGCGCTTACGTACCTCTACCTTAGAGGACATTGCGGGCATCGGCAAGGAGCGCGCCCGCCTTTTGCTTGCCTATTTCGGCAATTTGCGCCGCATCAAGAGCGCCGAGCTTGAGGAGCTTACTGCGGTCAAGGGTATGACGAAAAGCGCAGCGCTTGCCGTTTATTCCCATTTTCATCCAAAAAAAGAGGAGGACTCTCTATGAGAATCGTTACAGGTAGCGCCAAGGGGCGCGCCCTCTACACGCTTCCGGGAGAAGCAACGCGCCCCACGGGCGCCAAGGTCAAGGAGGCGGTTTTTTCCGCCCTGCAATTTGAACTTGAGGGCCGCGACTTTTTAGACCTGTTCGCAGGCTGTGGGCAGATGGGGCTTGAAGCCCTTTCGCGCGGCGCTGGCAGCGCGATGTTCGTTGACGCTTCAAGAGAGGCCATTGACATCGTCAAGAAAAACGCCGAAAAAACAGGGCTCTTCGGTTCCTCGCGCTTTTTGGTCAGCGACTTCCGCAATTATATCCGCAAGGCCGCAGGCCGCGAGCGCCTTCACGTGATTTATATTGACCCTCCCTACAAGGAAAAATGGGCAAAGGATGCCGTTTGTCTGCTTTTAAAGGCCGGCCTTGCCCACCCCGGCGCTCTTATCGTAACCGAAAGCGCCGAGGAGGATATTTTCGAGGGCGAGATGCCCAAGGAGCTTTCCGTCTTGAAGCAAAAGCGCTACGGCATTTCGGTTATCACCCTTATGCGCTTTATGCCCGACTGATTGCATCAAAGTAAACAACGAAAGGAGGCTTCAGCCTATGCAGACCGCACGCCGCGCCTTAATTCCCGGTAGCTTTGACCCCATCACCAAGGGGCACGAGGCGCTCGTTTCCGCCGCCTCTCTCTTGTTTGACGAGGTTGTGCTTGCCCTCTTTATCAATCCCGAAAAGAGCTATCTTTTTACCAAGGAGGAGCGACTTTCTATGCTTTCTCTGGTGGCAGAGGGCTATCCCAACGTTTCGGTTTGCTGTTCTGACGGTATGGTGGCCGATTTCGTTAAGAGCGAGGGAATCTCCTGCATTTTCAAGGGTGTTCGCAACGAGGCCGATTTTGTTTACGAGAAGGAAATGGCCAAGTACAACCTTCTTCACGGCGGCGCGCCGACCCTCTTTTTGCCCGCCGAGGAAAAGACGGCGCATATTTCCTCCACGCTGGTGCGCGCGCATTTGGCGAAGGGAGATTTGCCAAACGGGCTTGTTCCCGACGCCGTTCTCCCCATTCTTGCAAAAAAAATGGGCGGTTTCGCCAAATAAGATTGACAAATTTGTTTTTTTCATTATAATATATATTGTTTTAGTGAGTAAGAAAGGTTGTTATCCCTATGTTGACAGAAATGATTGAAAACCTGAAAAAAGCCTTTGAAGAGCAGCTTGACGCCGCCGCTACCCCCGAGGCCTTGGAGGCCGTTCGCGTTTCCTTCCTCGGAAAGAAGAGCCCCGTCAGCGATTTGATGAAATCCCTGCGCGATATGTCTGCCGAAGAGAAGAAGGAAGCAGGCCAGAGCATCAACGCCCTGAAGGATTATTTTGCAGAGGCCGTTGCCACGAAGGCCTCGGCACTTGAAAAGGCCGCACTTGACGCCGCCGTTCGCAGCGCAAAGAAGTACAATCCCACCATTCTCGCCCAAAGAGAAATCGGCTCTTATCACCCCATCACGCTCATTGCAAGAGACGTTGAGGAAATTTTCTCCAGCATGGGCTTTACCGTTGAGGACTATGCCGAAATCGTGGACGATTATCAGTGCTTTGAATCTCTCAACATTCCCAAGCACCACCCTGCCCGCGATATGCAGGACACCTATTATTTGGAAAACGGTCAGCTGCTCAAAACCCAGACCTCTGCTGCCCAGAACCACATTATGAAAAAGTACGGCGCCCCCCTGCGCGCCATCTTCCCCGGCCGCTGCTTCCGTAACGAAGCAACCGACGCTTGCCATGAAAACACCTTCTTCCAGATGGAAGGTATGATGATTGACAAGAATATTTCCATTTCCAACCTGATTTACTTTATGAAGACCATGCTCAGCGAGGTTTTCGGCAAGAAGATAAACGTTCGTCTGCGCCCCGGCTTCTTCCCCTTCACCGAGCCCGGCTTTGAGCTTGACATCAGCTGTCTGATTTGCGGCGGTAAGGGCTGCCCCTCCTGCAAGAACTCGGGCTGGCTTGAGCTTTGCCCCTGCGGTATGATTCACCCCAACGTATTGAAGGAGGGTGGCATTGACCCTGAGGAATACACGGGCTTCGCTTTCGGCCTCGGTATGACGCGTTTGGCTATGATGAAATACGGTATCAAGGATATTCGTGACTTCAACTCGGGCAACCTGAAGGCCCTCTCTCAATTCGAGAGCAACTGACACGAATAGCAGAAAGGAAAAGAAAAGACTATGTTTGTTTCTATGAATTGGATTGGCGATTTCGTCAATCTGGATGGGCTTGACATTCCTGCCCTGATACATCGCTTTACCCTCTCCACCGCCGAGGTTGAGGAGGTTATTTACAAGGGAAAGGACACCGATGGTGTTATCGTTGCTCGTGTGCTTTCCGTGGAGAATCACCCCTCCTCCAAAAAGCTTCACCTTTTGAAGATTGACACGGGAAGCGGCGTTGTAGACTGCGTTTGCGGCGCGCCTAACGTTCGCGAGGGTCTCACCGTTGCCTTTGCAAAGGAGGGCGCCCACGTTTGCGGTACCCCCATCACCGCCGCCAAGGTTGGCGGATATATGTCCTACGGTATGTGCTGCTCCGAGGCGGAGCTCGGCATTTCCGCAGAGAACGCAGGTCTTTGGGAGCTTCCCGATGACCTTCCTCTTGGCAAGGATTTGAAGGAAATCTACCCCATTGACGATATTATCTTCGAGGTAGATAACAAGTCCTTAACCAACCGTCCTGACCTTTGGGGTCATTACGGCATCGCGCGCGAGTTCGCCGCCATTGCCGACAGAGAATTTATGCCCGTTGAAAAGGCAGACCTTGCGAAATACAACCATCTGCCCGCTGTGGACATTGACATTCGCGACCCCGAGAGTGCATATCGCTACATTGGCGTGAAGGTGGAGAACATCACCCGTCACCAGAGCCCTGTGGCTATGCGTATCCGTCTTTTCTACTGCGGCTCCCGTGCCATCAACTTCTTGGCAGACTTAACCAACTACGTGATGCTGGAGCTTGGCCAGCCGATGCACGCCTTCGATTTGCGTAAGGTGGACAAGATTGAGGTGCAGCGCTTTGACGCCCCCTTCACCTTCACCACCCTTGACCACGAGGAGCGCACGGTGGATAACCGCGTTCTGATGATTTGCTCGCACGAGAAGCCCGTTGCCATTGCAGGCATCAAGGGCGGTCTTGAATCGGGCATTGAGGATGACACGACCTCCTTGCTTTTGGAAAGCGCTACCTTTGACGGCGTTTCCATCCGCAAGTCCGAGGGCCTTTTGGGTCTGCGTACCGATGCTTCTATGCGTTACGAAAAGATGCTTGACCCCGAGCTCGCCGCTCTTGCCTCTGCGCGCTTCCTCTACCTTCTGACCGAGATAGACCCCGGCGCCACCGTTATCAGCGCGGCAACCGACTGCTATCCCACCCATCTTCCTACCATCGTAATTGACATTGACAAGGCGTATTTCGACCGCTACACCGGCATTGACATTTCGGCCGACCGCATTGAAAAGACGCTTGTCTCCCTCGGCTTTGGCATTGAAAGACGGGGCGATGCCTTTACCGTAACCGTTCCCTCCTGGCGTTCTACCAAGGACGTAACCATCAAGGCCGACTTGATTGAAGAGGTAACGCGTATTTACGGCTACGACAACTTTGAAATCACCACCTCCACGAGCCCCCTCTATCCCGTGCGTCCCGACCGCTCTTTGAGCGATGACACGCGCGTGAAGGACATTCTCGTGAAAACCTTTGCCTTCCACGAGGTGCATTCGTACATCTGGTGCGACGCCGCGGCCTACAAGGCACTGGCCATTTCCCTGCCCGACAACGCCAAGCTTATCAACGCGCAGACCCCTGACCACGCCATTCTGCGTAAGCATATGACCCCGACCCTTCTCTCCTTCGTTTCGGAGAACCGCAGCTTCGCTTCCCGTTACGGTCTCTTTGAAATCGGCCGCGTGGTGAAGGGCTACGATGAAAAGGGGCTTTGCCGCGAGAGAAAGACGCTGGGTGTTGCGCTTTATGACAAGGGCATTACCGAGGAAGAGGCTTTCTTGCAAATGAGAGACGCCATCGTGGCTATCTTCCGCGACGTAAAGAGAATCACTCCCTCCTTCGTAGCGTTGAAGGACCCCGAGAGCTTTATGCATCCCGCGAACGCCTTCAAAATTATCGTTGGCGGTAAGGAGATGGGCCTGCTCTCTGTTCCCCATCCCTCCGTTAAGGCAAAGCTTGACCGCAAGGCCGCCGTTGCCTTTGCCGAGCTTGATATGGACGACTTCTCTGCCTTGGCTCCTCTTGATCTTCACTACAACGAGCCCTCCCGCTTCCCCGCTATTGACATTGACCTGTCCTTCTACTGCGAGGTGGCAAGCATTTCCTTTAATCCTCTGCGGGCGGCTCTGCTTTCCGCCGGCGGCGAGTGGCTGACGGCCGTTACCGTTGCCGACATTTACGAATCCGCCGAGGCAGGAGAGAGCATTACCCTGCGCTTCTCCTTCTCCTCCAAGGAAAAGACCCTCTCCAAGAGCGAGCTGACCGCCTTTGTTGAGGCTATCATCGCCGAGGCCGCCAAGTACAATCTTACCTTCAAGGAAGCATAAAATTTCACCAAAAAACACAAAAAACCTGCAAACCGTTTGATTTGCAGGTTTTTCTTTTTTGTGCGCCTTTGTGCGCTGCTTTACTGTTCTTTCCCGTAGGGTAAAAGAACGGTGAAGGTGGTACCCACGCCGAGCGTTGAATTTACCTCGATGCTTCCGAAATGAAGCTCAACAATCTTTTTAACCAGCGCAAGCCCCAGTCCGTTGCCACCCACGGCCCTGGATTCATCCGCTTGATAAAACTTATCGAAAACGTGCGCCTTGGCGCTTTCGGAAATGCCAATACCGCTATCCTCAACAGAGACCGAAAGTCCCTTCTCATTCTTGCCCCAGCAAACAGAAATTCTGCCGCCCTTGTCGGTGAACTTGATGGCGTTGCCCACCAGATTTTGCCACACCTGAAAGAGCAGCTCCTCGTGACCGTAGGCAAGCGTGGGCTCCCCTTCCATTAAAATTTCAATGTGCTTGTCGCTCCACTGCTTTTCGCAAAGCAGCAGAACCTTTCTTAACTGCTCGTCCAAGGAGAATTGTGTCATTTGGGTAGAGAGCCCTTGGTTTTCAAGCTGGGAGAGCATTAAGACGTTTCCCGTCATACTGGCAAGGCGGGCGGTGCCTGCGGCAATCTTTTCGGCGTAGCAAATCCGCTTTTCCTCGCTTAAATTCTCTGCCTGCAAGAGCGTTGCATAGCCCGATATGGCAGAAAGCGGCGTTTTAAATTCGTGCGACACGTTACGGATAAAATCCTTGTGCATCACCTCCATGCTACCAAGCTGTTTAACCATCAGATTGAAGCAATGCGCCATATCTGCCAGCTCGGCAACGCGGAAGCTCTCCGAAAGCGTTACGGTAAAATCTCCCTCGGATACCCTTTGCATCGCGTTTTTAATATTATCCACCGAATGAAAGAAGGTCTTGCCGAAAAGGCGACCGAAGAGAGTGGCAAAAACAACGCTCGGTGCCAAGACGTACGCAAGCAAGAGGAAGGAGGGCGCATCGGGAAAAACGCCGAAGGCCAAAAGAAGCTCCAACGCGGCCGTTACCAAAACGGTGGCCGCAAGGCTTATCAGAAAGACCAGAAGGCTGAAAAACAGGCGCAGCCGTTTAGGCCGAACAATGCGAAGCTTCATTCCCGCTCCTCCTTTCCTACGGCCTTATAGCCAAGGCCGCGCACCGTCTGAATGATGAAATCGGGGTTGTCCTTGAATCTTTCGCGCAAGCGGCCGATATGCACCTCCAAGGTATGCTCTGTCGCCATGGACTCCATTCCCCAGATTTCATCCATCAGCTGTGCGCGGGTAAAGGTGCGGTTCGGGGTTGCCAGAAGCTTATAAAGAAGCATAAATTCCTTGGGCGGCAAAGCCTCTCTTTCGCCCGCGCGCTCCACCGTATAGGAGTCATACTGCAAAAGGGTTTGGCCGAAGCGAACCGTTTTGGTATGTATGCTTTCGCTTCGGCGCAAGAGCGCCTTTACGCGCCAGAGAAGCTCGGGCAAGTCAACGGGCTTCACCATATAATCGTCCGTTCCGCTTTCGAAGCCCTCGCTTTTGTAGTCCAACCCGTTTTTTGCGGTTATCATTAAAATAGGAAGAGAAGGATAGGCGGCGCGCACCTGCCGCGTCAGCTCATACCCGTCTACACGCGGCATCATAATGTCTGTGACGAGCAAATCCACGAACTGCGTTTCCATTACAGACAGCGCTTCCTCTCCGTCCTTGGCTGAAAAAACGGAATAGCCGTTGTCTGACAAAAAGACCGAAAAAAGCTCGCGCAGCTCCTTATCGTCCTCCACGATTAAAATTTTGAACATTGGTTTCTCCCTTCTCTAAAAAAAGCGAAGGCTTCGCCTTCGCTTTTTTCCTTGATGCCACAACCTATTTAAAAGGCTTATACACAAAAAATAACAGGGCTTGTAAGCCGGGTTCTGTGCCTGCTTGTGCAGACCGCAATCATCTATCTTCGCTCCTTGTTACCAAGAAGCTTACGCTTGCGCGCTGCCACCCAGGGAATCGCGGCGGGCCGCCGCCGACTTTCGCCGTTCCCACGGTGTTGCTTCGGATAGAGTTTACATGACTCCCCCCGTTACCGAGGGGATGGTGAGCTCTTACCTCGCCTTTCCATCCTTACCGCTTGCGCGGCGGTTTATTTCTGTTGCACTGTTCCTAAGGTTACCCTCGGCGGACGTTATCCGTTATCCTGCCCTATGAAGCCCGGACTTTCCTCACTATACGACCTTTCGGCGTGATATAGCGCGATTGCGCCGCCCTGTTATATGAGAGATTATAGCACTTCCCTTGGCCTTTGTCAAGACGCCTTATTGCCAAAGACGCCGAAAGGCCTTGTTTTCAATCAAAAGAACGCCAACAGCCAAGGCAATCAGAAAATCGGGCAAAAGGAAGGTGCCGTTATAGGCAATGGAATAGATAATTCCTCCCCAAAAGCCGTCATCCCATTGGCCCCAGATGGTGACGCCCGTCAAGAAATGAGACAGGAAACGCAAAAGGACGCAAAGCGTCATTCCCATATACGCGCCGAAATGCTTCCATTTTTTCAGGGAAAGCTTGCGGAAAAGCCCCGAAAGGCCGAGAACGGTAAAGGGGAATACGTAATCAAACAACACGCAGATGATAACCGCATAGGCCGTTTGCGTGTAAATGAACACGTTTCCCTTTATCAAGGCCTGCAAAAGCTGAAAGAGAGAATACACGAAGGCGCTGCCAAGGCCCCAGCGCGTTCCGTACATAATGCCTATCAAAAGCACGGGAAGCATCGAGGCAGGGGTAATGGAGCCGCCCATTGGCATCTCCCAAATCGTAAAGAAGCTCAGCGCCACCGAAAGCGCTACCATAACGCTACATACGACAAGCGTTTGGATTTTGGATTTTCCGTTTTCCACAGTTTTTCTCCTTCCGCCGTCATTGACGGCATAAAAAATTTAGGAAAAACAAAACCACACGCAAAATAGCCGTGTGGTTTTCATCTGTCTTCCTACGCCGGCATTATCCGTATCAGGTTAAAGGGTTTGGATTTCTCCATCTCAGCCCGAAAGCACCCCCGACTATTCACTTGTCGTTTGTTTCCGTCGGTCATTATAGCAAACGCGCCACCGTTTGTCAAGTTTTTTTGCTTTTTTTGATTGATTTATTTTCTTTTTTCCCCATTATTCCCCTTTTACGCCCCGTTTTTTTACCGTTTTTTGATTTTTTCGCTCTTCGTTTGATTGTTTTGATTGTTTTGTTATTTTTTTACTTGTTGAAAAACCGTCGATTTCCGTCATTTTTACCGCAATTTTCTTGCGCCGCCTGCCCCCTGCTTCTTTTCTTCTCTCTTTATGCGCTTGCTCCCCTTCTCTTTTTTTAAGCGGCTTTAAAGCGGCGGCGATTGTTAAAAACTTAACACACCGTCTTGCTTTTTCCGTCTTTTTCTCTCTTTTTTATTCTGCACTTTGCGCCTCTTTTCTCCCCCTGCGCCCCATTTTGCAAGTCTGCAAAAAATTCCTTCATTTTGTCTGTTCATTTTACAAAAAGGCGACATTTTTCCACATTTTTTGCATAAAAATTCTTGTACTCTTGCGTTTTTAGGGTTTTCGCCTATTGACAAAAGGTTATTTTTGGGGTATCATATATCTTAACACAACAAAAACTATTCAAAGCAATATAAAAAGCACAAAAAAACACAGGAGAAAGAACTTAAAAATGGAACGATTATCGATTGTTTTAACATTCGTCTGCGCGATAGCTGCGCTCGTTTTTGCGCTCTTCACAGCAAGAAAGGTGCTGCGAGCAGATGAAGGAACGGAGCTGATGAAAAAAATATCCCTTTCCATTCGGACGGGGGCCAACGCCTATTTGAAGCGTCAGTATTCCGTGGTCGCCGTTTTCTTTGGCATTCTTTTTATCATCCTGATTGTGATGGCGCTCTTTGGTGCACTGAATATCTTTACCCCCTTTGCCTTCCTGACAGGCGGCTTTTTCTCGGGGCTTTCGGGCTTCATCGGCATGAAAATAGCCACCGCCTCTAACGCGCGCACGGCCAATGCCTGCCGCAAGAGCCTCAACGGCGGTCTTCGCATTGCCTTTTCCGCCGGCTCGGTTATGGGCTTCGTGGTGGTTGGCCTCGGTCTTTTCGATATTTCCGTCTGGTATATTCTTTTGCGCTATGTATTCGGTCTGCAAAACCTTTCCGAGATAACCTCCGCGATGCTCACCTTTGGAATGGGCGCCTCCTCTATGGCGCTGTTCGCGCGCGTTGGCGGCGGTATCTTCACCAAGGCGGCCGACGTTGGTGCTGACCTTGTGGGTAAGGTAGAGGCAGGCATTCCCGAGGACGACCCGCGCAACCCTGCCGTAATTGCCGACAACGTAGGCGATAACGTGGGTGACGTGGCAGGTATGGGCGCTGACCTTTACGAGTCCTACGTTGGCTCTGTGGTTTCTGCCTGCTCTTTGGGCTTTGCGGCGCTCGGCCATCTTTCCTTCCGCGCCATCGCCGTTCCTATGCTGCTTGCCGCTATCGGCATTATCTCTTCCGTTATCGGCTCCTTCTTTGTACGCACCGATGAAAATGCCTCCCAAAAGAAGCTTCTCTCTGCCTTGCGAAAGGGAACCAATCTTTCGGCCGTTCTGATTGCCGTTTTGGCCTTCTTTTTGGTGTATTTCATTCTGGGCATCGAATATATCGGTATTTACTTCGCCATTCTTGCAGGCCTGGTTGCAGGTGTTCTTATCGGCTTCTTTACCGAATACTTCACCTCGGACTCCTACCTTCCCACCAAGCGTCTGGCTGAGCACGCCGAAACGGGCTCTGCCACCATCATCATCAGCGGTGTCAGCCTGGGTATGCTTTCCACCATCGCGCCCATCGTTATCGTGGCCGCTTGTATTCTGGTTGCCTTCTTCGTGGCGGGCGGCACCGTTGCCGACCCCGTTCTCGGTCTTTACGGCATTTCTCTTGCCGCGGTCGGTATGCTTTCTACCCTGGGCATCACGCTGGCGACCGACGCATACGGTCCTATCGCAGACAATGCGGGCGGCATTGCCGAAATGGCAGGGCTTGAGCCTGAGGTTCGCCACAGAACCGATGCGCTTGACGCCCTTGGAAACACCACCGCCGCAACCGGAAAGGGCTTTGCCTCGGGCTCTGCTGCCCTGACGGCCCTTGCGCTGATGGTTTCCTACGTCAACGAAATCGAGCGCCTGAACCCCGACTTCTCCTTGAACCTTTCCTTAAACAATCCTGCCGTTTTGGTCGGCCTTTTCATCGGCGGCTGCTTGCCCTTCATTTTCGCGGCCCTGACGATGAATTCTGTCGGCAAGGCAGCGCAAAGCATCGTGCGCGAGGTCAGAAGACAGTTCCACAGCATTACGGGGCTGATGGACGGCAAGGCTGAGCCCGATTACGCCTCCTGCGTTGACCTTTGCACCAAGGCAAGCCTTAGCGAGATGCTTTTGCCCACCGTTATTACCGTTGTTGCCCCTGTTGTGACGGGTCTTTTGCTTGGCCCCAACGGTGTTGTCGGTATGCTGGCCGGTGCGACCGTTACGGGATTTTTGATTGCCGTCTTTATGTCCAATTCGGGCGGTGCCTGGGACAACGCGAAAAAGCATATTGAGGGCGGAAATTACGGCGGAAAGGGCAGCAGCTGCCACAAGGCTGCCGTTGTGGGAGATACTGTCGGCGATCCCTTCAAGGACACCGCAGGCCCTGCCATCAACATTCTTATCAAGCTCCTTTCCACCATTTCCATCGTATTTGCTTCCTTGGTGCTTTCCTTTAATCTTTTCAATCTGTTTTAACAGCAAGGGGATTTCGCTTTGGCGAAATTCCCTTTTTCTTCTCACGAAAAAACTGTTGCTTTTTTCCATAATATATGTTATAATACTCCCTGGTCAAAATTCATTTCATATTTTAAAACAAGAAAGGTTACACTATGGCAGAGCTTGGAAAGCTGTTTTCGACGATTTTAGCCTTCGGCGAAAACGGAAACTGGAAAATGTTTATTATGTGGGTCATTGGCGCAGTCCTGATCTATTTGGCCATCAAAAAAGAAATGGAGCCCACCCTCCTTCTTCCCATTGGCTTCGGCGCAATTTTAATGAACTTCCCCGGCGTTGCCGTCTTTGACGCGGCAGGAAATCTTTTAGAGGTTCACGGTATCGGCGAGCCCTTGCAGGAGCTGTATCATGCGGGCATTGCCAACGAGCTTTTCCCCTTGATTCTCTTTATCGGCATTGGCGCGATGATAGACTTCGGCCCTCTGCTCTCCAACCCCAAGCTGATGCTTTTCGGTGCGGCGGCGCAGTTCGGTATTTTCTTCACGCTTTGCATGGCATCTATCTTCTTCCCCGATTTCAAGGACTTTGCCTCTATCGCCATCATCGGTGCGGCTGACGGTCCTACCTCCATCGTGGTTGCCAACACCCTCGGCTCCAAGTACGTGGGCGCTATCACGGTTGCGGCCTACTCCTATATGGCTCTGGTTCCCATCATTCAGCCTCCCGTTATCAAGGCGCTGACCTCCAAGAAGGAGCGCCGTATCCGTATGGCTTACACCCCTGCCGCCGTTTCCAAGACCACGAAGATTCTCTTCCCCATCATCATTTCCATCGTGGCTTGTATCTTCGCTCCCGGTGCAGGCTCTCTTATCGGCTTCTTGATGTTTGGTAACCTCATTCGCGAATGCGGCGTTCTGAACTCCATTTCCGAAACCGCCCAGAAGGCTCTTGCCAACCTCATCACCATCTTCCTCGGCATCACCATCGCCTTCAATATGACGGCGGAGCAGTTCCTCAACCTTGACACCCTTCTCATCATGGGTCTGGGCCTTATCGCCTTTATCGTGGATACGGCAGGCGGCGTTCTCTTTGCCAAGCTTTACAACGTCATTATGAGATTGCTCGGCAAGCCGCTTATCAACCCCATGATTGGCGCAGCGGGCATTTCCGCATTCCCTATGTCCGGCCGTATCGTTCATAAGATGGGCTTGGCAGAGGACAACCAGAACTTCCTTTTGATGCACTCCATCGGCGTTAACGTTTCGGGCCAGATTGCCTCGGTTATCGCAGGCGCGCTCATTCTCAATTTCTTCGGTTGATTTACGGAGGTTACAAGCTATGGATTTTAATTTTATTCCTATGAATTTCGTTGAAAACCTGAAATATATGGGCATCGGTATGCTGGGCATCTTCATCATCATCGGCATTATCATCGGTGCAACCTACGCCATCGGCGCTCTTGCCAACAAAAAGAGCAAATAATTTCGTTTTAACGAAACGGCGCGAGCTATTCTGCTCGCCCCGTTCTTTTTTGTCTTTTGTTGTCAATGTTGCACAAAAAACGCATTTTGTATTTGTATAATTATGAAAATTGACGAAAAACTATTTACAAACGGAAAAACCTCTGCTATAATACACTTAATAAACTATTTCTTTAAAGCGAAGTACTTTCTATTCTACAAGGAGGCATTATGATTTGGTATACGGCTGATGTACGTACGTTTTCCCTCGCGGAATATGAGGCGGCTCTTGCTATGCTTGATGAAACGAAGCGCGCCCGTGTTGAGCGTATGCGTCAGAAAAAGGACAAGCTGCGTACCGTTTTAGCAGACAAGCTTGCGCGAGACGTTTTGTCGCGCGAGTTGAAGTGCGCGCCCGAGGAGGTTGCGTTTACCTATGACGAAAACGGCAAGCCCTACGTCAAGGACAATCCGCTGTATTTCAGCATCAGTCATAGCGAGGACTTGGTGGTTTGCGCCATTTCGAAGATGCCCATTGGTGTTGACGTGGAGCAGCTGCAGGATATGTCACCCCGCTTGGCCAAAAAGTTTTTCACGGCGGACGAATGCCTGTACGTCTTTGGCCACGAGCCAAAGGATGCCGATTGGGACGGTAGCTTTTCCCCCGTTGAGCGCCTGCGCTTTTTTGAAATCTGGACCTCCAAGGAGGCCTTTATCAAGTGCATTGGGCACGGAATGGACCGCCTCCGCTCTATCAACACGATGGATTACAAGTTTGAGCGCCACCTCTTAAAAGAGGATTATTTGGTTTCGGTATATCAGGAATATTTCCCTCTGTTCTGATGCAATCGAGGCAGGGGCCCTTTTGGGCGCCTGCCCCTTTCTTTTTCTTTCCGCATTTTTTGCGGCTTTTGACTTGACTTACCGTTTTATTTGTGTTAAAATGTAAGATGAATGAGTATCGCAACGTTTTTCGTCACAACCGCTTAAACATTTGCGTTTACATAACACAAGGGGGCAGAAAGGGGCTCGTATGATATTTACGGATATGCACGCGCACCTTCTCTTTGGTGTTGACGACGGGGCGAAGGATGAAGCGATGATGCGTTCGATGCTTGACGCGGCATATGCAGACGGTGTTCGCCGACTGTGTGCCACGCCCCATTTCCAGCCCGACTTTTACGGTGACAACTCCTTGGCACGAGACGAGGCCTTTTCCCGCCTTACCGCCTATGCAAAGGAGCGTTACCCCGACCTTTCGCTTTCCCTTGGAAACGAAATCGGGTATCGCACGGAATGTATTGACGATATAAGGGCCAAGAGGTGTCTGCTTTTGGGCGGCAAATACGTTTTGCTGGATTTCCCCGCAGACGTTTCGCTTTTCATTATAGAGAATGCGCTCTCCCGCTTTTTCAGCGGCGGCTATCGCGTCATTTTAGCGCACGTGGAGCGCTACGAGGCGCTTTTCAATCAATATCGGCTGCTTCGGGAATGGCGCGAATACGGCGCTTATTTCCAAATGACCGCCTCGTATGTAGCAAGCCCTCTTACCTCCTTTGCGAAGAAGCACCGCAAAAAGCTTCTTTCCTCCTCCCTCATCAGTATGGTGGCATCGGACGGACACGACCTGTCCTACCGCCCTATGCAGCTTTCGGCCGCTTACGAGATGCTCTGCCGCTTTGGCGGTGTCAAGCTCGCGGAGCGATTGCTTTATCACGTGCCCAACCAAGTATTAAACGGCGAGGATATTTAATCTGCCCGCCGCCATTCAGAAAGGAACGCTATTATGCAAGAGAACAAAAAAACCATTGACGTTGGAGATTGTCTCAGTATTTTAAAACGTTATCTGATTTTATTTATCGTGCTGGCTGTTGTGGCAGGCGGTTTGATGGCCATTTACCAATCCGTTACCTACCAGCCCCGCTATCGCTCCACCGCTTCTCTCTTTCTTCTGAACAAGGATACCACCGATGGAACGACCGAGGGTATTTATAACAGCTACGTGCTGTCTAACAGACTCTTGGCCGACTGCCGCGAGATACTGACCCGTCCTTCCGTTCTGAAGCCCGTTGGCGAGGAGCTTGGTTATAGCGTGTCCAAGAGTATGGTTTCCGTTTCCTCTCCCCTCGACCAGGAATACACCTGCATCATTGACATTGTGGTAACCACCAATGACGCGCAGAAGTCCTACGATATTGCCTCCGCCGTTTGCAAATACGGTGCCATTGAAATCCCCCGCATTACCGAGGGCGGCCACGTTAACGTAATGAAGACGGCAGAAATAGAAACTTCTCCCGTCAACTCCCGCTTCTCCGCTTCCAAGATTTTGTTGGCCGCCGTTGGCGTTCCCGCACTCGTATATATTTTCTTAATCGTTCTTCGCATTTTCAACGACCGCATCAACAACACCACCGATGCCCAGTCCCAGTTGGATTTGAGCGTGCTTGGCGTTATTCCCAACCTTAACGGCGACAGCCGCAAGAAGAGATACGGCAAAAAGCGCGGCTACGGCAAATATGCGCCCTACGGCCCCTACGGCCCTTATCATCAGAATCCGGCGCACAGAAATCACGAATAACCAAAGCACCGCCGTCTCTCAACAAAAAAGGCTTCCCGCCTTGCCAAACGAAAGGAATCCGAGCAATGAACGAAATCGCCTTTGACTTTTCATTCATCAAAAATAATTATTTTTCCGACGAGGCCTTTAAGACCTTGCGTACCAACTTTTTATTCTGCGACCCCGAAATCAAAACCGTTCTTTTAACCAGCTCCAACATCAGCGAGGGAAAAACCACCATTTCGGTCGGCCTTGCCTTCTCTCTCGCTGAAATGGGAAAAAAGGTTTTGCTGCTGGACACCGACCTTCGCAATTCCAGCATCGCTCGCCGCTTTTCCGCAGGTCACGGCTCTATTGGCCTTTCCCAGTATCTTTCGGGGCAAGCAAAGCTTGAAGAGGTTTTGCTTCACACCTCTCAAAAGGGACTTGATGTGATTTTCGCAGGTCAGTTCCCGCCCAACCCCGTTGAGCTTTTGGGCTCCTCCTCGATGAAAAAGCTGCTTGCGGCTATGCGCGAGGAATACGATTACGTGTTGCTTGACTCTGCCCCCTTGGGTCTTGTTGTTGACAGCGCCGTAACCGCCGCCTTCTGCGACGGTGCGATTATCATTCTGTCTGCCGGACAAACCCGCGCCCGTACCGCGATTGAGGTGAAGGAGCAGTTAGAGCGAAGCGGCTGCCATATTCTCGGCACCATTTTGAACTGCATCGAAAGCGAAAAGCGCTTCGGGCAGAAGGAATATTCCTATTACTACTCGCACAGCGAAATGCCCAAGACCGCGAACGGCTGGCGCAAGCGCATCAAGAAGATATTTGATCAGGTCCTCCCCGCCAAAAAGCAGGATACTCCCGCAACGAAAAGCGACGATAGCAAGGAGTAATCTTCCTTTAAACGCAAGAGCAAGAAAGAAATTTTCTTTCTTGCTCTTTTTTTGTGCTTTTCTCTTACACATAGCGGCGAATTTTATCGAGCGCCGCCTTTTCAAGCCGCGACACCTGCGCCTGTGAAATCCCGATTTCCTCCGCGATTTCCATTTGCGTTTTGCCGTTGTAAAAGCGCATTTTGATGATGTGCCGCTCCCTTTCCGCGAGCTTTTTCATCGCGTCACGCAGAGAAAGTGACTCCACCCACAAGGCGTCCGAGCTTTCCTCATCGCAAAGCTGATCTATGACGTACACCGAATCCTCGCCGTCATTATACACCGATTCATAAAGAGAAACGGGCTCAACGATGGCCTCCAAGGCGCGCGCAACGCTTCGCTTTTCCTCCTCTAGTTCTGCGGCAATTTCCTCCAAGGAGGGCTCTTTGCCCGTTTTCTTGGTTAAAAGATCGCGCGCTTGCAAGGAGCGATAGGCCAAATCTCTAACCGATCGGGAGACGCGAACGGCGTTGTTGTCTCGCAGATAGCGCCTGACCTCTCCGATAATCATCGGAACGGCATACGTGGAAAACTTGACGTCAAGCGCAACGTTGAAATGGTCAATCGCCTTGATAAGACCGATGCAGCCAACCTGAAACAAATCGTCCACGTTTTCCCGTCTGCCCGAAAATCGCTGAATAATACTCAACACGAGCCGCAGATTGCCGTAAATCAATTCGTCTCTTGCCTGCTTATCTCCCTCCTTTACGCGAAGCAAAAGGCTTCGCTTTTCCTCATCGTTCAGTATGGGAAGACGCGCGGTGTCAACACCGCAAATCTCCACCTTGTTATAATAGGATGCCATTACTTTTCCTTTCGGCAGGAATCCTTGCAGCCCCCGAATACGCATCTCGGGGGCTTGCCTGCGCTGAAAAGTATTGGCAAAAAGCCGCTTTTCTTATGCAGAAAAGCGGCTGGTAAAAAATAGCTTTCAATCAAAAATCCCCGCCGCCAAAAAGGAGACAGGGATTTTGAATATTTAAGAAATAACGGAGAGCTTGCCGTTTTGCAACAGGGCGCGCTTGGCGCAAAGTGCGCCGTTTTTCGTGCCGAAAAGATAAAGAGAGCCGCGCCAGAAAATTGCTCTTGGCTTCTCCATATCCAAGCTTTGCGCTATCGGCGCTTCAAGCGTTCCGCTTGGGAAGGTGCCAAGATAGCGCGAAAGAAAGAGTCCCTTTTCGCCTGTAAAGAGCAGGTATTTCGCGCCCTCGACCTCGAAGAAGCAAAAATCGCGTATTGATTCTCCCTCGGCAACGGGAACGGGGGAAAGGAAATGCAAAAGGTCTTGGCTTTCGGCGCAAAGCAGGCGGCCGTTCTCCGCATACAAGAGATAAGCCCCATTTTCCGTTTGCAAGGCCTCAATGGCCGTCACGCTTTCGGCCTTCAAGGAAGGCAAAACAACGTCAAGGCCCGTTTTCTGAAAGGAGAAGCCGTCCTCCGAAACGGCGACACGGCAGAAGATACCCTCTTGCCGTCTGGTGAGGTAGTAAAGATAGCCGCGCCCCTTTTCAAAGAGACAGGAAGCGTCAAGGGCGCCGTACTCTGCCTTCTCGTCAACAGGAATCGCAACGGGTGCCGTGCCAAAGGCAAGTCCGTCCTCGGAATAAAGCGCCGCTACACGATGGGCGCCGTGACCGCTCTTTACTGCGCCGCTTCGGCGCGTATCCACGCAAAAGAGGTGCAAACGGCCGTCAAGAATGGCAGGGCGCACAGATACAACGCCCATTTCCCGACCAATCGGCCGAAAGCCATCGGGCAAGGAAGGGATAAGGTCAGGAAGCGGCGTGCTTTCCATCGCCGAGTGATATTCAAAGCCCGCCTCAAAGTGCATATAGGTTTTGGTGTGAATTTCCGCACCTGCAAAGTCCATCTCGCCGAGAAAAAAGTCCTCGTCCAGCAAAACGCCCTCTACGTAAAGAGCAAGACGCGCATAGCCCTGCGTCAGAATTACCTCGCGGCGATACGCGCCATCGGCCTCTAAGGAAAGCACCTCGTTGCCGCTATAAAAGGCCTTTACCGTCAGCCTTCCCTCTTCGGTTACCGAAAGAGTTAAAAGCGGCGCGCCATTCTTTTCCAAAAGAATATCGCCGTCCATCGCGTCTGCCACAAGCAAAAAGCGCGCGGCGTTTTCCGCTATCGGCTGCACACTATCCTTCTTAATTCGCATATGTACCTTCTTTCCCGACAAAAAGGGGGCGCGCCCCTTTTTTGTCAACCTTTGTTTACAAATACGGCCGTATCTCTAAGGCCATTCTATCCTCGACGGCAATCAAGCGCTGCGTCACATCGCGCGCACAGCCCTCTGCCGCGGCATATTCGTTTAAATAGCGCGAAAGAGATTTGACGCCCATATGACACCCCTCGGTTATCATATCGGCCACAACCGCATCCTCTTCCTTCATCATAAGGCGCATTTCTGTTTTCATTTTGCCCATCGCCTTGACGAAGCCGCTCGGCTCCTTATCGGGAATTTCGTAATGTCTTAGCATAGAGGATACCTCTGTTTCAAGTGCCTCGTGCTCTCTTTTTCCCGTTGAGAGTATTTCTGCAAAGCGCGCGTTCTTGACGCGCGGCAGAACCTCCTGCAAGGAGGAAATCCCCATTTTAATTCCGGCGTTACATTCGCGCAAAAGTCGCGCGGTGTCCTGATTGTCCATAATGCTTCCCTTTCTTCGTTTTTTTCTTATTGTTTGCGAAGAAAGGGATTTTATGCATCAATCCTGGCTTCTCTCGGCCAGCTTATTGACATTTGCGCGATAAAAGGCCTCAAAGCAGCCCGCATCCAGCGCATCACGGATTTTTTGCATCAAATCGTTATAAAAATAAAGATTATGCAACACGCAAAGGCGCATACCGAGCGCCTCCTTCGCCTTCAAAAGATGGCGAATATAGGAGCGGCTGTAACGGCGGCAGGCAGGGCAACCGCAGGCCGCATCAATCGGTCTTGGGTCGGCAAAATATTTTTCGTTATTAAGGTTAACCTTGCCGTGCCAGGTAAATATCGTTCCGTGTCTGGCATTTCGGCTGGGCATTACGCAATCGAAGAAATCAACGCCGCGATGCACCGCCTCCAGAATGTTCTGGGGCGTACCAACGCCCATTAAGTAGCGCGGCTTGTTTACGGGCATATGCGGCTCTACCGTTTCGATGATGTGATACATCACCTCGGCCTCCTCGCCAACGGCGAGTCCGCCAATGGCGTATCCATCCAAATCCTCCTCGGCGATGCGGCACATATTTTCCACGCGCAAGTCCTCAAAGGTCGCGCCCTGGTTGATGCCAAAGAGCACCTGGTGCGGATTGATGGTTTCGGGCAGTGCGTTGAGGCGCGCAAGCTCCGCCTTGGAGCGTTTGAGCCAACGAATCGTGCGCTCGTGAGACTGCTTGGCGTATTCATACGTGGTGGGGTTTTCCACACACTCGTCAAAGGCCATCGCAATGGTGGAGGCTAAATGCGACTGAATTTGCATAGACTCCTCGGGCCCCATAAAAATGCGCTTTCCATCGAGATGCGAGCTGAAATGCACGCCCTCCTCTGTGATTTTTCGCAGGGAGGCCAAGGAAAAGACCTGAAAGCCGCCGCTATCGGTTAAAATGGGCTTATCCCAGTTAAAGAAGCGATGCAATCCCCCCATGCGATAAATAAGGTCGTCTCCCGGGCGGATATGCAAATGATAGGTGTTGGACAGCTCCACCTGGCAATGCAAGCCCTCCAAATCCTCGGTGGACACGCCGCCCTTAATGGCGGCACTCGTGCCAACGTTCATAAAAACGGGGGTTTCTATTACGCCGTGTACCGTGTGAAAACGGCCCCGGCGCGCTTTCCCCTCTTTTTTCAACAGTTCAAACATATTCTCTTCCTTGCTTTTGGTTTTTATTTCAAGCGTTCAAAGCGCCTGTCTATTTCCTTTTTCGTCAGATAAAAGGCAATGGGGCGCCCGTGAGGGCATACGGTAACGTCAGGCATAGAGAGAACCTTCTCTACAAGCCAGGCAATATGTCCCGCATCATATTTTCTGCCGCCCTTAATGGCAGCCTTGCAGGCAATCTGATACAGCATTTTTTCCCGACGCATTTCCTCGGAAACGGTGGGAGAAACGGCGGCCTCACGAAGAGCCTCGCACATAGAAACGAAGAGTCCCTCCGCATCAGCAGGCTTGACGTCCACGGGAATGGCCGTCAAAACGCCGCGCCCATCGACAAAGCGACAGGAAAAGCCGAGCGAGGCAAACTCCTCCCGATTCTCCTCGGCAATCGCCGCATCCTCGGGCGAAAGCAAGAGAGAAAGCGGAATCAAAAGCTCTTGGGAGGCAACGCCCTTGTCCGAAAGGCGCGCTCGCTTCATCTCCTCAAAAAGAATGCGCTCGTGTGCGGCGTGCTGATCGATAACCAGGGCTTCGCCGTTATCAAGCTCTACGAAAACATAGCAATCAAATAGCTGTCCAACAATGCGGTAGGGAGGAAGAACGGGTGCCTTTGGCTCTTCCTCATAGGGCGCGTCCGTTTTATCGGCCACGGCAGGTGTCGGCGCTTCTATGCGGCTCTTCTCTGCCAGGGAAGAGGGAGGCGCCGTTGCCTCACCCTTGCTATCCGTTCTTTCTGCCGCCTTGGCGGCGCCTGCGCCGTAAGGAACGGTGCTTTGCAGAGCCGCGGCCGCCCTTTCGATAATGGGCAAGGAATCGGCAGGGGTTAAGGTTTCACGGTTTGTCGGGTGCGGCACAGAGGCGGCACTTTGTCCGTACGCGCGCGTAGGGCTGACGCCGCCTGCGGCCTGCCCATAGGAGCGCTCGGGGTCTGCCGAGACGGCAGGCGAGGGCTTGGCACTTGGTGCTTCGGCACGCGGTGCGGGGGCTTGCGGCGCGCTTGGGCGCGAAACGCCATCAAAGGAGAGCTGCTCTCCCTTATCACCCTCGGCAAACTGCTTGGTTAAGCGCTCTCTTTCGCTTTGCTTGGTTAAGTGCATTTCGGGGCGCTGGGTTGCGTTTGTCAGCGCATCACGCAAGGCGTAATACACCGCCTCAAAAACGGTGCGCTCGTCTGCAAACTTGACCTCAAGCTTTGCCGGATGAACATTGACGTCCACCGTATTGACGGGAACGGTGATAAACAGGGCGCAAACGGGGAATTTTTCGGGCGCCATATACGAGGTATAGGCGCGCTCTATCGCGGCCGTGGCCGTTTTGCTGTGCACGTAACGCCCGTTGACGAAGATATGCTGATAGGAGCGCGTGCCGCGCGCATTGTCGGGAAGCCCCGTGTAGCCTGCAACGGTGACGCTACCAAGCGTTGCCTTGGCTTCCAGTAGCCGCGAGGCAAATTCTCTGCCGTACAAAGCATACAGGGTATGCAGCAGATTGCTGTCTCCCGGGGTAACGAAGCGGCGGCGCCCGTCTGCAATGAAGGTAACGGCAATATCGGGGCGCGAGAGCGCAATGCGCTCGGCAAGGGCGGCAACCGCTTGGGTCTCGGTGGCGTCCTTCTTCAAGAACTTGCGCCGCGCCGGTACGTTATCAAAGAGTCCCTCCACCGTCACCGTTGTGCCATCGGCACAACCGACCTCTGAAACCTCAACCTCGCTTCCTGCAACGGCCGTCAGCATAAAGCCGCACTCGTTCTCCTTGGTCTTGGTGATGATGGTCAGGGTGGAAACTGCCGCGATGGCGGCAAGGGCTTCACCGCGGAAGCCGAGGGTTGCAATCGCATCCAAATCCTCGGAGCCCTTAATTTTACTGGTGGCGTGGCGGCGAATGGCAACGGGCAAATCCTCTTTTTCAATGCCGCATCCGTTATCTGCCACGCGCATAAAGGAAACGCCGCCGTTTTTAATTTCCAGCGTGATTTGTGTCGCCCCGGCGTCAATGGCGTTTTCAAGCAGCTCCTTGGCTACCGAGGAGGGTCTGTCTACCACCTCGCCTGCCGCAATCAAATTGGCCACCTCAAAGCTGAGTTGATTGATTTTTGCCATTTGCGTGCTCCTTTCTTTTTGTCAATAATTGTTTACATTTTTCAGGTAAGAGATTTTTTCAGCTCGTAGAGCAGATTCATCGCCTCAATGGGTGTCAGAACGTTGACGTCCGTTTCTCTTAGCCTCTTTGCAACGGCGGCCGCTTCGGTGTCCTCCAGCATGGATAGCATATCGGGCTCCTCGGCCAAGGGCACGAGCGCTTTGCTTCCTGCCAAGGCGGGCGCGTCCTTCCCCTCTTCAATCGCACAGAGAATTTTGCGCGCGCGGTTAATAACCTCGTTCGGCACACCGGCAAGCTTAGCCACGTCAATACCGTAGCTATCGTCCGTTGCTCCGCGCACGATTTTACGCAGGAAAACAATGCCGTCTGCCTTTTTCTTGGCGGCGATGTTGTAATTGACTACACCCTCTGCCTCGTCCTCCAACACGGTCAGCTCGTGATAGTGGGTGGCAAACAGCGTTTTGGCGCCGATTTTCTTGCTCAGCGTATACTCGGCAACGGCGCGGGCGATAGACATACCGTCATAGGTAGAGGTGCCTCTGCCGATTTCATCATACACGATAAGCGAGCGCGCGGTGGCGTTTTTCAGAATGTGCGCCACCTCGGTCATTTCCAGCATAAAGGTGGACTGTCCCGATGCCAAATCGTCCGATGCGCCGACACGGGTAAACACCTTGTCGACAATGCCAAGGCTTGCCGAGGCGGCAGGCACGAAGGAGCCGATTTGCGCCATAATGGTGATTAAGGCCACCTGTCTCATATAGGTGGATTTACCCGCCATATTGGGCCCCGTTATCAGCATAAGGCGGTTGTCCTTACCGTCAAGCAGGGTATCGTTTGGCACGAAATAGCTGTCCTGCACGAATTTTTCCACAACGGGATGGCGCCCATCCTTGATTTCAATGCCGCCGTTTTGCATGATGGTGGGGCAAACGTAACGGTTTTCCACCGCCACCTCTGCCAAGGAGGCGTACACATCTGCCTCGCCCACGATGGCCGCCGTTTTTTGTATACGCTCGGAAAGGGCGGCAACGGCCATTCGGATTTCGTTAAAGATGGAGTATTCCAAGGCGCAGAGCTTGTCCTCGGCGCCAAGAATGGTGGACTCCATTTCCTTCAATTCCTGGGTTATGTAACGCTCACAGTTGGTTAAGGTCTGCTTGCGAATGTATCTGTCGGGAACCTGGGCAGAGGCAAGCTTCGACACCTCGATATAGTAGCCGAACACCTGGTTGTAGCCCACGCGCAAGGTTTTGATGCCCGTGGCCTCCTTTTCCCTTGCCTCGATTTCCTCCTTCCAGCCCGATGCGTTGTTAAAGATGGCGCGCAGATAGTCTACGTCCTCATTGTAGCCCTTGCGTATCATACCGCCCTCTCGCACGGAGAAGGGTGGATTTTCGTCAATCGCGGCATCTATCATCGCATAGACGTCCTCCAAGGCGTCCATATCCGAGGCGAGCGCTTGCATACGCGCGCCGCTCAAGGAGGCGAACTGTGCCTTCAAGGCAGGAAGATAGGAAAGCCCTTGTGCAATGGCGCGCAAATCCCTTGCAGATGCCGTTCCGTAGGCCACCTTGGCCGTCAGACGCTCCAAATCGGGAATGGAAGAAAGAATACCTCTGGTATCCTCTCTTGCCAAAAATCTATCTGCGAAGGCACAGACGGCCTCCTCACGCGCCAAAATCGCGGGAACGGAAAGCAGAGGCTTCAAGACCCAAGAGCGCAAGGTGCGCGCACCCATTGCCGTTTTGGTTCTGTCAAGCACCCAAAGGAGAGAGCCGCGCTTTTCCTTGCTGCGCAGGTTCTCTACCAGCTCAAGATTGCGTCTGGTGCTGAAATCCAGCTCCATATACTGCCCCTCGCTATAAACCGTCAGCTCGCGCACGAAGGAGGGGGCGCACATCTGGGTTTCGCGAATGTAGGCAAGCAAAGCACCGACCGCCGACAAGACGGAGGACGAGGTAATGCTCTCGCGCTGACGGCCAAGATACTCGTCTGTCATACGCGCGGCCTGCTTTTCATCAAAAAGCTCTTCTCGCTTGTCTGTCAGAACGGCGTGACAAAATTCTTTGGCAAAGACGCCCGCCTCGCCCATCTTGGAGGCGGCTATGTTCAAAAGAATCTCGCTCGGAGAATAGGCAAACAGCTCGTTACGCAGTCTGCCCGTCACATTTTCGCCCGAAAGCTCCGTGGCGTATATCTGGCCTGTGGAAATATCCGCAAAGGCAACGCCGAGCGCGGTGGGCGTGTAACAAAGAGCGCAAAGGAAGTTGTTGCTTCTGTCATTGAGAAGCGTGCCGTCCGTCACCGTTCCCGGCGTTACAACGCGCACAACCTCTCGCTTGACCAAGCCCTTTGCGGCGGCAGGGTCCTCCGTTTGCTCACAAACGGCAACCTTATAGCCCTTTTCCACCAGCTTGCCGATGTAAAGGTCTGCCTTGTGGAAGGGAACGCCGCACATCGCCGCGCGCTTTCCTTCTCCGCAATCGCGCCCCGTCAGCGTCAGCTCCAAAACCTCCGAGGCCACCATTGCGTCCTCAAAAAAGCATTCGAAGAAATCGCCCAAGCGATACATCAAAATAAAATCGTCGTACTTGTCCTTGACGGCAAAGTACTGCTCCATCATCGGAGAGGGGGAGGCAAGCTCCCGTCTTTTCTGGATTACCTCAGCCATTGGCTCTTGACCCTTTCGTCAGGATTATTTTTTGGAAGCGCAGTCGGCAGAGCAGCTGGAGCAATCGTGGGTGCAGGGGCGCTCGCCGAAGGCGTAAAAGTTGATGTCGGAGTTAACTTTTTGCATCAAAGCATTAACACCCTCCTGGGTCTGATTATACAGAATAAAGGCATCCGACTCGGTGACCTTTTTATACAGCTCGTCAATTCTCGCCTGCAAGCGCGCAATCAGCTCGGCATCCTGCGCGTCTGCCCCCTTGGTGAACTCCTGACCCAAGAGCATACGCTGCACGTTATATTCACGAATAGCCTCCTGCAAATCCTTATCTCCTTCAAAGGCCGCCTTGGCACCGTTAAAGGCCTTAACCGCCTCGTCATTGGCAATAGCCTCGCCAAGAAGCTTGGCACATTCTTCAACCGTTCTCATTGTTTTATCTCCATTTCTTTTCATTCGTTTTCGTGTTCAGCGCAGGATAACGCCCTGCATCGCAAAAGAGGCAACCGATTCGATTTTCACCGTGACAAACTGCCCAACGTCCTCGGGCGTTGCCTCCATATGAACGAGCTTTCCGCCGTCCGTTCGGCCGCTATACATATTTTCTTTTCCGTTTTTCGAGGGTGCGTCGATAAGCACGCGCACCGTTTTGCCAAGATAGCCCTCGTTTCTCTCGCGGCTGATATCCGCTTGCAAGGCAAGAAGGCGCTCAAAGCGCTCGCTTTGCACCTCGGGCGGCACCTGATTTTCCATAGAAGCGGCAGGCGTACCCTTTCTTGCGGAGTAAATGAAGGAAAAGACGCTGTCGAAGCGCACCTCCTTTAAAATTTCGAGGGTTTCGGCAAAGTCCTCCTCCGTTTCTTCGGGGAAGCCGACGATAATATCGCTCGTTAATACGATGTCGGGGTTTATTTCACGCAAGGCGCGCACCACGGAAAGATAGTGCGCCTTGTCGTAATGGCGGTTCATTTTCTTTAAAATGCGGTCGCTTCCCGACTGCAAGGGAAGGTGAAAATGCGGCTCTACGTGCTTTGCTCTTGCAAGCACCGAGAGCAAGCGCGGCGAAACGTCCTTAGGGTGACTGGTCATAAAGCGCAAAACGAACTCGCCCTCAAGCTTATCCAGCGCTTCAAGCAGGTCGGCAAAATCCATATCGCTTCGATAGGAATTGACGTTCTGCCCCAAAAGCGTGATATCCTTGGCGCCGTCGCGCAAAACGGCCTTTACCTCTTCGATGATATAGCGGCTTTCGCGGCTTCTTTCTCTGCCGCGCACGTAAGGCACGATGCAGTAGGAGCAGAAATTGTTGCAGCCGTACATAATGCTAACCCAAGCCCTGTGCGAGACCGCGCGAGAGATGGGCAAGCCCTCCAAGAAATCCTCCCCTTCATCAAGCAAAAAGAGGCGGCGACCACGCTGCAAGGCCGTATAGACCAAAAGCGGCAGCCTTCCCATAGCGGCAGGCTCCATCGTAAAATCCACGTAGGGATACCGATGCTTGATTTCCTCAACCCTGTGGCCCTGCGCCGTCATACAGCCGCAAACGCCTATTATCAAATCGGGATTTTTTTCCTTGATATGCTTGTATCGGCCAACGGTGGAAAGCGCCTTCAATTCCGCGTGCTCACGAATGGCACAGGTGTTAACCAAAATCAAATCGCTTTCCTCGGGACTGTCGGCAACGCCGTATCCCATCTCGTTGCAAAGACCGCGCAGCTTCTCGCTATCCGCCTCGTTTTGCTGACAACCGAAGGTGAGAACAAAGGCCTTTGGCTCTTTTCCCTCGCTCTTTTCTCGGGCGGTATATGCCAAAACGGCAGTCCGTGCTTCTTGCACCGTTACGTCGGGTAATTTCGTCATAGATTTTCCTTTTGCGCCTGCTTCTTACGGAAGAGGGGTGTTTACCCCTTCAAGCGCCTACTAATATTATTATAATATTATATCATATTAACCCCCTTCGTGTAAAGACTTTTTTCGCAAAAAAGTGACAAACGAAAGGAATAAAAAAAGAAAAATTCCGAAAGCACTTTTCGGAATTTTTCTTTTGTTTTTTCGTTCAGGACGCATCAGACCTTCTTGTAGAAGTTAACCTCGCGCTGCGGCTCATCGTATTCCTCAATATAACGAACGACCGCTTCGGCATCGGTCAAGACTACGTAAAGCTCTCCTACGCTTTCCATTACGAAGCTCTTATCCATCGCATCGGCAAGCATAGCAAGCATCGGATTATAATATCCGTTTACGTTGAAGATAACGATGGGCTTATTGTGGCGGCCAAGCTGCTTTAAGGTGAGGATTTCAAAAAACTCATCGTAGGTGCCAATGCCACCGGGGGTGATAACGAAGCCATCGGATTTGTCCTCCAAAAGCTTTTTGCGCTCGCGCATCGTTTCGGGGGAAATAAATTCGGTGCAATCGGGAAAGAGCACACCGTCTACGTTAAAGAAGGTGGGGGCAATACCAAGCACCGCGCCACCGCGGCGGCGCGCCCCACGGGCAGCCGCGCCCATACAGCCGGAGGCACCGCCGCCGAAGACAACACCGTGTCCTCTTTCGGCTATCACCTCACCAAGCCTTTCGACCTCTTGAATGTAAACGCTATCAATGGCGCTGCTCGAAGCGCCGTACACACAAACGTTCATAGGAACTCCTTTCTGTTCAAATGGATTTTAAGCGAAGCAGATACCCAATTTGCCCCTTTAAACGAGTTCTGTTCAAGGTGCGATTATTTCTTGGGGATAAGCTTCTCTGCGCCGCCCATATATGCGCGCAGTGCCACGGGAATCTTCACAGAGCCGTCCTCACAAAGATTATTCTCCAAAAATGCAATCAGCATACGGGGAGGTGCCACAACGGTGTTGTTCAGCGTGTGGGCCAGGTAGTTGCCGTTTTCGCCCTTTACGCGAATACGCAGGCGTCTTGCCTGTGCATCACCAAGGTTGGAGCAGCTTCCCACCTCAAAGTACTTCTTCTGACGGGGAGACCAAGCCTCCACGTCCACAGACTTAACCTTCAAGTCGGCAAGGTCACCCGAGCAGCATTCCAAGGTACGAACGGGAATGTCAAGAGAGCGGAAAAGGTCAACGGTGTTCTTCCAAAGCACGTCAAACCAGGCCTTCGATTCCTCGGGCTTACAAACCACAATCATTTCCTGCTTTTCAAACTGGTGAATACGGTAAACGCCGCGCTCCTCGATGCCGTGCGCGCCCTTTTCCTTGCGGAAGCAGGGAGAATAGCTCGTCAGCGTTTGGGGCAGGTCTGCCTCGGGCACTATCTGGTCGATAAATTTACCAATCATCGAATGCTCGGAGGTACCGATAAGATAGAGGTCCTCGCCCTCAATCTTATACATCATCGCATCCATCTCGGCAAAGGACATAACGCCCGTTACCACGTCAGCGCGAATCATAAAGGGCGGCACGCAATAGGTGAAGCCTCTTTCAATCATAAAGTCACGGGCGTAGGAAATCACGGCGGAGTGCAAGCGCGCGATGTCGCCCATCAAATAATAGAAGCCGTTTCCTGCCACGCGGCGCGCAGATTCCAAATCAATGCCAAGGAAGCGCTCCATAATATCGGTATGATAGGGAATGTCGAAGTCGGGCACAACAGGCTCACCGAAGCGCTCTACCTCAACGTTTTCGGAATCGTCCTTACCAACGGGCACCGACTCGTCGATGATGTTGGGCAGGGTCATCATAATGCGCTTGATTTCTGCCTCCAACGCCTCGCACTTTTTCTCGCCCTCGGCAAGACGCGCAGCCTCGGCCGCTACCTGCTTCTTAACCTCCTCGGCCTCGTCACGCTTGCCCTGACCCATCAGGGCGCCGATTTGCTTGGAGAGCTTGTTGCGGTTGGCACGCAGGGCATCTCCCTCCTGCTTATAGCGGCGATAATCCGCATCAAGTGCAATCACCTCGTCCACCAAGGGAAGCTTGGCGTCCTGGAATTTTTTGCGAATATTCTCCTTTACTGCCTCAGGATTTTCTCTGACAAAGCGAATGTCTAACATAGTATACCCATCCTTTTCTTTTTAAAAATAAAAAAAGCCCCGTATTTATGGGACGGATTTCTCCGCGGTGCCACCCATATTGCTTGTAAAAGCCTCTTTGTCGGCAAGATTCTCTTGCGCTATATTCGACTCATCGCCGAGGACTCGGAAACGGAAACACCCGCGCGCGTACCGATTCACACCAAGCTCGGCTCTCTTTGACGCAGCTAACAGGCGATATTTTTCTTCATCGTCCGACGGGAAGCCTCCCGCTACGATTAGTATATACCATTTTTTTCATTTTTGCAATAGTTTTTTGTTTTTTTCGTGTCTTTTGGCGCAAAAAAGCCCTGCGTCCCTTCGGACGCAGGGAAAGATGCTGTTTCTTTTTGCTTTTTTGCTTTATTCCAGCTCAAAGGCACCCGTATAGAGCTGATAATATTTTCCCTTTTCGGCAAGAAGCGCCTCGTGGTTACCGCGCTCGATGATGCGCCCTTTCTCCAAAACCATAATGACATCGGAGTTACGGACGGTGGAAAGGCGGTGGGCAATAACGAAAACCGTTCTTCCCTTCATCAAGTTATCCATACCCTGCTGCACCACAGCCTCGGTGCGCGTGTCAATGGAGGAGGTCGCCTCGTCCAAAATCATCACGGGAGGCGCCGCCACAGCGGCACGGGCAATGGCTATCAGCTGGCGCTGGCCTTGGGAGAGGTTGGCGCCGTTTTGGTGCAATACCGTCGCGTAGCCCTCGGGCAAGCGGGTGATAAAATCGTCTGCCCCTGCCAAGCGCGCCGCGTCCTTACATTCCTCGTCGGTGGCATCCAAGCGACCGTAGCGGATGTTTTCCATCACCGTTCCCGTAAAGAGATTGGTGTCCTGCAACACGATGCCCATAGACCGACGCAGGTCTGCCTTTTTGATTTTGTTAATATTGATGCCATCGTACCGAATCTTACCGTCATCAATATCGTAAAAGCGGTTTATCAGATTGGTAATGGTGGTTTTGCCCGCTCCCGTTGCGCCAACAAAGGCAACCTTTTGGCCCGGCTTTGCGTACACGTCCACATCGTGCAGAACAATTTTCTCGGGTGTGTAGCCGAAGTCAACGCCGAAGAGGCGCACGTCGCCCTCAAGCTTGGTATAGGTGACGGTGCCCGTTTCGGAATGGGGATGGCGCCAAGCCCAAAGCCCCGTGCGCTGTTCGCTCTCGGTCAAAACGCCGTTTTCCTCCTTGGCGTTTACCAAGGTCACATAGCCCTCGTCCGTTTCGGGCTCCTCGTCCAAAAGCGTGAAAACGCGGTTGGCGCCCGCAAGGCCCATCACGATAAAGTTGATTTGCTGAGAAACCTGGCTAACGTTGCCCGAGAACTGCTTTGTCATATTGAGGAAGGGCACGATAACGGCAATGCTGATGGAGAGCCCCGAGAGGCTGACGTTCGGCGCATTCGTTACCAGAAGCGTACCGCCCACGATGGCAACGAGCGCATAAAGAATATTGCCCACGTTATTCAAAAGCGGCATCAGCACGTTGGCGTACCGATGGGCGCGGCGGGAATCCTCAAAAAGCGCATCGTTGATTTTGTCAAAGTCGGCAAGGCTTTCCTTTTCGTGACAGAACACCTTGACAACCTTCTGTCCGTTCATCATTTCCTGGATAAAGCCCTCCGTTTTACCGATGGCCATCTGCTGACGAACGAAATATTTGGCGCTACCGCCGCCAACCTTGCGTGACAAAACGGTCATCAGGACAACCCCTGCTACCACCAAAAGCGCAAGCCAGAGACAGAAATACAGCATAATGCTGAACACGGTCAAAATGGTGACTGCGGAAATCAGAAGCTGGGGAAGGCTTTGGGAAACCATCTGGCGCAAGGTGTCAATATCGTTGGTGTAATAGGACATCACATCGCCGCTTTTGTGGGTATCAAAGTAGCGAATGGGAAGATTCTGCATTCCGTTAAACATCTTCTTACGCATCTTGTAGAGAAAGCCCTGGGTGATAACGGCCATCAGTCTCGTTTGGACGAAGTTGGCGACCAGAGAAGCGGCGTACAGAGCAACCAGAACCAAGACCACGCTAAGAATCGCGGGGCTGACCTCGGCATAGGGCGTTCCGTTTTTCAGCGCGCCGTCTATCAGGTCAATCACTCGGTTCATAAAGAGCGAGGGCATCGCGCCCACCGCCGCCTGCGTAACAATGAGAATGAGCGCCACGGGCAGAAGAACGGGGTAAAATCCGAAAAGGAGGCGCAAAAGGCGCAGAACCGTTCCTTTTTTCGTTTGCTTTTGTGTTGTATTTTTCACGGTCTTCCCCCCTTCTCAATTCGTTTTACACTGGGATTCATAAATTTCACGGTATTCGGGCGAGACGGCAAGCAGCTCCTCGTGCGTTCCCATATAGGCAACCCTGCCACCGTCCATCCACAAAATCTTGTCTGCATCCATTACGCTTGCTACGCGCTGTGCAATGATGATTTTGGTGGTTTCGGGCATATAGGTCTTCAAGGCGCTTCGAATCATCGCATCCGTTTTGGTATCAACGGCCGAGGTGGAGTCATCCAAAATCAGAATTTTCGGCTTTTTCAAAAGCGCACGGGCAATACAAAGTCGCTGCTTTTGGCCACCCGAAACATTGCTTCCGCCCTGCTCAATATAGGTATCGTACCCATCGGGGAAGGAGGAAACGAACTCGTGCGCCTCTGCCATCTTACAGGCCTCTATCAGCTCCTCGTCCGTGGCGTTGGGATTGCCCCAACGCAAATTTTCCTTTATCGTGCCGGAGAAAAGCAGGTTCTTCTGCAAGACCACCGCAACGCTGTCGCGCAGGAAGGAAAGCTCGTATTTTCTAACGTTTTCGCCGCCGACAAAAACCTCGCCCTCCGTGGCGTCATAAAGGCGGCTGATTAACTGTATCAGGGTTGTTTTGGCCGTTCCCGTGCCACCCAGAATGCCCACCGTTTCGCCTGACCGAATATGGAGATTCACGTTCGACAATGCGTTTTTCTCGGCCTTCTCGGAATAACGGAAGCTGACGTTTTCAAAGTCAACAGACCCGTCCTTCATGGTCGTAAGGGGTGCCTCGGGGCTCTTCAAGGCAGGCTCCTCGCTCAAAACCTCGCTAATGCGGCGCGCAGACTCCAAGGACATCGTGATGGTGACGAACACGACCGAGACCATCATCAAGCTGAACAAAATCTGGAAGCCGTAGGTCAAAAGTGCCGAAAGCTTACCCACGTTAAAGGCAACGCCCGAGGTGGTGATAATCAGATACGAGCCGAAAAGCAGGGTGAAAATCATCACGGTGTTCAGGCAAAGCTGCATTACGGGGCCGTTCAGGGCCAGAATCTTCTCCGCGCGGGTAAAATCGTTCTTTACGTCAGAGGCCGCCGCATCAAATTTCTCCTTCTCGTAATCCTCGCGGACGAAGGATTTGACAACGCGCATTCCGCGAATGTTCTCCTCTATCGACTCGTTAAGCTTATCGTACTTGCGAAAAACGCGGCGGAAGAGGGGCATCACCTTATGAATGATGGAAAAAAGCACAACGCCGAGGAAGGGCACAACGGCAACGAAGATCAGCGCCATTTTGCCGCCCATAACGAAGGACATCACAAGGGAAAAAATCAGCATAAAGGGGCAACGCACGGCAACGCGAATCAGCATCATAAAGGCCATTTGCACGTTGGCAACGTCAGTGGTCAGGCGCGTCACGAGAGAGGCGGTGGAAAACTTATCGACATTGGAGAAGGAAAAGCTCTCAACCTTTTCAAAGAGATCATGCCGCAGATTTTTGGCAAAGCCGCAGGAGGCGTCTGCTCCCGTCATACCCGCCAAGGTGCCAAACAATAGCGAGATGCACGCCATCACAATCAAAAGACAGCCGTAAAACACGATGACCGAAAGGGAGCTTCCCTCGGGCAGCGTCTGTCTCAAAATTCCTTCAAACACAAGGTGGGTAAAGCCTGCGTGGCTCGTTCCCTCCACCTCGGTGACAAGGGTGGCGATAATAAAAGGAATAAGACATTCCATTATTACCTCAACCGACACCAAAATCGGTGTCAGAATGGATTTTTTCTTGTATTCTCTGATACTGGCGGCAAGTCTTTTCAGCATAACGATTCCTTTCCTTTTCTTTTATGCAAGAAGGGGGTGTCCCCATTAAATCCCATTTTAGTATTATACACCAAAAGGGCGTGTAGGTCAATGGGAATCGACGGTTTTTTTGATATATTTTCGGGTAGCCGAGCACAAGTGAAAATTCTTCTGCAAAGGCGCCCCGTGCTATTGACAAAAATGGTGAAATCTATTATAATATAACATTGATAAGCACGCTTTTTAAAAGCAAAAAGGCGGTTTTTATGGACACGATAAACACAAAGAAAGAATTGGGCTCTTCTCTGCCCTCCGTGATGGCCTTGGCCTATCTTGGCGACGCTGTATATTCTCTTTACGTACGCAAGCGGCTGGTTGCCGCGGGCATTTCTCACGCGGGCGAGCTTAACCGTCTTTCCCTCTCCTTCGTTACCGCAGAGGCGCAGGCCTTGCGCGCGGAAAAAATGCTTCCGCTTCTGACCGAATGGGAGGAAGGGGTGCGCCGCCGCGCCTATAACCATAAGGGGCTACACGCGCCAAAGCACGCAAGGGTGGCCGATTACCGCGCCGCAACGGGCTTTGAGGCGGTGCTTGGCGCGCTCTTTCACATAGCAGACGAGGCGCGGCTTTCCGCGCTTTTGGAGGCAACGCACGAGGGCGCCTTTGAGGAAGTCTTGAAAAACGAACAAACCGTATAAAAGAAAGAAAGGTACGACTATGATACAGAAGATTAAGGGAACGATGGACATTCTTCCCGACGAAACACCCCTTTTCCGTTATATTGAGGGCATTATGCGCGAGGAAGCGGAAAAGTGCGGCTTTGGCGAAATCCGCCTGCCCACCTTTGAGCTTACCGAGCTTTTCGTGCGCGGCGTCGGCAACACCACGGACGTTGTGCAGAAAGAAATGTATACCTTTATGGACGGAGAGGACAGCATTTCTCTGCGCCCCGAGGGCACGGCAGGTACGGTGCGCGCCTTGATCGAAAACGGCAAATACGGCGATGCTATGCCCCAGAAATATTACTACATTATGAGCTGCTTCCGCCATGAGAAGCCCCAGGCAGGCCGTTCGAGAGAGTTTTTCCAGTTCGGCGTTGAGATGTTCGGCGCTGAGACCGCTTCCGCAGACGCAACGGTAATCTCTCTTGCCTTCTCGGTTTTGCGCCGCTTGGGTCTTGATAAGTTCGTGACTTTGCACGTGAATTCCATCGGCTGTGCCGACTGCAGACCCACCTACAAAAAGGCCTTGACCGACTATTTTGCGGACAAGCTTCCCACCCTTTGCGAGACCTGCCGCGACAGATTTGAAAGAAACCCCTTGCGTCTTTTGGACTGCAAGGTGCCCACCTGCGCCGCCATTGCCAAGGAGGCGCCCAAAACGGTAGAGTCGCTTTGCGAGAAGTGTGACACGCATTTCAAGGCACTTCTTCGCAGCCTTGACGCGATGGAAATTCCCTACGTGATAGATTCCTCCATCGTGCGCGGCCTTGACTATTATACGGGCACGGTATTTGAATTTGTGGCCGAGGGCATCGGCGCGCAAAGCACCGTCTGCGGCGGTGGCCGTTACGATGGGCTTGTGGCATCCTTGGGCGGTCCTGCGCTTTCGGGCATTGGCTTCGGCATGGGTCTGACTCGCTTGATTCTTGCCCTGAAGCAGCACGGTATTGACCCCGTTGCCCCCGTCAAGCCCCGTCTTTACGTGGCTTCTCTGGGCGAGGCTGCCCAGACGCACGCGCTTTCCATCGTGGCAAGACTGCGCCGCGAGGGCGTGTACGCCGAGTGCGATTTGGTTGGCAGAAGCTTGAAAGCACAAATGAAATACGCCGACAAGATTGGGGCGGCATACACCCTCATCATCGGCGACAACGAAATTGAAACAAGAAGGGCCAACCTTCGTAATATGGCCTCCTCCGAGCAGGTTGAGGTGGATATTGACGCCTTTACGCTCCAATAACGATAAAAAGTTGCGCCCTCGCGCGCAACTTTTTCCTATTTTCCCCTTTTCCGCAAAAAAGGGCTACTGTTTTCCGCCCTGCCATAGCGCAGCGCGGAGGAAAGGATTTTTATGAAAAGCTCTCCCTCCTTTCTCCCCGTTTCAGTCGAGGACGTAAGAGAACGCGGCTGGGACTCCGTTGACTTTGTATACGTCACGGGTGATGCCTACGTGGATCACCCCTCCTTTGGCGTTGCCATCATCTCGCGCGTGCTTGAGGCCGAGGGCTTTCGCATCGCGATTTTAGCGCAGCCCGATTTTCGCTCTGCGGAGGATTTCCGACGCTTTGGAAGACCGCGGCTCGGCTTTTTGGTCTCGGGCGGCAACGTGGACTCTATGGTGGCGCATTACACCGTTTCCAAAAAGCGCCGCGGCGACGACTACTATTCTCCAGGCGGCAAGGCAGGGCTTCGCCCCAACCGCGCAGTTATCGTCTACTGCAACCGCATCCGCGAGGCCTATGGCGACGTCCCTATCATCATCGGCGGTCTTGAAGCCTCCTTGCGCCGCTTTGCCCATTATGACTACTGGGATGACCGTGTGCGCCGCTCCGTGCTGGTTGACAGCCGCGCCGATATTTTAACCTACGGTATGGGCGAAAACATTTTGCGGCGCATTGCCCATCTGCTCGACAAGGGCGTTCCCATCAAAAAAATCCGTGACGTGCGCGGAACGGTTTTTCTCGCCAAGCGCGGCGAGGGGCTTCCCTTTGAGGCCATCGAAACCTATGATTACGATGAAATCAAGGAAAACAAGGAGCTGTACGCCAAGTGCTTCGCTCTGCAATACCGCAACACCGACTCGGTGCGTGGCCGCGCGGTTATCGAATATTACGGGGATAAGATGCTGGTGCAGAATCCCCCGATGCCTCCGCTCACCCAAGAGGAGCTTGATGCCGTTTACGCGCTTCCCTACGCGCGCACCTATCACCCGATGTACGAAAAGGATGGCGGTGTGCCCGCCATTGCGGAGGTCAAGTTTTCCATCACCCACAACCGCGGCTGCTTCGGCGCCTGCAACTTTTGCGCGATTGCCTTTCATCAGGGGCGCGAGGTGCGCGCGCGCAGCGAGGAGAGCGTATTGCGCGAGGCGAAGCTTATCACGGAAATGCCCGATTTCAAGGGCTACATTCACGACGTTGGCGGCCCAACCGCCAATTTCCGCGGCCCCTCCTGCCAAAAGCAGCTGACAGCAGGCGTTTGCGCCAACCGCAAATGTCTGGCGCCCAAGCCCTGCCCACAGCTTGAGGTCACTCACGAGGCTTACGCCGCTATGCTGAAAAAAATAGAGGCGCTTCCCAAGGTAAAGCGGGTCTTTATCCGCTCGGGCATTCGCTTTGACTATCTGATGCAGGACAAAAACCCCGCCTTCTTCCGCCAGCTCGTTTCCCACCACGTCAGTGGACAGCTGAAGGTTGCCCCCGAGCATTGCTCCCTTGGCGTTTTAAATGCCATGGGCAAGCCGAACATTGCCGTTTACGAGGATTTTCGCCGCAAATACTTTGCGCTTTGCAAGGAATACGGCTTGGAGCAGTATCTCGTTCCCTATCTGATGTCAAGCCACCCCGGCTCAACGATGAAGGACGCTGTGGAGCTTGCGCTCTGGCTTAAAAAATACGGATACGCGCCCGAGCAGGTGCAGGACTTTTATCCCACCCCCGGCACCGTTTCCACCGTTGCCTACTATACGGGCATCAACCCCTTAACCAACGAGAAGATTTACGTTCCGCGCGACTATAAGGAAAAGCAGATGCAGCGCGCTCTTTTGCAATATGCGCGCCCTGAAAACGCCCCCTTGGTGCGCGAGGCGCTTCGCCTTGCCCACCGAGAAGATTTGATTGGAAGCGGCCCTGACTGTCTTGTCAGCGCAGGAGGCGGCAAGCACGAGCCTGCCCGTCCTCGCACCGAGGGCAAGCACACCTTTGGAGGACAGTATATTCCCGCAAAGACCGCGCGCTCCAAAAAGGAGGCCGCGGCAAGCAAGCCGCGCAAGGAAAGAGGCGCCCCGTCTGCACCTGTACGGGCAGAAACGGCCTTTCCGCGCAAAAAAGCCACCGCCTCGGCCAAAAGCGAGAGCTACGGCGTGGCGCCGAAGCAGGCATCGGGCAAGCGGGCGCGCCCCTCGCGCAAGCACCGTTAAGCAAAAGGCGTCTTGAAGCGAAGAGCGGTTTACCGACAAAGGCCGCCGAGCTGACTTCGACTTCTCCCCTATTTTATCTTCGGCCTTTTGCATATCCCGTTTTTTCCCCTTCGGGCAAGAATTTCCCCAACGCCTTTGTTTCTGTTTTTTCCAAAACCGGAAAGAAAAAAGGCGTTTTTCCTTCCAATTTTTTTCCTTTTTTTTCCACTTAATTGGCATTATTTGCCAATGTTGTGCAAAACGCACAAACAGGGCATTTTTCAAAGATTTTTTTCTTAACCTGTTGAAAATGTGGAAAACTCTGTGGATAACTTGGCAAAAGGTGTACCACGGCTTGACTTTCTCGCGAGTTTTCCACAATAGTTTTCCACATTTTCCAAAAAATCAGGCCAAAAAACTTTTTTCCAAAAATCTGAATTTTCTACGTTTTACCCCCTTGACAACGATTTTTGCCATTTTTTGAGCATTTTTATTTTTCCTGAAATGGAAAACGCGTGCTTTCCTGCCGAAGCGCGCAAGAACGCCGCCGAAATGCGTTACTTGTTCCTTGGCAGAAACCTTTTGTGCCGCCGCTATGGCGACAGAACGGAGATTGATATGACGGAAAACCAAAGACACCAAAGAAGTGATCTTTTGTTTGGGGAGGGCGCCACTCTCCTTTTGCGCGGCGCGCGTGTGGCCGTTTTCGGTCTTGGCGGCGTTGGCTCTTACGCAACGGAGGCCTTGGCGCGTATGGGCATTGGCACGCTTGCGCTTTTTGACGGAGACGTGTATACCGAAAGCAATCTCAACCGCCAGCTTTATGCCCTTCCCGCAACACTCGGCACTCCCAAGGTTGAGGCCGCAAGGGCGCACATTGAGGCGCTTGACCCTTCTATTACCGTAAAAACGCACGCCGTGTTTGTTACGCCCGAGACCTTAAAGACGCTTGACCTTTCCGCCTTTGATTATCTGGTTGACGCCGTTGACACCCTCTCTACCAAGGTGGCCCTTGCCGTTCTGGCAGAAAAAAGCGGAGTTCCCCTGATTTCCGCTATGGGCGCCGCCAACAAGACTGACCCCTCCGCCTTTCGCGTTGCGGATATTTACGCAACCAAGACCTGCCCTCTGGCGCGCATTGTGCGTACCGAGCTGCGAAAGCAGGGTGTGAAGGCCTTGAAGGTGGTCTATTCGGAGGAACCGCCTACCCTTTCCCAAAACCGCCCGAGCGGCAAGGAGGGGCTTGGCTCTTGCAGCTTCGTTCCCTCGGCAATGGGCTTGATAATGGCAGGCGAGGTTATTAAGGATCTTTTGCGCCAAAGGGCCGAAACCGCCGCAAATGAGAGCTGACGGGCCGTCCTTTGACAGAGTTTTCAAAATAGACACATTATAGCGACAAAAAAACGGTTGCATTGTACCATATAAATATGGTATACTTTATAAGATGTATAAATAACGCGCGCGAGCGCGCAAAAACGCAAGACAAAGGGGGCATCCCCCTTTCAGAAAGGATACAGTATGGGCTTACTCGAAAAACTGTTCGGCACGTACAGCGAAAAGCAAATAAAGAAGCTTCGCCCCATTGCCGAAGCCATTGACGCCTTGGAGGAGACCTACAAGCAGAAAAGCGACGAGGAGCTGAAAGCCGAAACGGCGCGCTTACAGGCGCGTCTTTTGGCAGGCGAGACGGAGAACGATATTCTGGTTGAGGCCTTTGCCACTGTGCGAGAGGCAGACGCGCGCGTTTTAGGCAAGCGCCCCTTTTTCGTGCAGCTGCTCGGCGGTATTCTCCTGCATCAAGGCCGTATTGCCGAAATGAAAACGGGCGAGGGTAAAACCTTAGTTGCCACCCTTCCTGCCTATCTGAATGCCCTTTCGGGAAAAGGCGTTCATATCGTGACCGTTAACGATTATCTGGCACGGCGCGACAGCGAGGAGATGGGTCGGGTTTACGCCTTTTTGGGTCTTTCCACGGGCCTTGTCGTTCACGGGCAGACGCCCGATGAGAAAAAGGCGGCCTACGCTGCCGACATTACCTACGGCACAAACAACGAGTTCGGCTTTGACTACCTGCGCGACAACATGGCGCTTTACAAGGAAAATATGGTACAAAGAGGCCATAACTTTGCCATTGTCGACGAGGTGGACTCTATTCTGATTGACGAGGCGAGAACCCCTCTGATTATTTCCGGCACGGGCGAAAAGTCCTCCGACCTTTATATCGAGGCCGAAAAATTTGCCCGCCGCTTGAAAAAGCTGGTTATCAAGGAAACCGACAGCAAGGAGGATATGGATGACGTTTCGGCTGACTATATCGTAGACGAAAAGGCCAAGACGGTTGTTCTGACCAAAAACGGCATTGCCAAGGCAGAAGCCTTCTTCAAGCTCGAAAACCTTTCCGATGCCGAAAATAACGAAATTGTCCACCATATCAACCAAGCCATTCGCGCCCACGGTATTATGACGCGCGACGTGGATTACGTTATCAAGGACGGAAAAATTATCATTGTTGACACCTTTACGGGTCGATTGATGCCGGGCCGCCGCTACAACAACGGCTTGCACCAGGCCATCGAGGCCAAGGAGGGCGTGACCGTTCAGCGAGAATCTCGCACCCTTGCCACCATCACCTTCCAAAACTATTTCCGTATGTATAAAAAGCTCTCGGGTATGACGGGTACCGCCTTGACCGAGGACAACGAATTTAAGGAAATCTACGCCTTGGACGTGGTGGAGGTTCCCACCAATCGCCCGATGATCCGTATTGACCGCAACGATATGGTGTTCACCACCGCGCGCGGCAAGGAGCTTGCTATTATTGAGCAAATCAAGGCTTGTCACGCGAAGGGCCAGCCCGTTCTTGTCGGCACCGTTTCGATTGAAAAATCCGAGCATCTGTCCTCTCGCTTAAAGGGGCTTGGCATTCCGCACACCGTTTTGAACGCCAAGTATCACGAAAGAGAGGCCGAAATCGTTGCCCAGGCGGGTAAACTCGGCGCCGTTACCATTTCCACCAATATGGCAGGACGCGGAACGGATATTATGCTCGGCGGCAACGCCGACTATATGGCCAAGGCGGCAATGCGCCGAGAGGGCATTGAGGAGGCGCTCATTGCCGAGGCAAACGGCTTTTCCGAAACGAAGGACGAGGCGCTCTTGGAGGCGCGCGCCCTTTACGAGAGCCTTTACAAGCAGTACAAGGAGGAGATTGCCCCCGAGGCCGAGAAGGTCAAAGCGGCAGGCGGTCTCTTTATTCTCGGTACCGAGCGGCACGAATCCCGCCGTATCGACAACCAGCTGCGCGGCCGTTCGGGCCGTCAGGGTGACCCCGGTGAATCCTGCTTCTTCCTGTCCTTAGAGGACGATTTGATGCGTCTTTTCGGCAGCGATCGCATTACAGGCGTTGTTTCCCGTCTCGGTCTTGAAGAGACCACCCCCATTGGCGCTTCGATTTTGTCGGGCTCGATTGAGACGGCGCAGAAGCGCATTGAGGATAAGAACTTTTCCATTCGTAAGAACGTTTTGGAATACGATAACGTGATGAACGAGCAGCGCTCGGTCATTTACGGCCAGAGAATGCAAGTGCTTTGCGGCGAGGATTTGCACCCCACCATTCAAAAAATGGTAGAGGGCTCTATTCGCCAGACGGTCGCGGAGTTTTTGGGAGGCGACGACAAAAGCACTTGGAATCTGGAAGGGCTTATCGACCATTACCACAGCGTTTTGACCCTGCCCGATGACATTGTAGAGACGGCGAAGGGCGCTGATGACATTGCCGAGGCGCTTTTGGCGGGCGTTGAGCGCGTATACGCCGAAAAGCAGGCCCTCTTCGGTGAGGAAATCTTCCGCGAGGTTGAGCGTGCGATTCTTTTACGCAACGTTGACCGCAACTGGATGGACTTCTTGGACGAGATGGACGATTTGAAGGGCTCCGTTGGCCTTAACGGCTACGCGCAGAGAAATCCCATCACCGAATTCCGCATTCAAGGCGGCCAGATGTTCGACTGTATGGTAGAAAACATTCAAGAACAGACGGCGCGAGCCGTTCTGACGGTTGAGCCCCGACAGAACCCTGTTCGCCGCGTTGCCGTTGCGAAGGAAACCTCCGCGCGCGGCGCAGGCGCCGCCGCAGAAAAGCCCAAGCCTGCCAAGTCGGAAAAGAAGCCGGGCAGAAACGACCGCTGTCCCTGCGGAAGCGGAAAACGTTACAAGGAGTGTTGCGGTGCAAACCCCAACTTGTTAAAATAATATGGGTTTCGGTTTTTTGTTCGTCGGCTATTTGCTGACCTTTAACGTCGCCTATTCCGAATTTACGGACGTTTTTGCGCTCTCGCTGATGCTTTTGGGGCTTGTTACCCTTGCAAAATACGCCAAGGGCTTTCGCCTTGCCTTTTATTTCGGCATTCCTGCGGCCCTTTTCCACCTGGTGCTGTTTGGTGAGCGCATTGGCGTGCTTCTCAATTTTTTTGCGGAAAGCGTTGCCTTTACCACCTACACCTCCCCCGTTTCCGCGCTATTGAAGGCGGTTCTCGTCTTTCTCATTTTACAAGGCGTTTCGGAAATTGCCACAGAAACGGGCATTCCCGTTTTGCATATGCGCGCCCTGCGTAACCGCATCTTCACCGTCATCTATCTGCTCTTTGAGGTTGTGATGACCGCATCGGGTGTTTTCAAAAGCCTCAGCGTCTTTTTGATGTGGCTTTCCCTCTTCTATTTCCTTTACTGCCTCGTTTATACCTTCTTGAACGCCAAGCTTTTCTTTGAATGCTACGTTTGGATTTGCTTGGAGGGCGATGAGGATATGGCGCGCGCTCCCTCCCGTTTTTCCTTTATCAACAGGATTCACGCCTGGGAGGACAAGCAGGACGAAAAGACCCTGGCGCGCAAGGAGGAGGCCGCGCGCCGTCGCGCCGAGCGCAAGACACAAAACAAAAAATAAAGCAGCCTCTTGCTTTTTGAAAGGAAAACCTATGTCTACTCTCTCCTTGAAGAGATTTTTCTCCTTTTCCTTGGTCGCGGTAGGACTTTTGTTCCTCTGCAACCCCAATCTTTCGGTTGTGGACGTTTTGCCCGATGCCGTGGGCTACTTTTTGCTGGCGGCAGGCATTACGGGCATTTCCGACGTTAATCCGTATTTTGCCGAGGCCAGACACCGCTTTCTGATTTTAGCCTGGGTGAGCATTGCCAAAATGCTTTCCATCGGCATTTTGATTTACGTTCTGGCTATCAACGCCGAGCAACGCGCCCTGGTATCCGTTTTCTCGCTTGGCTTTGCGGTTGTGGAGGCCTTTTTCGTTTTCCCTGCCCTTCGCGCCTTTTTAAACGGCTTTTCCTATATAGGTGAGCGAGACGGTGTGCTTTCCGTTCTTCCGCCCTTAAAGGAAATTACCACGTATAGCTACGTTTTCTTTATTTTGAAGCATCTCGGCTCCTTTTTGCCCGAAATGGTGCTGATTTCGGTCAGTCATCTTGACACCTTGGGCGATTACGTCTTTAATCCCATTCGTCTTTATCCCTTTTTGCTCATTTTCGTTGCCGCCTTGGTTTTGGGCTTCGGCATTTACTGGCTGCGCCTTTGGCGCGCATATCTTGACGGCTTGGCGCAAGACGAGGCCTTTATCGCTTACACCCACGAAAAGATGGCAGACAACCAACGGGTTTTGGAGGCAAACGCCCTTTACAGAGACAAAAGCCGCGTGCTGCTTTTGCTCATCGGCGCCTTGCTTTTGGCGATTGACCTCATTGCCGACAAAACGAGCCTTCTTCCCGATTGCCTCAGCGGCATTTGCTTCTTGCTTTTCTTCCTTTGCTTTTGCAAGGAAAACGCGCTTTCCCGCTACGGCGTTATCGTCTCGGCCGCCTACACCGTCTTTTCTCTGGCCGCCACCGTTTTCGGACGCGTGTATTTCTCTCATTTTGACAGCTACACCGCCATCACCCACGTGCGAAACGCGCGCGCGATTTATATGGGGGTTGAGCTTTTCTCCGTGCTTGAAGCCGCTTCCCTTCTTGCCCTTTTGATTTTGCTTTATATTCTTTTGAACGGCTTTTTGACAAGACACACGGGGCTTCTCTCGGCAACAGAGCGCAAAACCGAAAGCGCCTTGCATCGCGAGCTGAAAAAGAAAAACAAGCTTATGCTCCTTTTCGGCGCGCTGCCCACGCTTTTTCACGCGGTTGAGGTTTTCCTTTTAAAGCTCAACACGCTTCACATCGTTTCGGCCGACGAGGCCAACGAGTTTTACAAGGAGGGGCAGGTTCTGTATTTTTCTCGCTTTGAGGGCTCCTTTTGGATGACGCTTCTGCTTTCTCTCGTTTGGGCGGTGTTCGGTATCAGCTTTTTGCTCCGCTTGCGCGAGGAAATGCGGGTAAAATACTGCGACTTTATCGACAACCCTTGACAAATCCCCCGCTTCGATGGTATCATTATATAGGAAAAGATTTTGCATACATATGCTTAAAGAAAGGTAGATTCGGCTATGGACAAGGAAACTTTATTGGCACTTGAAAAGACCGCGTTGAACATTCGTCGCGGCATTATTGAAGGGGTGTATAACGCCAAGTGCGGACATCCCGGCGGCTCGCTCTCTATTGCAGACATTATGGCGTATCTTTACACCAAGGAGCTTCGCATCGATCCCAAAAACCCCAAGGACGAAAACAGAGACCGTTTCGTGCTTTCCAAGGGTCACACCGCTCCTGCGCTCTATGCGGCCTTAGCCGAGCGGGGCTTTTTTGACAAAGAGGAATTGAAGACCCTGCGTAAAATTGACAGTCGCTTGCAGGGCCACCCCGATATGAAGCACATTCCCGGTGTGGATATGACCACGGGCTCTCTCGGCCTTGGTATTTCCGCCGCCTGCGGTATGGCTCTGGTTGGCAAGACCGAAAAGAAGGATTACCGCGTTTACACCATCGTTGGTGACGGTGAGAGCGAAGAGGGACAGGTTTGGGAGGCCGCTATGTTCGCCGCCCACTACAAGCTCTCCAACCTCTGCGCCATCATTGACTTAAACGGTCTGCAAATCGACGGCCCCGTTGAAGAGGTTATGAACCCCACGCCTCACGACAAGAAATTCGAGGCATTCGGTTGGAACGTTGTCGTCATTAACGGTCACGATTTCGCAGAAATCGAAGAGGCTCTTGCCAAGGCAAAGGCCTGCACCGACCGCCCCACCGCCATCATCGCCAAGACCGTCAAGGGCAAGGGCGTTTCGTTTATGGAAAACCAGGTTGGTTGGCACGGCAAGGCGCCGAATGAGGAAGAATACAAGCTTGCTATGCAGGAATTGAACTAAGGAAGGAAAAAAGCACCATGGAAAAGAAAGCAACGAGAGAAAGCTACGGCGCCGCTTTGGCGTCCTTGGCTGAAAAATATGATTTTTACGTGTTGGATGCCGACCTGGCCGCCGCCACCAAGACCTGCGTTTTTGCCAAGAAATACCCCGAGCGCTTCTTTGACTGCGGCATTGCCGAGGGCAATATGATAAGCACCGCAGCAGGCATCGCCGCCGCAGGAAAGACGGTTTTTGCCAGCTCCTTCGCTATGTTTGCGGCAGGCAGAGCCTTTGAGCAAATCAGAAACTCCATCGGCTATCCCCACCTGAACGTGAAGATTGGCGCAACGCACGCGGGCATCACCGTTGGCGAGGACGGCGCTACCCACCAATGCAACGAGGATATTGCCTTGATGCGTACCATTCCCGGTATGGTTATTCTGAACCCTGCCGATGACGTGGAGGCCACCGCCGCTGTGGAGGCCGCCATTCTCTACGAGGGCCCTGTGTATCTGCGCTTTGGCAGATGCGCCGCTCCCATCGTTTCCCCTGAGGGCTACAAGTTTGAAATCGGCAAGGGCGTTACCCTGAAGGACGGAACGGACGTTACCCTCGTTGCCACGGGCTTTATGGTGCATCTGGCTCTTGAAGCCGCAGAGATGCTTGCCAAGGAGAACATTTCCGCCCGCGTTATCAACATTTCCACCATCAAGCCCCTTGATGACGCATTGCTTATCAAGGCCGCCAAGGAAACGGGCGCTATGGTTACTGCCGAGGAGCATTCGATTATCGGCGGTCTTGGAAGCGCCGTTGCAGAGGCTACTGCCTCCGCTTGCCCCGTTCCCGTATTGCGCGTTGGCGTTGAGGACACCTACGGTCGCTCCGGAACTGTTCCCGCTTTGCTTGAAGCCTACGGCTTGACCGCACAAAGCATTTATGAAAAGGCAAAGGCCGCTATCTCCTTAAAGAAATAAGGTAATCCGTTATGAAGCAGTTTTTGTTGCCCAAGGGCAACGCCTACAAGGCCAACCTTCATTGCCACTCCACCGTCTCGGACGGTGCGTGGTCGCCCATAGAGATAAAGCGAGAATACAAGGCAAGGGGCTATTCCATTGTTGCCTTTACCGATCACGAGGCGCTTGTCGACCATAGCGACCTCTCGGACGGTGACTTTCTGGCGCTGAACGGCTACGAGACCTCTATCAAAGAGGTGCAGGTAGAAACGCGGGAGCGCCCCTTGATGAAGGTGCATCATATCAATCTGATTAAGAAGCGCCCGAACGACGTCACGCAGGTCTGCTTCTTCCCCGAAAACTTCACCCCCGGCAACTGTGCCGCCTACATTCCCTTCGTGCGCTACGTTGGCGAGCAGTGCCGCTATTCGTATGACAACGCCTTCGTCAACCGTCTGATTGCCGAGGCCAAGGCCAACGGCTTCTTGGTGCATTACAACCATCCGCTTTGGTCGGGGCAAACGCCGACTGACGTTGCCGCCCTTCGCGGACTTGACGGAATCGAGCTTCTCAATAGCGACACTTGGCTCTTCGGCGACAACAACGCCGACTTTTACGCCTCCTTGGCAAAGGCAGGCGTGCGCGCCTACGCCATCGCAGGAGACGACAACCACAACAAGAGCGAGCTTCGCCGCGGCTTCCGCGCCTACACGGTGATTGTGGCCCCCTCCTTGCAATACGAGGCCGTCACAAGCGCCTTGGAGAAGGGCGAATGCTATGCTTCCACGGGCGCTGAAATCAAGTCTCTTTACGTAGAGGACGGCACGCTCTTCGTGCATACCTCTCCCGCCGCCACCATTTCCCTGCACAGCGAAGGCCGAGAGCTGCACGCGATAACGGGCGGCTCGGACGGCTACGTTGACAAGGCAGCCTTCCCGCTGGACTTTTCCCGCCTTGGCCGATTCTTTCGCATTGAGGTGCATTCCTCGCGCGGCGAGGCGGCCTACTCCCGCACCTATTACGCCGACGAAATTTTGCAGTAAATTTCAGCATCAAAAAGGACACCCTGCTTATAGCTTGGGTGTCCTTTTAGAGTTTGCTATATTGACAGAACGGAGCTTTTATGAAGAAAAAGACCTTTTATTCCGAGCTTGCCTATCTTTTCGGGCTTATCCTGCTTGCCTTTTCCACCGCCTTTATGACCCTTGCTGATTTCGGGCTTTCTATGGTGGTGGCACCCGCCTATATTTTTCACGTAAAGCTGCAGCCCATCTTCTCCTTTTTCTCCTTCGGTATGGCAGAATACGTATTTCAAGCGGTACTGCTTCTTTTGATGATGCTGGTGGTGCGCCGCTTCCGTTTGCGGTATCTCTTCGCCTTTGTGACCGCCGTTATCTACGGCTTTATTTTGGATTTCTTCTTGTTTTTACTCGCTCCCCTTCCCACGCATCTTTTGTGGGTACGGTTTTTGCTCTTCTTCGTGGGAATGGTGGTTTGCGCGTTTGGCGTTTCCTTGATGTTCCACACGTATCTGGCCCCTGAGGTATACGAGCTGTTCGTTAAAGAGGTGGCAGAGACCTACAAGCTTCCCGTTTCTCGCTTTAAGACTATCTATGACTGTGCCAGCTGCCTTTTGGGCATTATTCTGTCCTTCCTCTTTTTCGGCTTCGGCACCTTCGTCGGTGTCAACTGGGGAACCGTTGTCTGCGCCCTCATCAACGGCTTTTTAATCGGGCGCTTCTCCGCGCTTTTGGAAAAGCATTTTGATTTTCCTGCCGCATTTAAAGGAAAAGCTTCCGCAAAAGAATCGTAAACGGCAAGCCGCGCGTGACACAATAACAAAACAAGACCGAAGGGGCCTACCCTTCGGTCTTTCTTTTTTGCCCTATTCATCAACGGAAAGCGCGTTGCTGAGCAGCGTTTTGGCGTATTGCGTTGGTGAAACGCCAACCCTCTCCTTAAAGAGCCTTGAAAAATAATGCACGGAGGAAAAGCCAAGGCGCTCGGCAATTTCGCTGACGTTGTACTTTTTTTCTCGCAAGAGGCGCTTTGCCTCCTGCATCTTTAAATGAATATGATAATTGATGGGGCCACCGCCAAAGCCGCCCTCCTTTTGAGAGCGGAACAAGAGCTTTAATTTAGAAACGCTCATTCCGTTTGCCTTGGCGATTTCTTCGAGCGTCAGGCTCTCTCCGATGTGTTCCTTCAAATAACGAACAACCGCCCGTCTCTCCTCGTTTTCTTCCCCCGTCTCTTGCGCGAGCGAGGCGCGGCTCGCCATAGAAATAATCAAAAGCTCAAGCTCGCGCTTGATTTCCTGCAAAACGAAGGGGTCAACGCCTTCCTTCAAGGCCATACCGCCCATTTTTTCCTCCGGTGCGTGCGGTCGAAGAGAGGAAAGCCCCTTTTCCACCAGCGCATAGAGCCTGTTTTTCTCCTCATACGTCAAGGAAAAAACGCGGTTGTAAATTTTGGACAAGGCCTCTCCCTTGCCCTTGAAGCTGACAATCAGAACGTCTGCCTCCTCAACGCGCGCGCCCTTATGATAAACCAAGGGGGCGTAGGTCAACAGATCCCCTTCCTTCAAATCGTAGGCCTTGCCGTCCAACGAGGGGGAGTATTCTCCCTTCAGAACATATATCATTTCAGGAAAATCGTGCGCCTCGGCGCCTGCGCCCGTCAAGGGACGCACAAAGTGCTTTTTTAAAACGGTCACTATTTCCAAAACCGAGACAAGGTCAAAAACGGGCATTCCCTTGTAATTCACGCTTTTTCCCCTTTCTTTAAAAAAATACCTAAATTTTGCCTTGTTTTTAACCCGATAGTGCAAATTTTTGTTCTTTTTCCGCAAAGACAAGGCGAGAGCTTTTTGCTATAATACAATCGTTAGAACCATTATAAAGCAGTTGGCGAAAAAAGTCAACTGCATCAAAAATTTTTTTTAGGAGAGAAAAAAATGGAAAAGTTTAAGCTTGGCGTTGTCGGTTGCGGCAGTATGATGGAAAACCACGTGCGCGGCATCAATCAGCTCGACTGCGTAGAGATTACGGCAGTTTGCGATATTTTGAAGGACCGCGCAGAGTCGGTTGCCGCATCCTTGGGAAACAACCCCAAAATCTTTTTGGACTATGAGGAAATGGCAGACGCGGTTGACGGCGTTCTCATCGCCCTTCCCCACCACCTGCACTATGAATGCGGTATGTTCTTTGCCCACAACGGCAAGCATATCTTGATGGAAAAGCCCCTTTGCAACAGCGAGGAGGAGTGCGTTCGCCTCATCGACTACTG
>JAZRFK010000010.1:0-9243 GCA_045661325.1 Eubacteriales bacterium | reverse complement strand
GCTTTTTTGTAAGCGCATCTGCTTCAACGCCGCATGGGCAAAATAGAAGGGACCCTTCAGGTTCACGTCAATACCCCAATCGTATACCTCTATCGGAACGTCGGGAAATTCGGGGTAGGTGTTAAAATCCACCTTTTGCATTCTGACCGCCGTGCCGCCCGCAAAATTGGCAACGATATCAATGCTGCCAAAGGCCTCTACCGCCGTGTCCCGTGCCGCGCAAACCTGCCCGTAATCACGCACGTCGCAGGGAACGCCAATTGCTCGGCCCTTGCCCTTTGCGTTAATGGCGGTAACCTTCTCCGCAAGCGCCGCCTCATTTACGTCGCACATAACCACGTTGCCGCCAAGGTCGGCAAAATTCTCGGAGAAGAGAAGCCCCATCCCCGATGCCGCCCCCGTGGCTATCGCCGTTTTATTGGTAAAATCCATCTTAGATTCTCCTTTGCCGTTTTTTTCATTATACACCCTCTTTTTGTATCTTTCAATGACAAAAACGGTATAGCATTGATGCTTTCGATACAAATTCGATTTGATATTGACAGTTTGTTGACAAAAATGATATAATACTGTCTGTAAGGAAAGAAGGGAGGCGCCATATGGATTTACAAAGCATCGTCATCACCGAAATTGTCAGCGCCGTAACCGTCCATTCGCCCAAAAGGCGGCGGGACGAAATGAAAAACAGACCAAGCTACGGACTTTCTCTCTGTATGGACGGAGGTCGCATCGTCTATACCCATAAGGGAGAGGAATACGTAGAGGACAGGGCGCACGCCGTCCTTCTCCCTATGGGAGAAACCTATTCCTTACGAGGCGAGGCAGAAGGGTACTTTCCCGTCATCAATTTCAAAGCCCTCTATCCCGTAACGGACAGAATCATTCTTCTCCCCGTAAACAATGGGGAGGTGTTGGTTAAATGCTTCGAGGCGCTGCAACGGGCGCTTTCTTCCGAGGGCAACCGAGCCAAGGCGCTTTCTCTCCTCTATGAAATGCTCAGTGAGCTTTCCGCGCAAAAAACGCCCGCCGTCCTTGCGCCTGCCTTGCGCTATATATACGAGAGCTATGCCTCCCCCGATATTGATAACGCCCGCTTGGCGGCTCGCTGCAATATCAGCGAGGTGTATTTCAGACGGCTCTTTCACGCCGCCCTCGGAGTGTCCCCTAAGCAGTACATCCTTTCGCTCCGTTTGCAAAAGGCAAAGCGCCTCCTGTCGGAGGGGCGCTTCAAGATTAGCGCCGTTGCGCGGGAGTGTGGCTACGAGAGCAGCGCCCATTTTTGTCGCGCCTTCAAGGCAGAGCTGGGGGAAACTCCGGGCGCCTACCGCCAAAAGCACCAGATTTATAACATATAAAAGGAGCTGTCGCGCTATCCGACAGATAAAAAAGGAGCCGAAACGGCTCCTTTTTAGCCAAGCGCAACCTAAATCGAACCCGCTCTGAAGCCGAAAAAGCGGCGCTTTTTCCGCGCTGTTCCCTTGATAAGTCCATACTTATCTTCGCTCGCATCACGAAAAAATCATCCGTTTTTTCGTGCTTCGGAGTTCGAAGAATTTTAAGGGAGCGAATTTTGCGAGAGGCGAGCCATAAAATTCGCCGTCATATACCATATGGCAAGGATTTTTGGCGAAGCATATCACGAAATTCGCCCCTTAAAACGAGTTCAACTTAGGTTGCGCTTGGCTACCCAAGCGCACAAATATGCTCAAGGCGTCCTGCCCTTCGTCCGTCGGCGGTAGGCAAGGGGGGAAAGCCCCTCGCGGTGCTTGAATACGTTGGAAAAATAGTTGGCATCGTTAAAGCCCACGGCAAAGGAAATCTCCGTCACGTTCAGCGCGGAATATTTCAGAAGCCGCTTGGCGTGCGAAAGCCGCAGGGCAAGCAGGTACTCCCGAAAGCCCACTCCAACCTCCGCCTTAAAGCGGTGGCTGAGCTGGGAGCGACTGCAATGAAATTGGGCGCATAGCGCCTCCGAGGTCAAGGGCTCGGCGTAGTGACCGCGCACGTAACGAAGAATTTGGGTAATTAAGGACTCCTCGACTCCCTTTTCCTCCTTGCGGTAGGCAAGCTCCAGCATGTGGCAGAGAGGGAAGAGAAGGGTGTCTAACCGCTTTTCCGAGGGGCGCTCCCGACGCAAGGCGCCGTAGGCGTGGGCAAACGCCTCCTTGTCGCCTCCAAGACGGCAGGCAGCATCCTTAACCCTTGCCTGCTTTTCGGGGCTCGTGTAGCCCCCCACCGAAATGAAGCCAATCATCTCCTCCCCATCCCAAAGGGGATAGACGCATTCCCAAACGCCTGCGTGACAGACTCCGCAAAAGCGCGCGCCGCGCGTCCTGCACGCCTCAAAAACCCGCTTTTGTTGGGCAAGGCAGCACCGGTTGCCCTCGGGGAAGGACTTTACCAAGGCGCAATAGGAATTATCGTGAATATTAAAGCGCATCAGACGGCTGAAGGTGATAAGGCTCTCCTTTGCCATCGGGTGCAGAGTCACGGAAAGACCGCATTCGGTAATCAAGTAAATGATATAATCCTCAATTTGTTGTATGATGTCCATCTCTGTTTGCCCGTTTTTCTATATTTTTTGCCTGTTTTTATCTTGTTTTTCTTTGCTTTTGCGCTATAATGATACCATACAAACCATAAAAAGTCAATAGGAGGAGCTTCTATGAGAACCTTAACCTATCAAACCGAGCTTTGCGTTATTGGCGGCGGTATGGCGGGCCTTTGCTGTGCGATTGCGGCGGCGCGTCACGGCACCAAAACCGTCTTGATTCACGATCGTCCCGTCCTCGGCGGCAATGCCTCCAGTGAAATCCGTATGGGTATCGGCGGCGCGCACGGCAAGGATAACCGTGAAAGCGGCATTATCGAGGAAATCGAGCTTGAAAACTTTTATCAGAATCCCTCTCTGCGCTACGCTATCTGGGATAGCGTGCTTTACGAAAAAGCAATGGCAGAGGAAAACCTTACCCTTCTTTTGAATACCAGCTGTCTTGACGCGACGATGGACGGCAACCGTATAAAATCCGTCAAGGCTTGGCAGTCCAATGCCGAAACCTTCCACGAGGTTGCGGCCACCTATTTTGCCGATTGCTCGGGAGACTCGATTTTGGCTGACCTGACGGGCGCGGAATACCGATACGGCAGAGAAGCCAAGGCAGAGCATAACGAAACCATTCCTCCCGACGTAGCGGATAAAAAGACGATGGGCATGAGCTGTCTGTTCCAGATTCGCGAAACCGACCACAAGGTGCCCTTCACGCCGCCCTCTTGGGCCTATTCGTATCCCGATGAGGATGCCTTTCCTGCCCGTAACCATACCCCTGCCTGCAACTTCTGGTGGATAGAGCTTGGCGGTGAATGGGATTGTATTCACGATACCGACAAATGCCGCGAGGAGCTGCTCAAAATCTGCTATGGCGTTTGGGATCATATGAAGAATCACGGCGATCACGGTGTCGACAACTGGGAGCTGGAATGGATAGGCTTCCTGCCGGGCAAGCGCGAAAGCCGCCGCTATGTCGGTAAATACATCGTGAACCAGAATGACGTAGAGGCAGAGGGTCGCTTTGAGGATATCGTCGCCTATGCGGGCTGGGCGATGGATGACCATTTTCCCGAGGGCTTTTATTACGAGGGCGGCCATCCCAGCATCTATCATCCTGCTCCACAGCCCTGGGGCTTGCCCTTGCGCTGCATGATTTCTGCCAATATTGAAAATCTCGTCTTTGCAGGGCGCAACATCAGCGTGACCCACGCCGCCCTTTCCTCTTCTCGTGTGATGGCAACCTGCGCCGTTCTCGGTCAGGCCTTGGGTACGGCCGTGGCACAGGCACTTTCTGAGGGGTGTCACGTTGCAGCGATAAACGTTCCTCGCTTACAGCAGACCCTGATGGCCGACGATTGCTTTATTCCTTGGCTGCAAAGGGAAGTGCCCGCCCTCACCAAAAATGCCGCTTGCACGGCAGAGGTTGTGCGAAACGGTGTTGAGCGCGGCGAGGAGAATTGTTGGGTCGGTCAAAAAGGCGATTTTATCGAATACACCTTTGAAAAGCCCACCAAAATTGAAGAAATCCGCCTTGTGTTCGATAACGATATGAACCGCGATTATCATAATATGCCCTTCTGTTATCCGCTTGTGGAAACCAAGTTCAAGCTGCCAAAGACGCTTGTGAATGCGTATCGCATTGAGGGCGTTCTTGCAAGCGGCGAGTCCGTTGCCCTTGAAATTGCGGAAAACCATCAGCGCTTCGTTAAGCATGCGGTGGATTGGACGGTCAAATCCCTTCGCTTCGTTCCTCTTTCAACCCACGGCTCTACGGAATACCGCGTCTTTGATTTTGAATGCCGCTAAAAACGAAAGGCACTGTCTCTCGGCCAAAGGACAGTGCCTTTTTCGTATGCCGATTGTCGCGCCTTTCTGCTGTGAGGATAATCCGTCACTTATAATTAGGTAAGAAAAAAGCAAAAAGCTCTTGACTTTCCCGCATCGGCGTGCTATGATGAAATATATAAAATAGAGAGGAAAAACAGATTATGGCTTTTACCGTGCGTCAGATGCAAATGTCGATGTCGATGCGAATGCTTCATTCGGTGGACAGCGCTTTTGTTATGCAGGTAAAAGGGGAATAAGCTTCCGTTTTTCCGTGAAAGCGCTTGTGACGACCGCGTATGCAGTCGCCCGGGCGCTGTTTTTCTTCCATGAATGACAGTGCTTGAAAAAAGCAGAAAGGAATATCAAAATGGCAAAAAACAGAATTGAAACGCAATGCGTGCAAGGGGCTTATACGGCTGAAAATGGCGGCCCTCGCCAGTTCCCCATCGTGCAAAGCACCACCTTCCGTTATGAAACGGGAGAGGCTATGAGCAAGCTTTTTGATTTGGAGGCAAGCGGATATTTTTATTCCCGCCTGCAAAACCCCACTTGTGATACCGTAGCTGCCAAAATTTGTGAGCTTGAGGGCGGAACGGCGGCTATGCTGACCTCCTCCGGACAGGCGGCCAACTTCTTTGCCGTATTCAACATCGCCTGTGCGGGCGATCACGTGGTGGCCTCCTCGGCCATTTACGGCGGAACCTTTAACCTTTTCTCTGTCACGATGCGTAAAATGGGTATTGAGTTTACCTTCGTTGCCCCCGATTGCACCGCCGAGGAATTAGAGGCGGCCTTCCGTCCCAATACCAAGGCGCTCTTTGGCGAAACCATCTCCAACCCCTCCTTGAAGGTGCTGGATTTTGAAAAGTTCGCCGCCGCCGCCAATAAGCACGGTGTTCCTCTCATCGTAGACAATACCTTTGCCACCCCCGTCAACTGCCGTCCCTTTGAGCACGGTGCTCACATCGTTACCCATTCCACCACCAAGTATATGGACGGACACGGATCTGCCGTTGGCGGCTGTATCGTGGATAGCGGTACGTTTGACTGGATGGCCCATAAGGATAAATACCCCGGTCTTTGCACGCCCGATGACAGCTATCACGGCATCACCTATGCCGAGCGCTTCGGCAAAGCGGGCGCTTATATCACCAAGGCAACGGCGCAGCTGATGCGTGACTTCGGTACCACCCAGTCTCCTTTCAGCGCCTACATTCTCAACCTTGGTCTTGAAAGCTTGCACGTGCGTATGAAGCGCCATTGTGAGAACGCTCTTGCTATTGCCGAATACTTGGAAAAGCACGAAAAGATTGCTTGGGTGCATTATCCCGATTTGCCCGCAGACAGTGACTATCCCTTGGCGCAGAAATACCTGCCGAACGGCAGCTGCGGCGTGGTTAGCTTTGGTGTTCGCGGCGGAAGAGCTGCGGCAGAGAAGTTTATGTCTGCTCTTCGTCTTGCCTCTATTGAAACCCACGTGGCAGACGCCAGAACCTGCTGCCTGCATCCTGCCAGCACCACCCACCGTCAAATGAACGATGCGGAGCTTGCCGCGGCAGGCGTTTCGCCCGACCTCGTTCGCTATTCCTGCGGCATTGAAAACAAGGAAGATTTGATTGCCGATATCGAGGCGGCCCTCGCCCAAGTTTAAAAAGAAAAGAGGACAGTATTTTGCCCATTCGTATACCAAACGCCCTACCGGCCACCAAAACGCTGACGGAGGAAAACATCTTCGTGATGACGGAGACCCGCGCTATGACGCAGGATATCCGTCCCTTGCAGATTTTGCTTCTCAACCTGATGCCCACGAAGATTGACACCGAAACGCAGCTTTCGCGCCTCTTGGGAAATACGCCCTTGCAGGTGGAGCTGACCCTGCTGCACACCAAAACCCACGAGTCTCGTCACACATCCAAGGAGCATCTGATTTCCTTCTACAAGGTGTTTGATGATGTGAAGGACAGAAACTTCGACGGTCTGATTATTACAGGCGCGCCCGTGGAAAATATGCCCTTCGAGGAAGTGGAATATTGGCAGGAGCTGACCGAGATTATGGAGTGGAGCCGCGCGCACGTGCATAGCACCTTCCATATCTGCTGGGGCGCTCAGGCAGGCCTCTATTACCATTACGGCATAGAGAAAAAGCCCTTGGACAAAAAGATGTTCGGCATCTTCCCGCACGTTGCCGAGGATAAAAAATCCATGCTTTTCCGCGGCTTTGACGATATCTTTATGATTCCCCATTCCCGTCACACCGAGATTTTGCGGAAGGATGTTGAAAAAAATCCCCGTCTGCAAATCCTCTCCTCCTCCGAGGAAGCAGGTGTTTTCGTGGTTAGCGCCATGGGTGGCAGACAAATTTTCGTAACGGGTCACCCGGAATACGATGCCGAAACGCTTGCCAAGGAATATTTCAGAGATAAAAACGCGGGCAAGCCCATCGAGATTCCCAAAAATTATTTCCCTGCTGACGATGAAACCAAAGCCCCCCTCGTCACCTGGCGCTCGTATGCCAATTTGCTCTATTCCAACTGGCTTAACTATTTCGTTTACCAGACAACGCCCTACGATATTTCCGAAATCCATTAATTCATTAAAAAAACGCCTGCGGTTATACCGCAGGCGTTTGGTATTTGGTTGTGTAAAAGGGAATTATTGCAAAACCTCAAATTTGTAGCCAACGCCCCAAACGGTTTTCAAAACCCACTTGTCCGAAACGTCCTTGAGCTTTTCGCGCAGGCGCTTCACGTGCACGTCGACCGTACGGGAGTCGCCAAGATAATCAAAGCCCCAAACCTTGTCAAGCAGCTGGTCACGGGTAAAGACTCTCGTGCAGTTGGAGGCGAGGAAGTAGAGAAGCTCAAGCTCCTTGGGGGGAATGTCAACGGGCTTGCCCTTCAGCTTCAATTCATATTTCTGCAAGGAAATTTCCAGATTGTCAAAGCGAATAACCTCATCGTCACTTGTTTTGGCGTGCGCGCTATAACGGCGCATGACAGCCTTGACTCTGGCGGAAAGCTCCTTCAAATCAAAGGGCTTCACCACAAAATCGTCTGCTCCAAGCTCAAGACCCACAACCTTGTCAATGGTGTCGCTCTTGGCAGAAACCATAATAATGGGCTTTTGGGAAATTTCGCGGATCTCGCGGCAAACCTGCCAGCCGTCCTTTTTGGGCATCATCACGTCTAAAAGCACCATATCGGGCTCGTACAGCTTAAAGTAATTCAAGGCCTCGGCGCCATCCTGTGCGACCTTCACCTTGCACCCCTCTTTTTCAAAATAAATGCGAAGCAGCTCGCAAATTGCGGGGTCGTCATCTACAACCAAAAGCTTAATGTCCATTCGCTTCCTCTTCCGTTAGCATATCGCGGCAGAACAGAGCCCCTTTTTGCGCTTTTTGGCGCCAAGACAGGACACACTTACCCGATATGTTAACCATTCATAAAAAATTATTTAACAATGTTCACAAATCCTTTACCATTATTGTAACACATTTTTCAAAAAATGCAATACCCTCTGTGTGATTTTTTTAAGAAAAAATGATGAAATTATGGAAAAGATGAAGAAAATTTTAAAAAACTATGGAATTTAGCGCGCCTTTGTGCTATACTGAATGGGATACGAAAAAGAAACCTCGAAAATGAAAGGCAAAAACGGAAAAATCGCCGTTTTTGAAGGGTATAAAAGAAATGAAGCTTGGTATCGTCGGCCTGCCTAACGTCGGAAAAAGCACGTTGTTTAACGCATTGACGAATGCAGGAGCGCAATCCGCAAACTATCCCTTTTGCACCATCGACCCCAACGTGGGTATCGTTGCCGTGCCCGATGAGCGCTTGGATAAGCTTGCCGAAATGTATAACCCCGAAAAGTACACCCCCGCAACCGTGGAATTTGTGGACATCGCGGGTCTTGTGAAGGGCGCCTCCAAGGGTGAGGGCCTTGGCAATAAATTCCTTTCTCACATTCGAGAGGTTGATGCCATTTTGCACGTTGTGCGTTGCTTTACGGACGATAATATTATTCACGTGGACGGCGGTGTTGACGCCCTGCGTGACGTGGAAACCATCAATTTGGAGCTTATCTTTGCCGATATGGAAACGGTAGAGCGCCGTCTTGATAGACAAAGAAAGCTTGCCAAGTCCGATAAGAGCATTCTTGGTGAGGTTGCTGTCCTTGAGCGCATTTACGCAGGTCTCAGCGAGGGCAAGTGCGTGCGCTCTATGGGTATTGACGAGGAGGATTTGAAGAAGGTTGCCGATTCGCGCCTTTTAACCGAAAAGCCCATTATTTACGTTGCCAACGTCTCGGACAAGGAAATCGGCGGTGCCTATGCCGATAACCCGAACTATCAGCGGCTTTGCGAGTTTGCCGCCGCCGACAAGGCCTGCGTTCTGCCTGTATGCGCGGGAATTGAAGCCGAGCTTGCCGATATGAGTGATGAGGACAAGCAAATGTTCTTGGATGACCTGGGCATTGAGGAGGGCGGTCTTGGTCGCTTGATTAAGGCGTCCTATGCGCTCTTGGGTCTTATCAGCTTTTTGACCGCAGGACCCCAGGAGGTGCGCGCTTGGACGATTACGCGTGGCACCAAGGCGCCCCAGGCCGCAGGTAAAATACATAGCGACTTTGAGCGCGGCTTTATCCGCGCGGAAATCGTTGCGTATGACGACTTAATGCGTGAGGGCAGCATGAACGCCGTCAAGGAAAAGGGCCTTCTGCGTAGCGAGGGCAAGGATTACGTGATGGCAGACGGAGCAGGCAAAACAACGCTCTTAAATTTAATTAGCGGAATTATACCAAACGTTTTTAGTGCTTCCTTTGATGGATCTGTAGAGAATGTTGAAGGATTGGCCAATCATATTGGAATG
>JAZRFK010000009.1:0-6171 GCA_045661325.1 Eubacteriales bacterium | reverse complement strand
AAGCACTCCCCTGCCGCCTTGGCTCTTTCGGGGAAGGTGGGGTCACAGACGCCGAAGCAGTACTGCGACAGATGGGGGATATTGGAGCGATAGGGGAGAATCTTGGCGCCTGCGGGCATAATGTGGTCAGTGGTGATATTGTCGCCAACCTTCAAGACCAGCTCTGCCGTGAGGCTATCGGTTTGAGGACGGCTATCGGGGAATTTTTTGATATTGGGGCCGCGAAGCACCTCCACTTCGTCTGCCTTGTCGGCAGGGGCGGGTGCCAGAACGGCGCTATCGTCAATACGGAACTGCTCGGGGAGCGTGACAACGGGGGCTTCGCCCAAGAGGCGCGGGTCGGTAATTTCTGCCGTCAGAGCCGCAGCAACGGCCGTTTCGGGAGAAACGAGGTAAACGCCTGCATCCTTGGTGCCGCTTCTACCCTCGAAGTTGCGGTTGAAGGTACGCAGGCTAACGCCTGCGGAATTGGGAGAGAAGCCCATACCGATACAGGGGCCGCACGCACATTCCAGAACTCTTGCGCCTGCTGCCAGCATATCGGTCAAGGCACCGCATTCGGCAAGCATAGAAAGCACCTGCTTGCTTCCGGGAGAGATAGAAAGGCTGACATCGGGATGAATGGTTTTACCCTTTAAAAGCGCGGCAACCTTCAGCATATCCAAAAGCGAGGAGTTGGTGCAGGATCCGATGCAGACCTGATGCACCTTGGTGCCGCGAAGGCGCTCCACCGTTACCACGTTATCGGGCATATGGGGGCAAGCGATGAGCGGCTTCAGCTCGGAAAGGTTGATGTCTATAATTCTATCGTACACGGCATCGGGGTCAGAGGAGAGCGGTACGTAATCCGCTTCTCTGCCCTCTGCCTTCAAGAAGGCACGGGTAATCTCATCGGAGGGGAAAATAGAGGTGGTTGCGCCAAGCTCGGTGCCCATATTGGTGATGGTGGCACGCTCGGGAACAGAAAGGCTTGCAATGCCCTCGCCGCCCCACTCGATGATAGAGCCAACGCCGCCCTTGACGGTCAGAATACGGAGAATTTCCAAGCTGACGTCCTTGGCGGTAACGAAGGGATTGAGCTTGCCCGTCAGATTGACCTTAATCATACGGGGCATAGTGATATAATAAGCGCCGCCGCCCATTGCCACGGCAACGTCAAGACCGCCTGCGCCGAAGGCAAGCATACCAATGCCGCCGCCCGTGGGGGTGTGGCTATCGGATCCGATAAGGGTTTTTCCGGGAATACCGAAGCGCTCCAAATGCACCTGGTGGCAGATGCCGTTTCCGGGGCGGGAGAACCAAATGCCGTATTTGGAGGCTATCGACTGGATAAATCTATGGTCATCGGCATTTTCAAAGCCCGACTGCAAGGTATTATGGTCGATATAGGCAACGCTCTTTTCCGTTCTGACGCGCGGTATACCCATCGTTTCAAATTCAAGATAAGCCATCGTTCCCGTGGCATCCTGCGTTAAGGTCTGGTCTATACGAAGGGCGATTTCCTCGCCTACCTCCATCTTGCCCGAAACAAGATGGGCCTTGATAATTTTCTGTGCAAGAGTCAATCCCATTTTAATCGTTTCCTTCCGTTACGTGATTTTTGGCATTTTGAATGTGAAGAATCATTGCTTCCTCAGCGCGCGCTTCATCGTGCGCGGCGATGGCCTCATATATGGCAAGATGCTCCTTGACAGACGAGGAGGCACGACTGCGGTTTTCTACCGAGGCGCGACGGAACTTCTGCACCTTTTTATGTAAGGGCAGGAGGGTGTCATAATAGATACGGCTGCCGCTGAAACGGTAAATCAGCTGATGAAAGCGGCTATCCATATACTTGATATGGTCTGCGTCGTGCTTTTCAACGTAATAGCTTTGCAAATCCACCGCTTCCTTCAATTCCTTTAACTGTTCCTCGGTGATGTTCTTCGCCGCGGCGGCGGTTACCAAGCCCTCCATACGCAAGCGCAGAGAAAATATATCAAGCAAATCCTGCGCGCTCACGCCGACAACGGTAATGCCCTTTCCCGAAAGCTCAACCAAGCTTTCCTGCTCCAAGCGCTTAACCGCCTCGCGCACGGGCGTGCGGCTAACGCCAAGGTCGGAAACGAGCTTCATTTCATTCAGAATCTCGCCGCGCGCATACACTCCCGTTAAAATATCGTTTTCCAGGCGCTCAAAAACCTGATCCGCCAAGGAGACGCTTTTATGCTCCATCATTCTTTTTCCTTTCCTTTATCACTTTCTGACAAGCTTACCGCCCGAAAGCTCGGTGATTTTCTCTTCCAGCTCGTTGGGCGCCAAGGTTGTTTGTCTTCCGTTTTCGTAGGCCGCGTCAATCCATTCCTTCAAGGCAAGGACGAGCGCATCTTTCTTGGTAACGGCGGCATCTGCCGAAAGACGATAGTAATCGTTTATCCAGTAGGCAATGCCTGCCAGCCCCGAGGCCTTGCCAATCATGACGCTGGGCTTCTTGCCAAGCAGCTTTTCCGTGTCAAAGATGTTATAGATTTCCTGGTCCTTCATCAAGCCGTCTGCGTGAATACCTGCGCGCGTGACGTTGAAGCTCTGTCCTGCGAAGGGGGTCATAGGAGGCGCTACGTAGCCGATTTCCTCCTTGAAATATTCGGTAATCTCGGTGATAACGGTGGGATCCATTCCATCAAGAGAGCCGCGCAAGGAGGCATACTCAAACACCATTGCTTCAAGCGGGATATTGCCCGTTCTTTCGCCGATGCCGAGAAGCGAGCAGTTGACGGCAGAGGCTCCGTAAAGCCAAGCGGTCGTTGCGTTGGTAACCGCTTTATAGAAGTCATTGTGTCCGTGCCATTCCAGCATCTCGCTGGGCACGTCGGAATAGTGCTGTAAGCCGTAAATAATGCCCGCTACGCTTCTGGGAAGTGCAACCTCGGTGTACGGAACGCCGTAGCCCATCGTGTCACACGCGCGAATTTTGACGGGGATTCCCGCATCCTCGGACATCTTCATCAGCTCATTAACGAAGGGCACCACGAAGCCGTAGAAATCCGCTCTGGTGATGTCCTCCAAGTGACAGCGCGGCATAACGCCTGCCTCAAAGGCCTCCGCAACGGCGGAAAGATACATATTCATACATTCGCGGCGCGTCATTTTCATTTTCTTGAAGATGTGATAATCGCTGCAAGAAACCAGAATACCCGTTTCGCGAATGCCAAGGTCACGCACGAGCTTAAAGTCCTGCTTGCTGGCGCGAATCCACGTGGTGATTTCGGGGAATTTGAGACCCAAGGCGCGACATTCCTCAATGGCACGTCTATCCTTTTCGCTATACACGAAAAATTCGGTCTGACGAATGAGACCGTAAGGGCCGCCCAGACGGGACATCAAGCGATACAAATCGACGATTTGCTTAACCGAATACGGCTCCACGGACTGCTGACCGTCGCGGAAGGAGGTATCGGTAATCCAGATGTCCTGGGGCATATTCATAGGCACGCGGCGATGGTTAAAGGCAACGCGCGGCACCTCGGTGTACGGATAAATATCACGGTAGAGGTTGGGATCCTCTACGTCCTGCATAGAATATTTATAGGTTTTTTGCTCCAAAAGATTGGTTTTGGATGAGGTTTCTAACATAGCTTACTCCTTTTGCATACTCGTTTTACTGTATCTCTGTATTATTGTATACAATTATACAACAATGCGTGCCAAATTGCAAGAGGAAAATGAAAAAAATCGGCATAAAATCAAGAAAAAATTGGCGCAAAATCAAGAAAAAATCGGCATAACCTCGCTAAAAAGAAGAAAAGCAAGCAGGTATAAAAGGGGCGGGCGGCGCATAAGGTGGAATGAGAAAAAATAAAGAAAGGTGGGTTCTTTTATGTTAGAGGCCTTTATACCCTCCCGGGAGGAGAAAAATTACTTGCTTTCGGACAGCGCAGGCGAGAGTCTTTCTGCCGATTGCGCTGAGGATTTCGTTTTACCTGATTATTTACCCGAAATACGCAAGCTTGTCCGTGTGGACGCGATGCCCGTTTCCACGGGTCATTTCGTAGGCAGCGAGGAGGTGGAATGGGCAGGGCAGGTGCGCTACACCCTGCTTTACACCGACACAGAGGGCAAGCTGACCTCGGTTCCCTTGCACACCGACTATGCCTACCGTACGGCGCACGGCGGCGCCCCTCTCTCCGTTACCTATTACGAGAGCATTGAAGGCTTACAGTGCCGCCCCGCAGGGCCGAGAAAAATCTCCATTCGGTGTCGGGTTTGCGCGAAGCCCCACCTATATGCCGAAAAGGAGGCGCAGACGCCCCTTACCGCACTTGTTCCCGAGGGTGCCGCCATTGAGGCACTTCCCTATCACACCGAGTCGGCGCGCGTTGTTTCGCATTTTTCGGACGAATACGATGAGGAGGTTTTGTTTCATTTAGAGGGCAAGGAGGCCGAGGCCTTGCAGGTTAAAACGGCAGAGGCCGCCGTTTTGATGGAAAGCCTGCGCGCAGAGACGGGAAAAATTCTTTGCCGCGGTAATTTATACGTTTCCCTGCTCCTTTTTGACGGTGCCTCACTCTTTACCCAATCGCGCCGTCTTCCCTTTGAAACGGAGCTTTCCGAGGAGGGTGTTTTACCCGGAGACAGTCTTTTGGCCTTTGGGCGTATTCGCTCGGTGGAATGTGACATCAGAAAGACGGAGACAGGCGCCGAGATTTCCGTGCTTCCCTCCTTCGTTATATCGGCAGAGGCCTGGCGCAACACGCCCGTAACCCTATATACAGACGCCTATGCCGAGGGCTACGCCTTTGCCATTACGGGCAAGGTAAAGAAGGTTTTGCGTTTTCTCGGGGCTGCGCGCAACAGCTTCACGGTATCGGGTGAGACGACCGTGCGAGATGAAAACGCAACCCTCGTTCCCCTCTCTGCCAAAATGCTCCCCCTTTCCTCCGCTCTTTCCGTTTCGGGAAATCAAGTGACCGTTTCGGGCGAATGCAAGGCCTCCGTTTTGCTGGAAAGACAAGAAAACGGCGATCCTGTTTGTACCGAGGAGGAAAGCCTTACCTTCCCCTTCCGCTTAACGCTGACGCTCCCCACCTCCTTGGACGCGACGGATGAGGTGGAATATGTGCTTGAACCCTTATTCGCCACGGCCAAGCAGGAAAAGGGAATGCTCTCGGTTATCGGGGAATTAGGCCTTTCGGTGCGAGCGCTTCGCGGCGAGAAAATCTCTGTTCCCGAAAAAATAGATGCGGAGGCCCTTCCCACCGCCACGGGTGAAAATGACATCCGCATCTATTATCCAACCCCAAAGGACAGTCTTTGGAGCGTTGGCAAGCGCTATAATTTGTCGCTTGCCGCCTTGCTTGCCGCCAATGATATTTCGGGGGATCTTTCGACCGAGCTTGACAACCCGAAGAGCCTTGACGGCATTGCCTGGCTTTTGGTTCGCGCCTTATGATATAGTTACCGAGATTAAGATTCGTAGGACTTGTCGCCGTTCAAGGAAGCCTCATAGCTTTCCTCGGAGATATAGGAGAGCGGGTCTACCTGCTTTCCGTCCACCTCCATCTCAAAGTGCAGATGGGGCGAATCGGCGCTTTCAATGCCTGCGCTTTCGCCAACGGCAGCAAAGACCTCTCCTGCTTCAAGCTCCGTTCCAACTGCAACGCCCTCAACCAAGGCTTCGGCCAAATTCTTGTAAATGCTAACGACACCGTTGCCGTGGTCAATAGAGACACAGTAGCCCATAAAGGGATCTTGCCAGACCGACTTAACCGTTCCCTTAGCTGTTGCCTTCACGCCGTCACCAAGCGCTGCGGCAACGTCAATGCCCTGATGCACACGCCAATCGTTCATCGTGATGGAGTATACGGGGGCGGCCGAATCGTGATACTTGGAGACAACGCCATCGAGGGGGGCCAAAAAGACGGTGGGCTTCTCCTCGGGAATGGTGTCCTCCGTTCCGTCACCTGTGCCGTTCTGGTCAACGGGCGGAGTTTCATCTCCGTTTTGCGAGGAGTCGGGGAGCGGGTCGGGCGTCTTGTCGTTTACCGAAAAAGCGGCCGTCAAGCCAATGACGAGCGAGACCACCACCAAAACGCCCACAACTATCAAATATAACGCGCGATTTGTTTTTGTCTGAGAGGGTTTGTTTTCCATTTTGTTTATTCCTTTCCGATTTACTGTTTCTATTTTTGACAA
>JAZRFK010000008.1:0-3947 GCA_045661325.1 Eubacteriales bacterium | reverse complement strand
GGGCGAGCCCGTCAAGGAGGACTTTGATTTCGTTCTCTTCTGGGATAAGGATACAGCCCTTGCGCGCCGCCTTGAAAAAACGCAAATCCCCGTTTTCAATTCCGCAGAGGCCATCGCGCTTTGCGACGATAAGGCGGCCTCCGCTGTGCGCTTTGCTGATTGGAATCTCCCCATGCCCAAAACTCTCCTTTCCCCCTTTACCTATTCGAACGTAGGGGTTACGGATTTGTCCTTCGTGGAGGAGGCGGCCAAATCGCTGGGCTTGCCCTTTGTCATAAAGGAGACCTTTGGCTCCTTTGGCGCGCAGGTGTACCTCGTTCATACGGTCGAGGAGGCCAAGGCCACCGTTGCCGCCATTTCACCGCGCCCCTTTCTGATGCAGGCGTTTGTTGCCTCCTCCTTTGGCAAGGATATCCGCGTCAACGTGGTTGGCGGCAGGGTTGTTGCCGCAATGGAGCGGCGCGGAAGAGAAGGGGATTTTCGCTCCAATATTGGCGCAGGCGGTACGGGGCGCGCCGTTTCTCTCTCGCCTTCAGAGGAAGAGCTTGCTCTTTCTGCGGCCGATGCCGTTGACGCCGATTTTGCGGGCGTTGACTTGCTTACGGGCGCCGATGGGGAGCCCCTGCTTTGTGAAATCAATTCAAACCCCCATTTTCTCGGAACGGAAAAATACTGCGGCGTCGATATGGCCAAGGAGATCCTTTCGCACGTTGCAAGAAAAGTAAAGGAAGGAAACTAAAAATGCTTTTTAAGGTTGGAACCTACAATATTGCCCATGGCCACTATGCTGGTTTGGATATGTCTATTATTGCCAAGGATATAAAAGAGGCAGGGCTTGATATCGTTGGCTTGCAGGAGGTGGACGTTGGTACCGAGCGCGTTTTCGGGCGAGACACGCTTTTGGAGCTTCAGCGCGCCTCGGGGCTTTCCTATCGCCGCTTTTGTAAATCGATTGATTTTCAGGGTGGCGGCTACGGGCACGCCATTCTATCTCGCTTTCCCTTCCTTTCGTATCGCCGCTTCCTGCTCCCTATGCTTGCAGGTGGTATGGACACCGAGCAGAGAAGCGCTGCCTTGGCAACCTTCAAGGTCGCAGATAAGGCCTTCACCTTTGCCAATACGCATCTTTGCTTGGGTACGTTGGAAGCAAGAAGGGCGCAGTTTTCTTTCTTGGCAAAAAAGCTTGCGTCTCCCTTCATTCTGACGGGCGATTTCAATACAACGGATTTTACCGAATACGAGGCCTTTGCGGGTGCTCAATGGATAAACCGCAAGGAAGCGCCCATCTATTCATTCCACAATTTTGACAGGAGTCCCCATGTAGCCATTGATAACATCGTTTATACCGCCCCCTTTAAGCTTGTTGACGTTACCTTGGATAAATCGCGCCACTCTGACCATAGCTTGCTTTACGCAACCTTTGAAATCTAAAGAAGAACGGCTGAATGCTTTTGCATTCAGCCGTTGTTTTATTCTTCGAAAAGGGAGGTCTGGCCTCCGGCACCCTTAGGAAAGGGAATGCCCATATGCGCGTAAGCAAGGCGGGTGGCACAGCGACCGCGCGGTGTGCGAGACAAAAAGCCTATCTGCATCAGATACGGCTCGTACACGTCCTCAATGGTGATGGCCTCCTCGCCGATGGTGGCGGCAAGGGTGTCAAGGCCGACAGGGCCGCCGCCATAATAGCGGATAATGGCGTCAAGCATACGCCTGTCGGTGTTGTCAAGCCCCAGTTCGTCAATCTCAAGCCTTTGAAGGCCGAAGGCGGCAATTTCCTTGGTGATAACGCCGTTGCCCTTTACCAAGGCGAAATCGCGCACGCGCTTCAAAAGGCGGTTGGCAATACGGGGCGTTCCGCGGGAGCGCTTGGCAATCTCAATCGCTCCGCCCTCGTCAATAGCGATGTCGAGAATAGCGGCGGAACGGCAAACGATGGTGGCAAGCTCGTCCACGGTATACAGCTCCAGCTTCAAAAGTACGCCGAAGCGGTCGCGCAAGGGCGTTGTCAGCTGTCCTGAGCGCGTGGTCGCACCAATTAAGGTAAAGCGGGGAATGGGCAGACGAATGCTTCTCGCGGAGGGGCCCTTGCCAATGATGATGTCTAAGGCGTAGTCCTCCATGGCAGGATACAGAATTTCCTCAATGGCGTGAGAAAGGCGATGTATCTCGTCGATGAACAAAACGTCTCCCTCGGAAAGATTGGTTAAAATCGCGGCAAGATCACCCTGCTTCTCAATGGCAGGACCCGAGGTTGTGCGAATGTTCACACCAAGCTCGTTGGCAATAATGCCTGCAAGCGTTGTTTTACCAAGACCGGGAGGGCCCCAAAGAAGCACGTGGTCAAGCGCCTCCTTGCGTATCTTGGCGGCCTCAATGTATACCCGCAGGTTTTCCTTGGCCTGCTCCTGCCCGATATAGTCCTCTAAGGTTTTGGGGCGGAGAGAATTTTCCACGTCAACGTCCGAGGGAAAGCTTTCGGCGTCAACAATGCGGTTTTCAAAGTCAAATTCTTCTGCGTTATTCATAAGATAACGGGGAGGGCCCCTCTCCTTTCTTATTTGTCAAAGTATTTCAAGGCGGTGGTAATGATTTTCTCCAAGGGCATACCGGCAGTGTCAAAGCGCGAAAGCGCCGCCTGAATTTCTGCCTTGGTATAGCCAAGCACCGAAAGCGCCGTCTGCGCCTCGTCAAGAAGCGCGCTTGTTGCCGCCTTGGCAGGAGAGGCGGGAATCTCCATCGCATCCGCGCGGCCTGTCAGCTCGTTCTTGGAAATCTTGTCCTTCAGCTCTAAAACGATGCGCGCCGCTGTCTTGGCACCAATGCCGTTTGCCTTGGAGAGCGCCTTGGCGTCCTCCGTTGCCACAGCATAAGCGAATCTGTCGGGGGTAAAGAGAGATAAAATAGACATCGCAGCCTTGGGGCCAACGCCCGAAACGCTGATTAAAAGGCGAAAAGCGGAAAGCTCGGCTCTCGTTTCAAAGCCGTAAAGCTCAAGCCCGTCCTCTCTGACCTGTAAATGCGTGAATAAAAGCACCTCGTCGCCGATTTTGTCACCAACCGCGTCGAAGGTGGTGGTGCTGACGGTCAGCTGATAGCCAACGCCGCCGCAATCAATCACGGCAAAGCCGGGCTCGCAAAGCGCAAGGGTTCCTTTAATACTGTAAAACATAGCAATACTCCTTGTTACCCAACGTCTTGGGTACTCTTAACGCTCTTATTTTATCATAAAAAAAGGCGTCTGTCAATTTAAACCCGAATAATTTTCGGTTTTTTTGCAAAACGCGCCGAAAAGCCCCTGCGTTCTCTTGACTGTTGCATTTTTTTGTGGTAGAATATAATGAAAAACTATGCAAAAAGGAGAGAGCGGATGCGTATTTTGGGCATTGACCCGGGGCTTGCCATTGTGGGCTGGGGCGTCGTTGAGGTGCGGGGCGGAAGGTTTTATCCCGTTGCCTGCGGATCGGTAACCACCCCCGCAAAAACAGACGTGGACTACCGTCTCTCCATCATATATCGCGACATCAACGAAATTATTGAAAAATATAAGCCCGATGAGATGGCTATTGAGGAGCTGTTCTTTAACACCAATCAGACCACGGCTATCGCCGTTGCCGAGGCAAGAGGTGTTATCCTGCTTTCCGCCCGTCAGCACGGACTTCCCATTGGAGAATACACGCCCTTGCAGGTCAAGCAGGCCGTGGTTGGCTATGGCAAAGCAGAGAAGCGGCAGGTTATCGCGATGGTAACGTCGCTTTTGAAGCTGCCTGCCCCACCAAAGCCCGATGACACGGCAGACGCTTTGGCGATTGCCCTTTGCCACGGGCAAAGCAGTTTTAGTCGGTATGCTATGCAGTACGGCGTGAAAAAATAAAGAAACGAGAAGCAATATGTTTGTAAGTGATAGCTGGAAGGATTACCGTCTGCTTGATGCGTCAGACGGAGAGCGC
>JAZRFK010000007.1:0-4015 GCA_045661325.1 Eubacteriales bacterium | reverse complement strand
AAAAACGTTTATGAAAAGCCTGCTTTGGAAGAAATCCGCATCCAAACGGAAGACATCCTTTTGGTTTCGGGTGAGCTTGACAAGGCAAGCGAGCTTTACGGCAACGATAAGGATTGGAAAATTTCCGACCTTCTTTGAGCTGAAAGCTAAAAGCAATTAAAAAGCGCAGGCACGCAGGGCAAAAACCCTGTGTGCCTGTTTTTTTACGCTTTTTCTTGCTTTTTCCTGTGGTTTGTGCTACAATGAAGGAAAGCACGGTGCTTTTGGAACAAGACGAGGAAAGGAGGATGACCTATGCAGGCCTTGGGAAACGAAATTCCCTATTTTGACGGGAAAAGCTTTTTTGAAGGAGAGGACAAGGTGTATATTCACCTGTCAACCGATTTTCCCGAATACGTGGGGGTGATGCATCGGCACGCCTTTATTGAAATTTCCTACGTTCTCTCGGGCGAGGCTATTCATACCGTGGGAGACCGCGAATATAAGGTGCAGCCGGGCGATGTAACGCTGATAAACAGTGAAACGCCCCACAAGCTGACGCCCTGCGGTGAGAGCGGCGAGCATTTCGTGGCGTATGACTTGATGTTTATGCCCGATTTCTTGGATACGCTTGCCATCAATACCAATCAGTTCGCCTCCTTACAAAACAGCTTTCTTTTTTACTCGCTTTTCCAGAGCGATGCCTTGGCACAGCCTGACCTTTACGTAACGGGGAAGCGCTATTCGGATTACGGAGAGCTTTTTACCCGTATTTATCACGAGTTTACAAGGCGCGAGCGCGGCTATATTCAGCTGATGCGCGCGTACGTCATTGAGCTGATTATCAAGCTTTTCCGCGATATTGAACGCGCGGGCCGCGCGAGCCTCTCGCCTGAGCAGGAGGAAACGGTGAAGCGCGCGGTTGCCTTTATTCAGGAGAATTACAGCGCCTCCTTGACCGTTGACGAAATAGCAAGCGGCGTTTTTCTCGGCCCTGACCATTTCAGAAAGCTCTTTAAGCGAGTGACGGGCTCCTCCGTTGCCGCCTTTCAGCAAAAGCTGCGTATTGACGAGGCCTGCCGCCTGCTCCGCACCACCAAGGAGCCTATCAAGGATATTTGCGTGGCGGTCGGCTATGGGGATATGAAGGCCTTTTACCAGGCCTTTAAGAAGCTGACGGGGAAAACCCCCAACGAATACCGAAATAACCAATAAAAAAACCGTTTTAACCAATGACAAGGGCAGCCTTTTTTGTTATGATAGAAATGAGATAAAGGCTCAAATCCTGCGTCTTAGGCGTGAAGACGCGGTGGCTTTAAGGCCTCAGCTTCCTTCGCGCCCTTTTTTTAACAGTGTCGCCTTTGGCGGCGGATGGAGAAATCGCGTGAAAGCTCTTTTCGCGCCGCGCTTTTGTGTCTTTGCGGCCAAAAGAACGAACGAAATTTCGCATATGCGAAGCCGCCAAAAAATCTGTAAGAAAGGAAGCCTTTGCGACGCAAAGGTATGGTGACTAACATGGCAATACAGACGGTATGTGGAAAAATTGACGGCAAGGATGCCGGCATCGTTACCCCACACGAGCACATTTTCATTGAGCTGACTGCCTTCTTTGAGGAGCGTCCGCTTCTTGACTGCGAAAGCCCTGCCACCGCCCCTGTGACGATGGATAAGCTGGGTATTCTGAATCGCGACCCGTACGCTCTGAAGGATAACCTTCGTATGAACGATTACGAGACGCAGAAAAAGGAAATTCTGCGCTTTAAGGCGGCAGGTGGAGCCACGATTGTGGATGCAACCATGCCCGGCATCGGCAGAGACCCTGAAATGCTCAAGAAAATTTCCGAGGCCACGGGTATTCACGTGGTGATGGGAACGGGCTATTACGTTTGCTCCACCCATCCCGAAGCGCTTATCTCCATGACGGAGGAGGCGATTGCCGAGGAAATGGTGAAGGAGCTGACCGAGGGCGTCCTTGACACAGGCATCAAGGCAGGTGTTATTGGCGAAATCGGCATCAGCGAGGTCTTTAACGAGGATGAGCGCCGCGTTTTGCGCGCCGCCGCTATTGCCCATAAGAAGACGGGCGCCGGCGTATTGGTACATATCAATCCTTGGACGCAAAACGGTCTTGAAGCCACCGATATTTTGCTGGAAGGCGGCGTTCCCGCTTCTCGCATCGCCATTTCCCACGTGGACGTGGAGGACAATATGGAGTATATCCACACCCTTCTTTCCAAGGGCGTGTATATCGAGTTTGACAATTTCGGCAAGGAATACTACGTGGAAAGAGAGGCGCGCCGCGACGGATACGGTCTTTTCGTGCATGACGTTGACCGCGTTGCCTGCTTGAAGCAGCTGGTTGAGGAGGGATATGCCTCCCAGATTCTGATGAGCTGCGACGTATGCCTTAAGAGCTGCCTGCGTACCTACGGTGGCTGGGGCTATGACCACGTGCTTCGCAATATTCTTCCTATGATGGAGGAGGCAGGCATTCCCCAAGAGGCCATCGACCAGATGATTCGCGAAAACCCCGTTCGTTTTTTAGAGGGATAACCTCTTTACCGATTGAAAGGAGAGTATGATGAAAGAAGAAAGAATCCGCATTTCTGACGCGGAATTTAAGGAGCGCGCCGTCAAGGCGCAAAGATTGATGGCAGAGGAGGGCTATGACGCCATTCTTTGCTACGGTAACGAGGCAGAGCCTCAGTTCGTTCGCTATTTCAGCGATTACTGGCCCTCCTTTGAGACGGCCGGCGTGCTTATTCCCCGCGAGGGCGAGGCCAAGCTTTTGATTGGCCCGGAAAGCTTCACCTATGCGTACGATCGCTCGCGCCTTCGCGATATTCGACTGCTCAAGGCCTTCCGCGAGTCCTCCGAGCCCGAATATCCCGGCAAGAAGCTTGACACCTTCACCTCGGTGCTTGACGAGTGCTTGCCCGGCGTGAAAATCAAGAAAATCGGTGTAGCAGGCTTGCCCCTGATGACTGTTGGCGTATATTTTGCCTTGCAGGAGGCCTTGAAGGCCTATGGCGACGTGGTGCTGGAAAAGGCAGACCACGTGATTGCAAAGCTTCGTATGTATAAGAGCGAGGCCGAGCTTGCTTGTATGCGCCGTGCCGCTGACATCACCCACAAGACGATGGATTTCGTTATCGAGAACGTGGCCGCAGGCATGACCGAAACCCAGGTGGTTGGTCTTGCGCTCGGCAAGATGCACGAGCTTGGTGCGGAGAGAGAAAGCTATCCGCTTTGGGTCTTGACGGGAGACGGCTCTGATCAGGCTATCAGCCGCCCCAGACAAAAGGTTATCCAAAGAGGCGATATGACCTTCTTCCAGTTCGGCGCGCGCTATGAGGGCTATGCTTCCACTATCGGCCGCCCTGTTGTGTTTGGTAAGGCGAACGATGAGCAGCGCCGTTTGATTGAAACGGGCTATGCTTTGCAGGAGAAGATTCTTGCCTTCACCAAGGCGGGCGTTCCTGCCAAGGATGTTGCCGAGTACCATTTGAAGCTCGTTCGCGAATACGGCTACGAGGATCATTATCTCTACGGTCCCTTCCACGGAAACGGCTTGATGGAGGGCGAGGCTCCCTGGGTTGAGCTGAACTCCGATTATCTGTTGGCCGAGAATATGACCTTCTGCTCCGACCTGTTCTTAGGCTCTCACGATACCCATCGCGGCATTCGTATTGAGGACGTGGTGCGTATCACCAAGGACGGCTGCGAAAATCTGACCGCTTATCCGAGAACGCTTTTTGAAATCGAAAAAACACTTTAATATATTAAAAACAAAAGAAAGAGGAAAAAAGTTATGAAATTACGCGATAAGTTCTGGCTTTGGGGCCATCCGGAAGGACGCTACAACCACGAGTACGGCAACGAGAAGGAATCCCGTATGACGCCTATGGAGGGCTGTCTGTATCTGGGCGTTCGCAACACCTTTATGGTGCCCGTTGGTGTTGACGTAAACAGACGCCAGTACAACAAATCCTTTACCACGTTGAGAAACGTAGGCTGGGAGTGCTTCGGTATGCAC
>JAZRFK010000006.1:0-12109 GCA_045661325.1 Eubacteriales bacterium | reverse complement strand
GCGAAAACGGCGTTTATTGGGCGCTGCGGCAAAAGACCCTCATGGAGCAGGCTTCGCAGGGATTGTGCCCGGCTTCCTTGGGGGAGGCGGGATGTGCCGAGGCATTGCCCGAGCACATACGGGAGCCGACAGAGGCAACCGCCTTTTCAAGACGCTCAACGAGCAAGCCCATTTCTTCAATGGAGAGTGCGTTTTCGCCAAAGGGCTCGCCTCTTCTTCTTGCGGTGGAGCGTCTGGCATCGTAGCGACCGTTTCCGGAGGCATCCATCGCGCGCAGCACGTTCTCATCCCTTAAAATCAGTCCGTTGCGCGTGATGCTCTCGCGCACGCTGCGGCGTACGCTTTCGGCGTCCATGGGTGCGTCAAGCTCCAAGTCCTTGGGAGAGGTCAGCATATAAAAGGCGCCCGCAGGCAAAAGCAGGTCGTTTTCCGTGATGCCCAAGGCCTCCAAAAAGGCAGGGTCGCGAGACTTCCAAAGGGCAAAGAGATAAAGCGGCAGCTGCACGTCTCTGCCCGTTTCCACGCGCTTGACGGAAAATTTCTTGTTTCCCGTCTTGTAGTCGATAACGCGGATGTAGGTCTTGCCGTCCTCGCTCTTGTAAATGTCCACGCGGTCGATTTTTCCGTGAAGGGAAACCTCGCGTCCCTCGGGCGTTTTGAACGCCAAAGGCGAGGGGGCGCCCTCCTCTCCGATGGTAAGCTCCATAAAAACGGGAGAGAAGTCGCTTTGGGCAAATTCCTCGTTCAGCTCCTCTGCCATCAAAAGCGCACTCTTTTGCAAGCGCAAAAGCAGGTGACGCAGACGGGGCGTTGAAAGCTCGTTTTGCGGATAGACAGATTGCATATAAAGGTCGGCGGCGCGGTTGACAAGGGCGGTCAGCATCGCCTTAGGCACCTGCCCGATAACCAAGCCCTCCTCCTTAACCAGCGTTAAGAAGATTTCAAGCAATGCGTGAATCAGGTTGCCAACGGAAAGCGCGTCAAGCCCAACCTTTCCGCTTTCATTCAGGCGCAAAACGTAAGAGCAGTAGTAGGAGAAGGGGCAGTTGACGTATTTGTCAATGCGGCTCTGCGTCAAGTGCATAACGGAGGGGAAAAGCCCCTTTGTCAAATCAGAAGAAATGGTGCACTCCCCGTCGGAAAGCGGAACGGAGGGTAAAGAGGGAACGCCCGTTGCTCGCGCAATGGCCTCGGCAAGCGTTGTGCCCTCCAAGGCAACGCGATATTCGTCTGCCACCTTTGGTGTATAAATGAAGTCGCGCGGGGAAAGCGCAGAAAGATTTTCGGGAGTCTCTTCCTCAAAAAGTGCCATCAGGCGCTTGAAGGCAAAGGAAGGGGAAAGGGAGGTGCCTGCCGCATCGGCACGGAAGGTGTAAAGCAGAACGCGCTCGCGGCCAAGCGAGAGGGCGCGCAAAAAGCCGAATTGCTCGCGCGAGGAGCGCACGCGCAAATCCATAGAAACAGGAAGCTGCAGCGCCGCCAAGCGCTGTCTGTCGGCTTGACTGAAAAAGCCGCCGTCGTGTACATCTGCGGGAAATTCTCCTTCGTTAACCCCAAACAAGCAAACGAAGCGTGAGGGCTCTGCGCGCAGGGTAGATGCCGTACCGAACAGAACCGCGTCCTCGGAAACGGGAATTTGTCCAAGATTGACCGTGCCGAAAAGCAGGGTAAGAATCTCCGCAAACTGCTCGGCGGAAAGATGCTCCTCGCCCATCACGTCAATCACCGTATCAAGCAAATCGCAAACGCTCTTAAAAAGGCGCGACAGAACGGAGGCCTCCGCCTCCTTGCCCAAGGCGCGCGCCCGCTCGGCGCGGCGAAGCATCTTTCTTTCGGTGTCAAGCGTTGTCAGAAGCGCAAAAAGCGCCTCTGCGTGCTCTCTTGCCGTCCTCTCGCCCTTGATTCTTTCCTTAAAGGCAAGAAGAGGGGAAAGGAGCGCTTTCTTGACGGCATTGACCGTAGCAAGCATGGCCTCGGATTCAGGCGTTTTGGTGGCCGTGTAGCCCAAGGGGTTCATCGTGAAATCCGCCTCTTGCGTAAAAAGTCTGCCGTGAATGGAAAAGCGTTCGGTGTAAAGCTCGAAAATATCCGCGTCCTTTTCACTAATGTCGGCAAAGCGGCATTTCATGTAGGTTATCACGTCGCTCCGCCCAAAGCCGTAGCAAACCGCGGCGTAGGCAGAGGAAATCATTTTTATCAGCTCAAAGGAGGCAAGGTCGGTGCGCGCGGAGGTGAAGGTGGGAATGCCGTATTTTTCAAGAGCCGCGTCTAATATGCCCCGATAGGTGTCTGTCGCGTTGGCAACAATCGAAAAATCGCGGTATCTGGCACCGCGAAGCACCTCCTCCTTTATCGTGGCCGCCAGAGCGTCAGCCGCTTCAAAGGGGGTGTCTGCCAGCGCAAAGCGGAAAAAGCCGCCGTTCTTTTCCTTGTTCGGCAAAAGCGCGCGGTCAGCGCGGAAAAGCTGCTCCTCGGCGTAGGCAAAGGCGGGGTCGATTCGCCGCGGTGTCTCGATGATGCAAAGCTCGCGGCCAACCTCCTCGGCAACGCGCTTTAGCGTCTTTTCGGTGGCCTCCTCCTCCAAAAAGCAAAGCTGCTTAACCGAAAGGCTCGGCAGGGGAAGAAAGACCGAGAGGGGAGAATGGCGGAGCAGCTCTCTGATAATGCGTATCTGCTGCTCGGTAAAGCTCGTAAAGCCGTCAAGGAAAAAGACGGTGTCGCCAAAAACATCCTCTTCCTGTAAAAGCGCGGCTAAGGAATCAAGATCCTTTGCCGTTGAGCCGTAGGCGTTTTGGATTTCTGCGCGGTAAATCTCTAAAATCTCCGCCAAGTCCTCCGTCCTTTTTCGCAGCTGTTCGCCCTCAGGCAAGGCATCTGCCGCCCGTCTTAAATCGGAAGAGGAAACGCCAAGTGCGGCCATTTCGTCAGCGGCGCTGCAAAGGGACTTTACCGTTGCAATACGGGATTTCTTGTCGGGCGGATTATGAAGCAGGGGGGATAAGGCATCAAGCGTTCGCCACATCAGAAGTGCGCTCGTGGCCTCGTTTGCGTACTGATAGGAAAGCCCGCCTTTTTTGCGGAAGGCGGTGTTGGCAAGTCTTGTAAAGTTGGAGACCTCAAAGGTAAGCGGTGCGTCCGGGGGGAGCAGGCGGGAAAGGCGAGCCTCCGCAAGCACCGTTTGCTGCTCGGGTACCAGAAGAATACAGGGGCGCTTGTCCGAAACACAAGCGGCAATCAGGGAATGAAGGGGAGACTCGCCGCCCAAATCCGTTTTGTAAATCGTCAGCATTTGTAGCTGTACCCCCTTCCGCGATGGGCAAAAATGCGCTTTTTGCCGTCACGCTCTAATTTCTGTCGCAAATAATGGATATATACGTTCAAAAGCCCCTCGTTGTCTGCTTCTGCTTCTCCAAAGGTACCCACAAGAAGCGCCCGTCTTGAAACGGGTGCGCCGTCGGCCTCTAAAAGAAGAGAAAAAAGCCGTGCCTCAGTCGGCGTCAGCGAAGGGGCGTTATCGGCTTTGCGAAGCTCCTCAAGGGTCGCCAAAAAAAGCTCCTCGTCAAAGGGGCGCGAGAAAACGGGGAAGGGTGCTGTCCTTCCTTCTCTGGTAAAGCCAATGGCAAGGGCCGAAAAATCCCGCTTCTCACAGCTGTCTAAATCCACCAAAAAAAGTGTGGCGTTGTGTTTTTCGGCAAGAGGAAAGCGCGCTTCCTCCAAAAGCAGAGAAAGCAAGCGAGAAAGCGCCTTGTCCTTTGTCACGATAAAAGCACCCAACGGCTTGTCCTCCTCTCCTTTAATTTGCGGTGTGCTTCCTTTATTATAAGATAAAAAGCGCCTTTTGTCAATCAGGCAAGCAACAAAGCGCGAAAAATGGAGAGACTTGACGGGAAAAGGTCGGGAAAGCCTCCCTTTTTAGACCTTTTTCTTTCTCCTTGCGTGCTATGCTTGAAGAGGAAACGGGGCTTTGCGCTAAAAGAGGACAAGCCCGTGCCAAGAAGAGAGCCAAGAAGAGAAAGGAAGAAAAAAATGAGATGGATGAAAAAAAGCAAGGAGAGCGAAGGCGTCAGGGGCGTTCCCGTTGCGTCAATCGTGGCCAATCCCGCGCAGCCAAGGCAGAGCTTTGAGGAGGGAAGCCTCTTTGCCTTGGCAGACAGCATTACGCGCTATGGAATTTTGCAGCCCTTGTCGGTCAGAAAAAAAGGAGAGGAGTACGAGCTGATTGCAGGAGAAAGACGCTTGCGCGCGGCCATTCTTGCGGGCTGCCGCGAGGTACCCTGCCTTGTGTACGAGGTAAGCGAGGGCGCAAGCGCGGAGCTTGCCATTGTGGAGAATCTTCTGCGGGAGGACTTGAATATGTTTGAGGTCGCGGGGGCAATGGAAAGGCTTTCGAGAGAGCACGGATTAACGCAGGAGCAAATCGCGGAAAAGCTTTCGGTCAGTCAGTCGCAGGTGGCAAACAAGCTGCGCCTGCTGCGCCTTTCCTTGCCTGTCAGGGAGCGCATACTCTCCGAGGGCTTGACCGAGCGGCACGCAAGAGCGCTCTTGCGGCTTCCCGAGGAGGAATGGGAAAGGGTGCTTTCCAAAATCGTTCAAAAGGGGCTGAACGTCTCTGCCACGGAGGAGCTGGTGGAAAAAATGCTGGAGGAGAGTGAAGGAGAGGGAAGGACGCGGCGCAAAAGACAGCGCCTTCGCGGCTCTATGCGCGATTTGCGTCTCTTCTATAATTCGGTGGAGCGCGCCATGGAAATGGTCAGGCGTTGCGGCGTTTCGGTGGAGGGAAGAAGGGAAGAGGAGGAGAAGGAAATTCGGTACATAATCTCCATTGCCAAATAGATGTTGTACTCTTTTGAAAAAAAGAGCCGTTTTTTTGAAAAAAAATCGTTAACCCTCTTGATTTTTTTCGTCGTTTTCTGTATAATATTGTCGTGGAACAGATAAATCGTTTCACATCAGTACATACAGACGTGACTCCAATATAATTCGGATGGATGGCCCGAATGTTTCTACCGCCTCGCCAAGAGGTGACTATTGGCTTACAATGTGATATGGTGTGAAGCAGATGCGTCTGTTTTTTTGTTTTTTGTTATACAAGGAGAATGTATGAAGCTCTTGGAGGATAGAATCAGAAAAGACGGCATCGTCTTGAAAGGGGATGTTTTGAAGGTCGGCAGCTTTTTGAATCAGCAGCTGGACGTGCCCTTTCTTTCCGAGGTCTGTCGGGAATTTCACCGACTTTACGGAAATGACGGTGTTACCAAAATTTTGACCATCGAAGCCTCGGGTATTGCCCTGGCCGCTTTGACGGCGCAGTATTTCGGTGTTCCCGTGGTATTTGCAAAGAAATCCAAAAGCTCCAACATCGGTGCGGATGTTTATGCGGGTAAGGTCGTTTCCTATACCCACGGAAACGAGGCCGTGGCCGTTGTCTCCAAGGAATACATCACCAAAGAGGACAAGCTTCTCTTGATTGACGATTTTTTGGCAAGAGGAAGCGCGCTTGAAGCATTGCTCGCCATTGCAAATCAAGCAGGGGCGACCGTAGTCGGTGCAGGTATTGCCATTGAAAAGGCATACCAGGGCGGTGGTGACACGCTGCGTGCCGCAGGGCTTCGTGTGGAATCTCTGGCGCGCATCGCCTCAATGGACGAGGAAAAGGGAATCGTTTTCTGTTAAGGTTTTAAGGAGCAAAGGCTTCTCAAAATAAAAATTTTTTTGGAGGAACAGAAAAATGTTCAAGAAAATCGCATCTCTGGTTTTGGCGCTCGTGATGATCGTTGGCGCGTGCTTCGCGCTGGGATCCTGCAACGGCGGCAAGGACGGAATCAAGGCTGCCTTGATTTGCTTGCATGATGATAGCTCTACCTATGACAAGAACTTCATCGATGCATTCAAGACCGCTTGCGCAAACAAGGGTGTTGAGTACGAAATCGTTACCGGCATCGCTGAGGACACCGCATGCTATGACGCAGCTGCTGACTTCGCTGACTCCGGCTACGACGTAATCTTCGCTGACTCCTTTGGTCACGAGCCCTTTATGATTGACGCCGCTAAGGAATTCCCCAATGTGCAGTTCTGCCACGCAACCGGAACTAAGGCGCACACTGAGAATCTTTCCAACTATCAGAACGCTTTTGCTTCTATCTACGAGGGTAGATATCTCGCAGGCGTTGCTGCAGGCTTGAAGCTTCTTGAAATCTACGATACCGACGATGACGGTGTTATTACCGATGCCGAGGCTAAGGTCGGTTACGTAGGCGCCTTCCCCTATGCAGAGGTTATCTCCGGCTACACCTCCTTCTTCCTTGGCGTTCGCTCCATCGTTGAGAACGCAACGATGGAGGTTCGTTACACGAACAACTGGTATGACCCCACCGCTGAAATGAACACCGCACAGGCTCTTATCGATGCCGGCTGCAAGCTCATTTCTCAGCACGCTGACTCTATGGGCGCACCTACCGCTTGCGAAAACGCAGGTATCCCCAATGTTGCTTACAACGTTGCAACCGGTACGAACACCTTCGTTATCGCTTCCAGAATCGACTGGGTTCCCTACTTCGAGTATATGCTTGATTGCGTTATCAACGGCGAGGACATCAGTGCTGACTGGACTGGTAACCTGGCTAACGGTGCCGTTAAGGTTACCGTTCTTGGCGCTGCTGCCGCTGAAGGCACCCAGGCAGTTCTTGACGACGTTGCAACGCAGCTGAAGAACGGCACTCTGAAGGTATTTGATTGCTCCAAGTTCACCGTTAGAAACGCTAAGGCTGATACCTCCGATTTCTCCAAGGCTGGTGCTATCACGATGGACGAAAACGGCAGACTGACTGCTTACAACGCAGACGTTGACGACGCCGGTGACTACAAAGGCGACACCAACGTTATCAAGACCGAGAACGGTGTTACCTTCTTCGACGAGAGCACCGGACGCTCCGCTCCTTATTTCGACATTGTTATCGATGGCATTACCATTAACTAAAGCTGCATAATTACTCTTTTAGCAAAGGGCCGAAAGGGCTGTCGTTTAGGCGGCAGCCCTTTATGCCTTATTTATACCAGGAGGAAAACAGGTGGAAAAGCAAACCATTATCGAAATGCGTAATATCACCAAGCGCTTTGGAAGCAAGATAGTTGCCAACCGTAACGTTTCCTTAGACGTTAAGCGCGGCGAAATTCTTTCCGTTCTCGGCGAGAACGGCTGTGGAAAAACCACCCTTATGAATATGCTCGCGGGTATCTACTATCCCGACGAGGGTAAAATCATCATTGGCGGAGAAGAGGCAACCATTCGCTCTCCCAAGGATGCCTTCCGTTACAATATCGGTATGATTCATCAGCACTTTAAGTTGATAGACGTCTTTACGGCCGCCGAAAACATCGTTCTCGGTACGGGAGAGGGCGAAAAATACGATTTGAAAGAGACAAAAACCCGTATTTCCGAAATGAGCGAGAAATACGGCTTCCATATAGATTTAGATAAGAAAATTCACGAAATGTCGGTTTCCGAAAAGCAAACGGTGGAAATCATCAAGGTTCTCTATCGTGGGGCGGACGTCTTGATTTTGGACGAGCCCACCGCCGTTCTGACCCCCCAGGAGATCCGCAAGCTGTTTAATGTATTGCGCGCCATGCGCGAGGATGGAAAATCCGTTCTGATTATCACCCATAAGCTCAACGAGGTTATGGAAATTTCCGACCGCGTTGCCGTGCTTCGCAAGGGTGAGCATATCGCAACCGTCAATACGGCCGACACGAATGAAAAAGAATTGGCCGATATGATGGTGGGCCAGAAGGTTTCTCTCAATATTGATAGACCTCTGCCCGAAAACCCCGAGCTTCGTCTTGAAGTTTCGGGCCTCACGATGATGGGGCCTGAGGGCAACCTCGTTCTCGACAACGTCAGCTTTGATGCCTTCAGCGGTGAAATTCTCGGCATCGCGGGCATCGCGGGTAGCGGCCAAAGAGAGCTTCTTGAGTCTATCGCAGGCCTGCACCATCTGTCGGACGGCACCGTTACCTACTACAATCCCAAAAAGGATAAACCCATCACCTTCTTCCACAAGAGCTTCGCTCGCGTTATGGAGTTAGCAAACGAAGGAATGCTTCGCTATGCCGACGGCCGTGATTTTGACGGTAAGGATGAAAACGGAAAGCCCCTTTCGAGAAAAACCATTAAGAGCTTGGTTGAGGCGGGCGAGATCTTCTTCAAGGAGGATGAGGTCATCAACCTGCGCGAGAAGACCCCCTTGCAAATCAAGGAGCTTGGCGTTCGTTTCTCCTTTGTTCCCGAGGACAGACTCGGCATGGGTCTTGTCGGCAATATGGACATTATCGACAATATGATGCTCCGTAGCTAACGCCGAGGAAAATCCGTCTTTGTTGATAGAAACACGCCTGAGGACTTGGCCAACGATATCGTAGCAAGCCTGCAGGTCGTAACTCCCAATACCCACACGGCAGTGCGTAAGCTTTCGGGCGGTAACGTACAAAAGGTTCTTGTCGGCCGTGAGATAGCCGCAGGCCCCAAGGTTTTGATGGCGGCATATCCCGTTCGCGGACTTGACATCAATTCCTCGTATCTCATTTATAACCTCTTGACCGAGCAAAAGAAAAACGGCGTTGCCGTTATCTTCGTCGGCGAGGATTTGGACGTTTTGCTTGCGCTTTGCGACAGAATTATGGTGGTTGCAGGCGGTAAGATTACGGGTGTTGTGGACGCGCGCACGGCAGAGAAGGACGCAATTGGCCTTATGATGACAAAGACGAATGCCGCTCTACAATAAAGAAAGGAAGGTTTGAAGCGTTAATGGATAACAATCAGAAAAAACAAACGCAGGTGAAAAAAGAGCCTTTCTTCCGATTGGTTCGCCGCGATTCGTTGACACCCAAAAAAGCGGTACTGATTTACGCCGTTGCCGTGTTGGGAAGTCTTTTGCTTTCCAGCATCATCTGCGCTGCCTTCTCGGGAGAAAACCCCTTGCAGTTCTTTTGGGCGCTCTTCAGCGGCGCTGTAGGAACTGAGCGCAGAATCTGGGAGCTTTTGCGCGATACTGCGTTGCTTCTCGGCGTTGCGGTTGCCTTGGTGCCTGCCTTCAAAATGAAGTTCTGGAACCTTGGCGGTAACGGACAGATACTCATCAGTATGCTTGCCGCCATTGCTTGTATGAAATACCTCGGCGGCATCCTGCCTGACGCACTTATCATCATCTTGATGACGATAACGAGTATTTTGGCGGGCGCTCTTTGGGGCTTTCTTCCCGCTCTCTTTAAGGCCCTCTTCAATACCAACGAATCTCTTTTTACCCTGATGCTCAACTACATTGCCACAGGACTTGTTTCACTCTTCATTACTATTTGGGTAAAGCGCGGGTCCGGCACCTTGGATCCAATTTCTTACGGCAATTTCCCCGCTCTTTTCGGCAACAAGTATCTTTTGACTATCTTGGTATTCTTTGCCTTGACGGGCTTGATGTTCGTTTATTTGAAATATACCAAGCACGGATATGAGATTTCCGTTGTCGGCGATAGCCCCAATACCGCCAAGTATATCGGTATTGACGTCAAGAAGGTTATCATTCGCACAATGATTATTTCGGGCGCCCTTTGCGGTATAGTAGGTCTCTTTTTGGCAGGCAGCGTTCACCATAAAATCAGTGTGGACTCTGCTAACAATATGGGCTTTACCGCCATTATGGCAACATGGCTTGCCGCCTTCAATCCCCTTGTTATGATGGGAACCAGCTTCTTCATCACCTTTATTGATAAGGGAATGGGAGAGGTCAGCAAGGTTTTTCACTTCACCAACAGCAGTATTGCCAATATCGTTATCGGTCTTGTCTATTTCTGCGTTATCGCGTGCAGCTTCTTTATTACGTACAAGGTCGTTTGGCGCAAGCGAAAGGCTGCGCCACAAGCCGCCCTTGTGCCGCCCCTTGACAAAGCCGAAGAGAAAGGAGGAGAACAGTAATGACCAGCTTTTTGTTTTCTGCAATCTCCTTTGCAACCGTTCTCCTTTACGGATGCGTCGGTGAGATTATCACCGAAAAGGTCGGCCATTTGAACCTCGGTATTCCCGGTATTATGTGTATCGGAACGGCAGGCGGATGCATCGGAACCTCGCTCTATATGAGCGTTGCACACGCGAATCCCTCCTGGCTGCTCTTGGTTTTGATTTCGCTTGTGTTCTCCCTTTTGTTCTCCGCAATCGTCGGCGGTATTTACGCGCTTTTGACCGTAACCCTCCGTTGTAACCAGAACATTACAGGCCTTGCCATTACCATCTTTGGAACGGGTGCTACGGACTTTTTGATGTCCTCCTTCGTGGATAAGACGCACTTCCAGGCCGCAGGAAAGATATTTTCCCGTTCTTTGCCCTTTGCAGAAAACCTCGGCGGCTTTGGTGAGGTGGTATTCGGTCATGGCATTCTCGTGTATCTGGCTATCGCTATTGCCGTTCTCTCTTCGTTGTTCCTCAATAAAACCCGTATGGGTCTGCATCTGCGCGCCGTGGGCGAAAGCCCTGCAACCGCCGATGCCGCGGGCATCAACGTAACGGCCTATAAGTACGGCGGTATCCTTGTGGGAAGCGGTATTGCGGGCCTTGGCGGCTTCTACTACATTATGGACTATATCAAGGGAAGCTGGGAAATGGCGTCCACCATTGAAGCATATGGCTGGCTCGCCATTGCGCTCGTTATCTTCGTGCTTTGGAAGCCCAATCTTGCCATTGTCGGCGCGATTCTCTTTGGCGCTTGCTTCATCGTTGTAAACTATATCCCCAATATTTCCTTCACGCAAAAGGAAATAATTAAGATTCTTCCTTACGTTGTCACCGTTGTGGTGCTGATTGTCATCTCCATTTTCGACAACAAGGAAAACCAACCCCCTGCCTCTCTCGGTCTTTCCTATTTCCGCGAGGACAGATAAAACAAATAAAAAACCGCGAATCCAAAAGATTCGCGGTTTTTTATTTCAAAAAAGCTTTTGTCGCTTAAATGGCAAAATTGCCGTCCTTGAAAACAACAATTTCTTCGCCCTCGTGGGTCACGCCCACAATAGAAAGGTCGCGCGTTCCCACCATAAAGTCAACGTGCTGGGTTGAAACGTTGAGCCCGTGGGCGCGTAGCTCCTCCTCGCTCATGTCGTTGCCGCCCTCCAAGCAGGGATAGGCTTCGCCAAAGGCCAGATGGCAAGCAGCGTTTTCGTCAAAAAGCGTCTCGTAATACAAAATCTTCTGATTGGATATGGGCGAATCATAGGGCACTAAGGCAACCTCGCCAAGATAAGAGGCGCCTTCATCTACGGCCATCGCGTTTTTGAGGATTTCCTCTCCCTCCTTCGCGTGTACCTCAACGATTTTACCTTCCTTCAACACCATATAAAAATCGCGAATGATGTTGCCGTTATGCACCAAAGGCATCGCCGCATACACAACGCCGTCCACGCCCGTCTTTAAGGGGGCGGTGAAGATTTCCTCGGTCGGCATATTGGCAACGAAGCACTGACCCTTGGGGGTTGTGTCCTCGCCCGATTGCCAGATATGCCCATCGGGTAAGCGCACCGTCAAATCGGTGCCAAGAGAGTTGCGGTAGCGAAGGGAAGCGAAGCGGTAGGCGTTCAGCTTTTCCGTTCTCTCCTTCAAGGAAGCAAGGTGCTTTTGCCAACGGGCAAGGCTCTCGCCGTCTCCCGTAATGCGTACTGTTTCATAAATCGCATCGCCCAATCGTTCCTTTGCGGCCGCATCATCCAAATCGGGAAAAACCTTTTTAGCCCAGGAAACCGTCGGCATCGCCGCAATGCACCAAGGAAAAAAGTTTGAGGTCTCCAAACGGTAAAACTCCGCCAAATCTCTGCCCTTTGCCTTGGCGTTTCGCAAAATTCTGTCTGGCGAGGCGCCCGCGAGATTCATCGGGTCAGATGCCTCAATGAAAAGACAGGCGGCACCCTCGCGCGCGTAATCGTTCAAAAGATGCTGGCGCCAAAGCGGCGTCTCGTCAAAAACAGAGTCCTCTGCCTTCAAAAAATGGGCGCGCGTCACCGCGTCATCCGAATATACAACCGTCACGTCCTTGGCGCCTGCCTCGTAGGCCTCGTCCATACAAAGACGGGCAAA
>JAZRFK010000005.1:0-2125 GCA_045661325.1 Eubacteriales bacterium | reverse complement strand
CCTTTCTGATAAAAGCAAAAATATACCCTATAAAGTATACACGAGGCGCACCCGTTTGTCAAGGCGCTTTCTTGCTAAAAAGGTTGACAAGCAGCTGTCGGGTATGCTAAAATGAAGAGGATATGAAGCCCCGAAGAGAAGGGGCATAAAAAGAAGAGGAGCAACCGATATGGCAAAGCTTTTCTATAAGGACGAGCCTCGCCGCTGGACCGAGGGGCTTCCCATTGGCAACGGGCGGCTTGGCGCTATGGTAGGCGCGGGACAGACGCGGGACGTGATACATCTGAATGAGGACACGCTGTGGTCGGGCTATCCCGGGCGCGACAGCTATACCTTTGATAAGGCGGTGCTTGCCGAGGTAAGAGAGCTTTTGCGGCAAAGGCGCTATCCTGAGGCGGAGGCAAGGCTGCTTGAGGACTACCCGATGCAAGACGTGGGTGCCTATCTTTGCTTCGGGCGCTTGGAAATAGAACGGGATACGAGCGGCTTTACGGCATCGAGCTACCGACGGGAGCTTGATCTTTCCACAGCTATTTGCAAGAGCCGCCTCGGCTTTTGGTCGGGCTTTTCGACCGAGCGGGAGTATTTTGCCTCCTTTGCAGACGATATTTTGGTGTTCCACACCCAAAGCACCCAGAAACACAATAGCTATTTATTGCATTTTGAGCCTTATTTGCGCCACGAGACAAGAAGAGATGAGGACGGCGTCACCGTTTGCGGCGTCTGCCCTGCGGAGCTGCTTGGGCGAGGGAAGGACACGGGCAGGACGGTATACGATGAAACGAAGGCAACGGTGCGCTTTGCCGCCGAGCTGAAAATTCTCACCGACGGCGCCCTTTCCGACCACGGCAGTGTGTTCGGGGTATATAACGCCACCTATATGACCGTTTTGCTCTCGATTGCCACCTCCTTTGGCGATTTCCGTCACCCCAGAGCCAAGGACGAGGTCGCCCTCTGTCACGAGAAAATGCAGGCCGCTCTCGGCTACTCCTATGAGGAATTGAAGGCGCGGCATATAGAAGCCTACCAAAAGGAATTTTCGGGAACGGAGATTTCCTTCCTCGGCAAAGAGGACAAGAGCGACATTCCGACAGACGCGCGCATTGCGGCGCTTGCCAAGGGGGAGAGAGACCCAGACCTTGTTACAACCCTCTATGAATACGGGCGTTACCTTTTGCTTTCCTCCTCGCGAGAGGGCAGTCAGCCTGCCAATTTGCAAGGCATCTGGTGCAAGGACGTCAACGCCCCCTGGCGCTCGGACTACACGATGAATATCAACGCCCAGATGAATTACTGGGGCGCGGAGCAGGCGGGGCTTGCCTGCTGCCATATGCCCTTTTTGAAGATGCTGTGCGATTTGTCAAAAACGCCCAACCACCACGGCGGTAGAGGCTGGTACTGCGCGCACAACACAGACCTCTGGCGCAACAATCTGGAGGCGTCAACGGGTCTTTGGGGCTATTGGCAGATGGGCGGCGTTTGGGCCTGCCGCCATATTTACGAGCATTATCTTTTCACCGAGGATAAGGCCTTTTTGGCCGAATATTTCCCCGTGCTTGAGGGAGCGGAGGCCTTTCTTTCCTCGCATATGGTAGAGGAGGACGGCTATTTGACAACCTCTCCCTCCGAGTCTCCCGAAAACAGATTTCTCTTTGAGGGAAAGAAGTGCAGTATTGCCACGGGAACGGGCATGGATTTGTCCTTGATAGCGGAGTTTTACGAGTATATGGCCGCGCTTGCCGCGGTGCTTGGCAAGGATGCGGCGCCCTATCTTGAAAAACGGAAAAAAATCAAGCCCCTGTCTGTCGGCAAGGACGGGCGACTGCTCGAATGGAACGAGGATTTTGAGGAGGCCGAGCCGGGTCACCGCCATATTTCGCATCTGTGCGGCTATTTCCCCTGCAATCTCTACGGCGAGGAGGACGAGCGGCTTTTCTCGGCAATGAAGAAATCGCTTGAGGTGCGGCTTGCAAACGGTGGGGGCGGCACGGGCTGGTCAAACGCCTGGATTCTCAATATTTACACCCGAATGGGCGATAAGGCGAAGGCGTACGAATATTTGCAGCGTATGTTTGAAAAATCTATGTATAGCAATATGTTAGACGCGCACCCGCCCTTTCAGATT
>JAZRFK010000004.1:0-3805 GCA_045661325.1 Eubacteriales bacterium | reverse complement strand
GCTTTCTCGCTTCCGCTACCGTCCTGCTGTGTTGGTTGCGGTTGTGGTGGCATCGTCCGTACTGGTCACTGTGGTCAACACGGGTGTTATGTGGGCAGATAGCGTCATTATGGGCTACTATTCCTTCGCTTACGTCTTTGGCAAAATTTTGCCCCGCTTTGGCGCAGGCATTATCACCGCCCTGCTTTACGGCGGCTTGACGTTGGCGCTTTTGCCCCGCGTTTCCGTTCTCGGTAGCCGCGCCGTTCTTCTTTTCCCCAAGAAAAAGGGCAATTGAGCGAAATCAAAAACAAAAGAAAAAGCCCTCGGCACAGCCGAGGGCTTTTTGGATCTTACCCCTTTTTCCTCAAAAACGAGGTATCTATATACCACGGCGAGGAGATTTGTCAAGTAGGGGCGAATTAAAAAAGCAATAAGCGCACGGTTATTCCGTGCGCCTTTTTTATTTTGGCGGCGATGTCTTTTCTTTTCCGGCGAGGGTCACGGGCTAACTTGGCGGGCGCCGACATTAGGATATACAGAAACCGTTGGTTTGAATAGCAAGGCATTATGTTCTTTTTAGACCTTTTAACATGGCCATTCAGAATGTTGGCGAGTTGGATGGCAAGCTGGTTTGACAAAAAATAGCCCCATATCTATAAGATACGGGGCGGATGTTATTTAAAATTTCAAGCGAAAATAAAAAAACACGGCCTGCCAGCGATTGACGCCGGCCGCCGTTCAGATACATGATGTATCTGGGGTCAGAGTGCGCTTTTGGCGCGGTGACATATGTATTATATACCAAATTTCTAAAAAAGTCAACAGCTCTTTAAGAAAAGGAGGGCAAAATGGACGAATTATTAAAGCTTGGCCTTATGACGGTGTTTGTCTTCGCCGTTCAGCAAGGCTGCATCTGCTTGTGGAGTTGTCAATCTTTCAAGAAAATCATTGTGACCGCAAAAGTTACATATGTATTTTGTTTTTTCGGTAAACCTTAGTTTGCTCCAAAAGAAAAGAGGAACACATCCCATTATTGTGAAAAAGAGCCCTATAAACCTATTAAGTCCAAAATATCTAAAGCAAAAGCACGAAAAAAATTGGTATTTTAAATCAGTTCAGGGCAAATAAAAAGAAAAAACCACAAAATAGTTTTATGATTGCAGGAGCGCTACTTGTCCTCCCGTAACGGCGTCCGAATGTCGCAGGCTAAATTTTCGTAAATTAAAATTTACTACTAATATTCCTGCAACGAATGAAAATGTTACGGGATAAACGTTCGCAAACCAGTAATTTTAAAACTGCATGTGGTTGTGTCATGATTATAAAGCACATTATAAAAAAGTCAATAGTTTTTTAAAAAACGGAGAAAGAAAAATGAAAGAAAATAATTTAAACCTTCAAGCTCGCGCCGACCGCGCAATGCTCCTTCAAATTATTTATGAAAACTGGGAGGATTCGTATATGGCAACTACAAGCAAATCTAAGATTAAAAGCGCTGATTTGCGTGTTTGCTTTGCTTTTGGGGATTTTCATATTTTTTCTTGATAAACGAGGTGTCGGTAATCAGCGTCTTTTCCACGTCCTTCCAGAAGGGAAGGCGGGTGACTGCCTCAAAGGAATGGTCAAGGTTTTCCTTTTGGTGACAGTCGGAGGTGAGAATGAAGCGGTTTCCTGCCTTGGCAATCTGCGCGATTTGCGAGGCCGACGGATAGGGCAGAGTGCGGTAGCCGCGGGCGATGGCGCCCGTGTTGATTTCAAAAATGCAATCGGTTCTCAAAAGCTTGTCAAGCGCGGCCTTGACGGCTTCTTGATAGTGCGGGTTTTCCTCGTTAAAAAATTCTCCCGCCTCGTTGAACTTGGTGATGAGGTCGAAGTGGCCGATGATATTCGCCTCTGTTCTCTCCATCATCTCTCCCATCAAGGAAAAATAATCCTTTGCCAAGGCGTAGGTGTCGCCCTCGTAGGCCTTGACGAGTTCTTGAAAGTGCGAAAGGGAGCCGTCGATGGAAAAATATTCTCCGTTCTTTTTCAAATAGTGCAAGGAGCCGATAACGAAATCGAAATCCGATGTGTCAAGGTCAGAGTAGAGATCTGTTTCCACGCCGCAGTAAATTTCAATTTGTCCCCGATATGCCTGCTTTAAGCGGTGAATATCTTCCTTGTATTTTTCCGTTGCCGCCTCTGTCATACAGTAGCGGTCATCAAAAAAGGTATAGCCGTGCCCCGAAAAGCCAAGGGCCTTAAAGCCGCGCTCTATCGCCGCATCTATCAGCTCCTTCGGCGTATTGGCACCGTCACAATAAACGGTGTGGGTGTGAAAATTCATCAAAGGATACATAAAAGCTCTCCCGAAAGGGTGCCTCCTCTTTTGTCAAAATGGTTTTTATTTATTGTAGCACAAGAAAAGGAAATTTGCAAGTGAAAGCGGCTTCCTTCTTGGAAACCTATTGAAAAAAGGAAAAGGCTGTGCTACAATGGGAATAACAACAATGAAAAAGAGGGAATTATGAAGCGCTTTGAGGGAATATTGATTTGCACGGATTTGGACGGAACACTTCTACGCGATGACGGAACGGTATCCAAGGAGAATTTAGACGCCATTTCCTATTTTCAACGCGAGGGCGGCTATTTCACCTTTATTACGGGCCGAATGCCCTATTTTGCCGCGAGCATATATGAGGTTATAAATCCCAACGCGCCCTTCGGCTGCATCAACGGCGGCGGCATATACGACCATAAAGAAAAAAAGTACGTCTGGAAGCAGCCCATCTCCCGTGAGTGCTTGGATTTGGTGGATCTGGCGTATGAGAAGGTAGAGGGCGTTGGCATTCAGGTCAACGGCTTTGAGCATTTGTATTTTGCCACAGAAAACAGCGCTATGGTGGCTTTCCGCGAAAAAACAGGGGTGCCTAACTTGGTCTGCCATTACCGCGACGTGACGGAGGATTTTGGCAAAATCCTGTTCGGCGATGAGAGGGAGGAGGCCATACAGGCGCTTGCTCGCCTTTTGCCCACGCATCCCAAGGCGCATCTTTTTGATTTTATCCGCTCGGAGCAAACGCTTTACGAGATATTGCCCAAGGGAGTCAATAAGGGCAATCTTTTGCCAAGGCTGGCCGCGCATTTGGGCGTTGATATGAAGCGAACGGTGGCCATTGGCGACTATAACAACGATGTGCAAATGCTCAAAATGGCAGGCCTCGGCGTTGCCGTGGCAAACGCCGTGCCCGAAGCAAAGGCGGCGGCAGATTTGGTGACCGTCAGCAACGAGGAGCACGCAATAGCCCGTATAATCGAGGAAATTGACAAGGGAATCATAAAAATTTGACAGTAGAAAAAGACCGCCTGATGTGTTGGGCGGTCTTTTCGTTTATGCACGCGAAGCAGTCAGCTTTTTTAACAGTTCGGAAAGCGGCAGAATCAAAAGACCCAGCGCAAAATCGCCAAAGAAATGCAAAAGGTCAAAGGAAAAGCCTGCCGCAATCCAAACGAGCGTTTCTTCAAAATTCATTCCGTAGAGAATCGCCTGCACGGGTGCGTACAGCACGCCGAAGAAAAGCCCGTGCAACGCGCAGACAACGGGATAAACGAAGGCGGCGATTTTGTCGGGCATTCGACGGGGTAAAAGCATCGTCACACCCCAAAGAATCGTCCATATATAAAGATACGGAAGCCACCAGGGCGAAAAGCCCGCGAAAAGCCCGTTTAAAAATACGTATAGGTAAAGAGGAATCAGGGCTTTCACACGGAAAACCAACGTGTAAACCATAATTAACATTCCAAGCGGATGGATGTTGGGCAGACCCTCCATTATCACCTTGGA
>JAZRFK010000003.1:0-2481 GCA_045661325.1 Eubacteriales bacterium | reverse complement strand
TGAATATGATTGGGCATAATTATATAATCGTCAACCGAGATATTTCCATAAAAATCATTTAGTTGATTTATATATTTCTCTGCAATTTTTCCGTATTCCGTTAGTTCAACACAAATTTCTTTATTTGTTTGCGGACCGTCGAGGACGTCGGTCCCTACAATGGATAGTTTTACTTGGGAAAGTAAGTGTTCCTTATTTCGCGTACAAACCGTTATGAAATAAGCGCCAACGGAATTATAATCAAATGTTTCAAGGCGTGTGTTTTTGCGCGCTTTATATTCCATTATTAATTAAAGCATACTCTCGCCTTCGCACTTGTAATCAATTTCAAGATAATCCGCAACGGTTGCGGCGATGTCGGAGTATGTCTTGCGTGTGCCGAGATTGGCGGGCGCGATATTTTTGCCGTACATAATGCAGGGCACGTACTCACGAGTGTGGTCGGTATGATGGTCACCCGGGTCGCATCCGTGGTCGGCGGTGATGATGAGGATATCATCATCTTTCATTCCGTCAACGAAGGATGGAAGCCATCTATCGAATTCCGCAAAGGCATTCGCGTAGCCGTCGATATCCTGACGGTGACCGTAGAGCATATCGAAATCAACAAGATTGATAAAGCAAAGACCGTCAAAATCCTTGTCAAGCGCGGCAAGAGAAAGCTCCATGCCCTCGCGGTTGGAGTGCGTGAACACCTTTTCACTAACGCCCTTGCCTGCGAAAATATCATAAATTTTACCTATTGCATAAACGTCCTTGCCCTGCTCACGCAGTGCATCAAGAACGGTGTGTCCGTAAGGCTCAAGTGAGAAATCGTGGCGGTTTGCCGTTCTCTTAAAGGGATGTGTGCCCTCAAAGGGACGCGCGATAACTCTGCCCACTGCGTGCTCTCCACAAAGAAGCTCACGCGCGATGCGACAGTATTCATAAAGCTGCTCCACGGGAACGATATCCTCGTGCGCGGCAATTTGGAAAACGGAGTCCGCGCTTGTGTAAACGATGAGGTCGCCCGTTTTTACGTGCTCCTCACCAAAGTCGCGGATAACGTCAGTTCCCGAATAGGGCTTGTTGCAAAGAACGCCTCTGCCGACTCTCTTTGAAAACTCGTCAAGAAGCTCCTTGGGGAAGCCGTTGGGATAAGTGGGGAGGGGACTTTCGGAGATGATTCCGGCAATCTCCCAGTGACCGATGGTCGTGTCCTTACCCATTGAGCGCTCCGCAAGACGCGCAACGCGACCTGTGGGATGCTCGTTTTTGCCTAAAAATTCAAGGCCGTCTATGTTTCCGATACCCATTTTCCAAGTGTTTTCACAGGAAAATTTATCGGATTTTGAAATTCTCTTTATCGTGTGGCAATCTCTGTCGCCAAAGCTTGCGCAGTCGGGCATCGCACCCGCCCCACACGAGTCAAGAACGATTAAAAATACTCTTTTTTTCATTTGTTTTTCCTTTATAAAAATTATTTTATAACAATTGCAAACTATAAATCAACGCGTCATCCTGAGCGGTAGCGAAGTTTTGCGAGTGCAACATCGTGGAACGAGTAAAACCTGCGGTCACGCAGGGATCTACGAAGGAGTTTTAAGTAACTTTTCTAAATAAAAGTTACTTTTATTGATACCAACCGTCGCTCAAATCGTCCCAATCCGAATTTATTTTATTAATTAGTGCAATCTTTTTATATCGCTTATATCCTTTTAGTTGCTTTTCTCTTGTTATCGCCTCTTGCGGATGACTGTATTCTTCAAAATATACCAACTTATGAGTGTGGTAACGTTTTGAAAATCCGTCTACAATCTCACTTTTGTGCTCTGATATTCTTCTTTGAATATCATTTGTCATACCAATATATAAAACATTATTGGTTTTGTCAGTTAAAATGTAAACGTAGTACATAATTCCCATAAAATATTACTTTGTGTTTGAAGAGTTACATAAAACTCCCTCGTAGATCCCTCTGCAAGCAGAGGTTTTAGTCGCGACGCTAACGCTTTGCTCCCAAAACTTCACTCCGTTCAGGATGACGCGAAAATTTCAAGTCAATTTCTTTTGACGTAACTTTGTTATAGAGAGTTTTACCAAATCGAGTACTCGTTTTTAGATATTTTCAAGTTTAACCGCAGTTTCGAGAGCGAGGGTCATCATATCAGTAAAGGAATTCTGTCTTTCCTCTGCTGTGCAGCCTGTATGCTCGATGAGGTTGTCGGAGATTGTGCAGATAGCGAGCGCGCGTTTGCCGTAGCGAGCCGCGTTCATATAGAGAGCTGCCGCCTCCATTTCAACTGCCATAACACCCATCTTTTCACCCCATTCGCAGTCGGGGAGAGCGCCGTTTTCACGGAGAGGAGCATCACGATAGAACGTGTCGGATGAAAGGATGTTACCGACCTTATAGTTGAGATTCAACTCTTCTGCGGTTTCAACGCATTTGCGGAGCATTGCGAAATCGCAAATGGGCGCATAAGTGCCGGGAAGATTGAA
>JAZRFK010000002.1:0-2735 GCA_045661325.1 Eubacteriales bacterium | reverse complement strand
TATGGGTGCTTGCACAAACTCTAACTTCGCGTGCAACTTTAATCTTCCCGGTACATACGCGCCCATTTGCGATTTCACAATGCTTCGCAAGTGCGTTGAAACAGCAGAAGAATTGAACCTTAAATATAAGGTTGGTAACATCCTTTCATCCGACACGTTCTATCGTGATGCTCCTCTCCGTGAAAACGGCGCTCTCCCCGATTGCGAATGGGGTGAAAAGATGGGCGTTATGGCGGTTGAAATGGAAGCAGCGGCTCTCTATATGAACGCGGCTCGCTACGGCAAACGCGCTCTTGCTATCTGCACAATTTCAGACAATCTTCTCACACACGAGGGCTGCACAGCAGAGGAAAGACAGAACTCCTTTACTGATATGATGACCCTCGCACTTGAAACTGCGGTTAAACTTGATACTATGTAACACACAAGGGGGAATTTTGTCAAAAATTCCCCCTATGTGACCAATAGAATAGTTAGTTTGCCTATGGATAGGTCGCTTTTTGAAAAAAGCTCCGCAAAAACTTTTTAATCAGCTTCGACGCCGCGCATATAAACAGTGCGAACACACAGTAGCGCGCCTAGCAAAGTGCTTGTCGTCTTAAGACTCCATTTTGCGTTGCAAAATCGCACTTTGCCCACAGTTCACTTAAACTTTATTTCGCGCAAATTGTGTCAACAAGTTGACACGAGAAGATTTTCTCGCCATTTTAACAGGCGGCTCGAAAATCTTTAATTTGCTGCTATGCTAATAGCCACGTTGTTCGCACAAACTATATTATTAGGCACTATGTGAGTAAATTTTAGAAAAGCTCTACGCAGTAGAGGTTTTCGTAGTACGGACGAAGAAATGTCCGTCGAATACTTGTATTCGTAAGGGCATTTGTTTGTTCGTACCGATAATTCACTTGTGAATTGTCGAAAATTTACGTATCCACACTGCCGCACCAATCGAGCGTTTTGCTCCGCTTTTTCAAAAGCGGAAGCCCAAGCAGCTTGAGCGGTTTAAACACAAATCAACTTTCTCGATAAATCAAAATTTGAAAGGAAATCAAATGAAAAAAAGAGTATTTTTAATCGTTCTCGACTCGTGTGGAGCAGGACAGATGCCCGACTGTGAAAGGTTTGGCGACCGCGACTGCCACACGATAAAGAGAATTTCAAAATCCGATAAATTTTCCTGTGAAAACACTTGGAAAATGGGTATCGGAAACATAGACGGCCTTGAATTTTTAGGCAAAAACGAGCACCCGACGGCGCGCGTTGCGCGTCTTACTGAAAAATCAATGGGCAAGGACACGACCATCGGTCACTGGGAAATTGCGGGTATCGTATCCGAAAATCCCCTTCCCACTTATCCCAACGGCTTCCCCAAGGAGCTTCTTGACGAGTTTTCAAAGAGAGTCGGCAGAGGCGTTCTTTGCAACAAGCCCTACTCCGGCACGGACGTTATCCGCGACTTTGGTGAGGAGCACGTAAAAACGGGCGACCTCATAGTTTACACAAGCGCGGACTCCGTTTTCCAAATAGCAGCGCACGAGGACGTTGTTCCCGTTGAAACGCTTTACGAATACTGTCGCATCGCGCGTGAGCTTCTTTGTGGAGAGCACGCAGTGGGCAGAGTTATCGCGCGTCCCTTTGAGGGAGAGCACCCCTTCAAGAGAACGGCAAACCGCCACGATTTCTCACTTGAGCCATACGGACACACTGTTCTTGACACACTTATTGAGCAGGGCAAGGACGTTTATGCAATCGGCAAAATTTATGATATTTTCGCAGGCAAGGGCGTTAGTGAAAAGGTGTTCACGCACTCCAACCGCGAGGGCATGGAGCTTTCTCTTGCCGCGCTTGACAAGGATTTTGACGGACTTTGCTTTATCAATCTCGTCGATTTCGTTATGCTCTACGGTCACCGTCAGGATATCGATGGCTACGCGAATGCCTTTGCAGAATTCGACAGATGGCTTCCATCCTTCGTTGAGGGTATGAGGGACGATGACGTCCTCATCATCACCGCCGACCACGGATGCGATCCAGGAGATCACCACACCGACCACACTCGCGAATACGTGCCCTGCATTATGTACGGTAAGAATATCACTCCCGCAAACCTCGGCACACGCAAGACATACTCCGACATCGCGGCAACAATTGCCGATTACCTTGACATTGATTATAAGTGCGAAGGCGAGAGTATGCTTTGATTAATAATGGAATATAAAAGTCGCAAAGAGCATCGTATCAAATGGTACGATTATGGATCATCAGGCGCTTATTTTATAACAATATGTACCAAAGAACGAAAAAACTATTTTTGGACTGAGGTAGGGGCGCCCATTGGGCGTCCGTATGATTTCGAACTATCCTCTTACGGATTAACAGTCAAGCAAGCAATAAATAATATTGAAAAAGTTTATTCGTTAATTAATGTAGACGATTACATAATAATGCCCGATCACATCCATCTCTTGTTAATTATTACAAACGACTCTTACGGACGCCCAATGGGCGCCCCTACGATAAGTCAAGTAGTTAATCAATTGAAAGGCTATATATCAAAGCAAGTTGGTGAACCTATTTGGCAAAAAAACTTTTACGACCACATAATCCGTGACAATAAGGATTATGAATTTCACATTAAATACATTCGTGAAAATCCGTTAAAATGGTATATCAACGGTGAAAATCACGATGATATTATGCTTTATGAATAATTAACTCATTGAAAGGAAAACCGC
>JAZRFK010000001.1:0-16881 GCA_045661325.1 Eubacteriales bacterium | reverse complement strand
TTGGTGGGCCATCGGGGACTCGAACCCAGGACCAACCGGTTATACTCCTTTCGGCGCAAGTGCGCGTTGCGCCCTTGGTGCTTTGCACTACGCTTGACTGCGTCAAGCCGCCGAGGAGCAATCTGCGCGCGCCTCCCTGATGAGCGAGCTCATCGACTCAGCTTTGCTTGATTATGGTGCCTCCGGCTCAAACCGGTTGGACTTAGGCTCAAAGCCGCGAAGATTCGTCAGAAAACAAAAAACACCCGCAAGGGGTGTTTTTTGTTTTCTGGTGGGCCATCGGGGACTCGAACCCAGGACCAACCGGTTATGAGCCGGGAGCTCTAACCAACTGAGCTAATGGCCCGTATATGATAGCGAAAGACGATTTTCGTCTTTACAAGGTTGAATTATAGCACATATTTGTGAACGAAAAAAAGACAGAATGTGTCTATACGTTCAATAATTACATTGGGCGGTTGCTTTTCTTTCGCCTTTTTTCGCGCTTTTCCTTTCTGTTGCCAAATTTAGAGCGACACTTTTCCGATTGACGCATAAAAGAAGATTTAGAGGGAAAAAATAAGGAAAAATGCTACTAATAAGGCATATCTACGTCTTGGTATGGATATGTCTTGACAGGAATATCCCGCCGTAAAAACGTCTCGACAAGGAATGCTTCGCCAGAGAGATGACGCCGACACAGAATCGGCGCTACCGTAGCAATGGCATCAGCATACAAGAGGCCTCACCATCGGCCCCTATCCGCGCCGCGCGTTTTCAAGGCCTTCATTTTGGGCTTGTGGGGCTTGTCAAGGTAGCAAAAGAGAAAGGAAAGAAAAAAATGATGTGTATTCCAATGATGAAGAAATCTCCCGTGCAACATAGCGCACTTGGCGCTTTTCTGCTCGGCACCCTGGTTGGCCTTTCTGCCGTTGCCGTTTTCGCCCTGTGCGAATCAGGAAAGGGCAAGGATTTGATGCAAAAGGCGAAAAGAATGAGCAAGAAATGCGTGGAAAAAGGAGAGGAGATTTCCGCCTGCTTACAAAGCACCTGTCATAACGGCGCTTCCACCGACACAGCCGAGACAGCCCCTGCCTTTTATAGCACGCGCGAGGAGTTCCCTCATATCCAAAGCACCTGCTACGAGGAGGATATGAACCATTCCACGCCCGACTGTGACGAACACCAAAGCACCGAGGGAAAGAAGAAGTAAATTCGCAACGCCCATCAAGCGCCTACACCATTTGCCACGTCCGCTATCCATTCAGCGCAGAGCGCAAAGGACGCCTTTCAAAATATAAGAAGCCGTTGCCCAATGGGCAACGGCTTCGGTGTTCATTTGTTGTGAACGATTAGGGAGCTACGTAGGTCCAAGCAGTGATTTCACCGGCCAACTGAGTAGCCAATGCGTTAACTGCGGTGAGGTTGGAGTCAAGAACGGAGGTGGTAGCCTCGCCAACCTTAACCAAGTTGGTAGCATAGGTGTTGATTCCGGAGAAGTCAACGGTGAATGCGTTCATAGCAGTAACCTTCTCGCCCCAGAATGCCTTCAAAGCAGTACGCTGTACGCTCTCGGTCTCAGGGTTGTATGTGCCAAGCTTGGTGGAGAATGCAGGGTTCAAGGTGCCTGCAACAGCCACGGTGATCTCGTCATTTACAGCCTGAACGATGTAAGCCTTGATACGAGCGATGAGCTGAGCATCAACCTTATCATCAGCCAAGGAACCGGTGTAACCGGCAGATACCTGGAGAACGTCGATAACCACGGTGCCTGCAGCGTAAGCGCCACGGTCAGCGGTCAAGGTGTTCTCGGCCAAGAACTTAACGTAGTTAGCGTAAGCGGAAGCAAGAACGGAACCGTCGTTGGTGTAGTCCTCGATAACGATAGCGTTGATGTCCTTAGCGGTTACGGAAGCCTTAACGTCAGCGATGATGGACTCAGCAAGAGCCTTACGAGCAGCGTACTCTTCTTCCTTAGCGGTTACAGTAGCATCAAGCTCATCTACGCCATTTACATAGCAGTAGGTCTCGTAGTAGTCTGCGCCGTAGTTAGCGATGTAATCGGTGATAGCCTTACGAGCAGCCTTGATAGCGGCATCGCTGTCAAGCGTGGTATCCAATGCGTAGATAACCTGGCCGATAGCATTTACAGCATCCTTAACCTTGTTAGCCTGGTTCTCAGCAACAGCATCTTCGAAAGCGCTGAAGTTAGGAACGAAGTAGGTCAGCATATGAGCTTCGGTCAACGCATAGGTTGCGAATACTGCGGGGAAGGTGTAAGTGCCGTTAGCGCAGTTGAGGTTGTAAACCAAGTTGTTGTCAACAGCGGTGATGGCGCTATCCAAGGTGAATACCTTGTTTTCGCCCCAAGCCTTCAGAGCAGCCCATGCAGCTTCGATGTCAGCGTCAGCCTTAGAAGCAATAGCGGCGTCAAGCTTGCCGATAACATCAGCGATAGCAGCTTCCTGCCATGCAACCAAGGTCTTGTAGGTGGTGTCAACGGTGGTCCAGTCAGCCTTCAGGTCAACGTAAGCGGTCTTGCCGTCAGCATCAATGAACTTGTAGCTTTCCATCATCTCATTGGTGCGAGCCTCGCCGTAGAGAGCAACTGCCTTATCGTAGCTGGTCTTAACGGAAGCGAGGAGCTTACCAACGGTATCAGCGTCAGTATTGAGTGCCCAAGCGTTGTTCTGCTTCGTGTCGAAGAAGGGAGCGGGAACGATTTCCTCGATGCCACCCTTCAAGGTGTCATATACATCGTCGATAGGAGTACGGAGGTCTTCAAGAGCCTCGTCAATCAGAGCCTGAATCTGAGAAAGATCCAAAGCCAAGAGAACGGCGTTGTATGCATCGTTCAAGGTGTCGATTGCGGTGTTGTACTTCTGGATTTCTGCGCGGAGCGTACCCTTTACAGAATCAGCGGTAGCAGGGTCATTCAGAACCTCGTCAACGTAGGTGATGAGGAGCGTGCCTCTCTCCTTGTAGGTAACGATTGCCTTCAAGAGAGCGAGCTTCTGTGCGTTCAAGCCGTCTTCCTTCTCATAAACCTCCTGGGTCTCGAGCAAGGTGTTCAGAGCGAACTCGCAGTCTGCCAAAGCTTCTTCAGCGGCAGAAACCGAAGCAGCGCTCTTGATAGCGGTATCGGCCTTCTTAACCTCGTTCTTAGCACCGGTGAGGTACTGGTCATACAGCTTGCTGGCAACAACAGCATCAGCAGCAGCCTGACCTGCAGCAGCCTGCTCAGCCTCGCTCAAGCCTGCAGCAGCAGCCTTTGCGATAGCAGCAGCCTTAGCCTCTTCCTTGCGGGCAGCGGTTCTGGCAGCCTCAACCTTGGCAATCAAGCCTGCAAGCTCGTCGAGAAGGTCAGCCTTTGCAGCCAGGAAGGCCTCGGCATCATCCTCGAACTGTGCAGCCAAGGAAGCGATGAGCTCTGCGGAAGCAGCGCTGTTGATGGACTTGGTGTACTCGTCAACCAAGGCAGCGATACCCTTGTCAAGAGGGTTAGCCGTCTTAACGGTAGCCAAGCTTGCAATAGCAGCAGCTCTCTCAGCAGCAAACTGGTCGGTAACCTTAACGGTGATAGTGGTCATCACGCTAACGCCGTTTTCGGCATAGGTAACGGTAACACTCTTGATGTCCGTAGAATCGAACAGAGTGGGCGTGATCATGCCAACGGTAACGTCGAACTCTTCGGTCGAGCCGTTATCGTATGTAACCTTAATTTTAGCGCCCGTGCAATCGAATACTTCGTTCAGAACGTAATCGGTCTTTTCGGGGTTGGCAACTACCTCTACGCTGGTAGGCAGCGCCTTGCCGCAAGAAGTCAGGCAGAGAACGGCCAAAGCAACGAGTGCAACAGCCACTGCCACATACTTAATCAAGCGGAAATTGTTTCTTTTTTCCTTTGTAAGCATAAGAGCCTCCATATAAAATAAATGTTTGATGAATCTATTATACACAACACTATGGCAACAAGCAATACTTTTTTTATGAACGGTCGAAAATCGGCACGAATGGGAATACGCCTTTGCTTTTTTTCCTAAAAAACCCAAATCCAAAGACAGAGCTTTCCGAAAGCTGCCATTTCGCCCTTTTTCTGTCAGTTTTGCGTGTATTCTTCAAAAATCGAGCGAGCCTCGGTATAGCGATTTTTGGCAACGGGCACCCTTTCGCCCCCCTCGGTCACGAAGAAATACCGACCGATTTCGGTCACATATTGCAAATTCACGATAAAGTTTCGGTGCGAGCGGTAAAAGCTTCCTGCGGGCAGCTTTTCGAGCACCCCTCCGAGCGAGCCCACGCAGTTATGAACGGCGTGACGGCAATAGACGGTCAAATCCGTTTGAAACACTTCAATATAAATTATATCGTCAATCCGCACGGAAATCTCGTTTCCGATGGGCGTCTGCAAAAAGACGCTTGGCAGACGCAAATGTCGCCGCAGGGCGCGGTGCAAAGGCTCGTACAGCTTTTTTCGGGTGACGTTCTTCAAGATATACCCGAGCGGAAAGACGCTGTACGCCGCAAGCGCGTAATCCTCCTTGGCGGTGACGAAAATCACGTCCGTCTCCTCCTGCTGAAAGCGAATCTTGCGCGCAAGGTCAATTCCGTTGAGCCCTCCGATTTCCGTTTCCAGAAAAACCAGCTGATACTTCTTCTCCTTAAACGCCTCGTACAGCGCGCGCGCCGTGCGAAAGCTCTCCACCGAAGCAGAAACGCCCATCTCGGCGCAAAGACCGCGCACCATCGCGGCCAGCGAAACTGCATCCGCCGTATTTCCGTCACAAACGGCAATGTTATACATAGCTCCTTCGGCCTAAAAGGCCTCCTTTCTGAAATCCGCCGCAAGCGGCCCTCGCGGCCGCCGCTTATATATCGGCAATATCCTTCCCCAGAAGCGCCGCATATCCCATACGGAAGGCGCGCACCGCCTGCATACGCGCATCAATCCCTTCCTCGCGCATACGCGGCAGAAGGGCGCGGTAAAGTGCGCCAACCACGGAGTCCTCTTTTTCAAGATACGCCGCGTTTTTGGTGGGAAGGCTCTCATCGCGGATATGCAAGGCGTAAACGCCGAAGCGCCCACCGTCTCTATGGCAAACGGGCAAGGTTTCGGGAGAGACGCACCCCGTGTATATGACGCGAAGCACCGTTTCCTCTCCGTAGCCGTTTTTGGCAATGCGCGTGAATATCTCCTTTTCCAGCTCCGTTTCGGTAAGAGAGGAAATGTCTATATACTCCTCGGCATAACGAAGGGTAGAAAGCGGTCGCCTGACGGGATGGGTCTCGTATCCGTTTTCCGTTCTTTTCACCGTCAAAAGATTGTAGCCCGAGGGAGCGCATTCTCCAAAGCCCTCGCTTTCAAAGGAGCCGCTATACGCGGCCAAGCCGCTCGCCGTTTGCTCAAAGCCGAAAAAGGCGGCGTCTCTTTTGGTCAGGGCCAAATAATTGGCGCCAAGGGCGCACATGCTCTGCCAAAGCGAAGACTCTCTCGCTTTTCCCCTCGTGTTGTCCGTTCCGCAAAAGATATTGTACCGCGTTTTGTCAAGAGAAAGATTCTCAAAAACGGGCAATACGCTTTTGTCCGAAGCGTACCCCCAGCCGTACACCACAACGCCAAGCTCTTCAAAATCCACAAAGGCGGGGTTGGGGGAGGTAAAAACGTGCGCGTTGTCAGGAAAGCTCTCGTAGGAATAGATGCTGTTGCCCTCGTATTTATCTGCCTCACCCGTGCATATCACGAATTGGCAGGCAGGGTTTGCTTCAAAGATGTCGCACAAAAAGCGAAGGGTGTCCTGCGCGGCGTAGGTTCCGTCAACCAGGTTGCCGCTGAACAGCACAATAGAAACCCCCTCCTCCTTGACGACCCTCATCAAACGGGAAAGAGCAAGGCGCTTTTCGGTCATACGGTGTTCTTCTCTGTCCTGCCGAAGACGCGGCATCGCCCCATCCAAGAACACGTTGCCCACGTGCATAATCCGCAGCTCTTCCATCGGCGTCTTTTCTTCCATACGGCGCTCCTTTCTCCCGTTTTTTGTCGAAAACCTTCATTTTTATTATATGTATATATACCTTCACTATCAGTATACCATTTTTTTCACTGCTTTGCAATAGAAAAACGCGTTTTTTTCGCGCGGGAGGATAAAAAAACGGGGATTTTGTCTTTTTTTCTCTTGCAATGGATAAAAAAAGATGTTATAATGAAAAAAAGGACTTTTTTTAAGGCAGAAGTCCCATTTTCGCGCCGTCGTATTGACAGAAGGGAGTCTTATGTTAAATCTTGCCGTTCGCAACACGAAAAAGCTTATCAGAGAAAAGGCCAAGGAGGAGAACGTTCGTATCGGGCGCTTCTTCACGGCAAAGGAAACCGCCGCGCTTATGGCCTCCTTTTTCACCGTTCCCAAGGCAGAGTCGCTTCGCATTCTTGACCCCGGCGCAGGAACGGGTATTCTGTCTGCCGCCGTTGTGGAGGCTGTCTGTCGCAGAGGCGCGGCCAAGGAAATCGCCCTCGTTTGCTACGAGAATGACGTTCTTTTTCTGCCCGTTCTGCAAAAGAATCTGGCCCGCTTGCGCCAGAAATGCCGCCGCGAATACGGCATCACTCTCTCTTTCCAAATCCGAGAGGAAAACTTCGTTTTATCCAAGCACGACCAGTATTCCCTCTCCCTGTTTGCCACAGGCGAGGATCCCTTTGATTTGGTTGTGATGAATCCTCCCTCCGCCCCCCTGCGCTCGCAATCCCCCGAATACTGCGCCACGGAGGACCTTTGCCACGGTGTGACCGACCTTGCCTTCGCCTTTACCGCGATGGCCTACTTCTCCTTGAAGGAGGGCGGGCAGATGGTGGCCTCGCTCCCCGTTTCCTATGCGGGCAGCGTCAATCTTGCTCCCCTTCGCGCCCGTCTGATGCAGGACGGCTATATCGAGCGTGTTCACGCCTTCTTCCGCAAATCCAAGGACGCCTTCCGTCCGAACGAGGCCAAGGGCTCTCTGCTTTTGAAGCTCGTCAAGGCGCCGCTTCCCCAGGATTTCAAAATTTTGCTTTCCTCCTCCTTTGGCAAGGGCAAGGAGGTCACCTTAATGCGACCGATGCCCTATTATGACATCGTTTCCAAGGAAACGGGCGCCTTGGTGTTGCCCGAATCCGAGGTTGATATTGCCATTCTTTCCTTGGTGCGCTCCTTCCCCGAAACGCTGGCCTCCCTGCACCTGCGTATGCGGACGGGCTTGACGCTTGAATCGCGCTACCCCGATGCCCTTCGCACCTCGGCCGTTGACGGTGCTATCCCCCTGCTTTGCCCCGCCGATTTGGAGAACGGCGCCGCGCGCCACGGCGGCAAGAAATTCGTCATTCCCGTTATTCCCTCTCTGGCACAGCCCAACCGCAATATGATTTTAATCAAGCGCGTTCCTGCCAAGAAGGACAAGCGGCATCTTTTCTGCGGCATCTATTTCTCCGCAAGCATGTCGCAATTCCGCTATATCAGCACCAGCAACAAGCTGAACTATATTGAGCGCATTGACGGCAACGAAATGGACTCTCCCCTGCTTTACGGGCTCTATGCCATTTTGTCCTCCGACCTCTACGAGCGCTACTGCACCCTGCTTTCCAAGTCTCCCCAGATTAACGCCACGAGCTACGGAGATTTGCCGCTGCCCGACGAAAAGCTGCTGCGCGAGATTGGAAACCGCCTGCTCATCAGCCGCGTTCTGACCCCCGGCATCTGCAATTCCACCGTCAACAAGGTGTTGCGTTTGGAAAAATAACCGACTTTTTTGCGCTCTTTCGCATTTTTTTCGTAAAACCTCTTGCATTTTTTAAAAGCATATGGTAAAATGGTTGCAATGTATTATGGTCGGGTATTATGCGTATACCGCCCCGATTTTCCTTTTCTGCCCCTCAGAAAAGGGCAGAAATAAGAGACCTTAAGAAAGGAAGGTGATTCGTTGTGTTGGCACTTCAGATTCTTTTGTTGGTTTTCGGTGTTATCTTAACGGTTGCCGTTTTGATGCAGCACGGAAAATCGCATGGCTTGTCCGGCACGATTGCAGGTGGTGCTGAAACATTCTTCGGAAAAGAGAACGGAAGCAAGCTTGACCGCTTCTTTGCCCGTGCGACCAGTGTTATCAGCATTTTGTTCGTTGTTTGCGTGTTGCTCGTGTTCATGTTGCAACCGGGTGATTATCAGTACAAGAACCAGAACCAAGGCTTTTCCTCCATTCCCAGCCTGGAAGAAATTCAGGATGCGGAAAACGCAGGTGCTTCCTCCGATACCGGAAGCGACGCCCAGGGTTAATCCTCAATCGCATACAAGCCCACTACCGTTTGGTATAGTGGGCTGTTTTTTATCCCATTATAAGAATTGCCCATTCTTTTGCGGCCGCCGCGCAGGCGCGGTAATGCGTTTTCGCATCCGCTGCCCTCTGTAAACGACAAGGCTTGGCCGCCCGTATCTGAAAAGGAGTTATTTTGAAGCACCGTTCCAAAAATTTTAAGCACGGCGCACCCGCGCGCCGCGCCCCTCTTCCCCACAAGCGTCACGCGCAAGCCGCCCCTCGCCCGCACCACCGTGAAGAAACGGCGGAGGCCGCCTTTTGCGGCACGCGGCACGGCTACGGCTTTGCCACACTTCGCGGCCGTGAGGACGAGGAGGATATTTTCATTCCCGCGGGCAAAACAGCGGGCGCGCTTGACGGAGACACCGTTCTTGTCGCCTTCCCTGCCTACACAAACGGCAGGCGAGAGGGGCGCGTTGAAAAAATTATCAAAACGGCAGACATCGGTATTGTCGGAACCTTGGCCTCTGCCCGTATTCGCGGTATGCGCGGAAACGCAACCCGCTATTTTGTGATTCCCGACAACCGCCGTTTGCCCGAGGAAATCGGCGTTGAATCCACCGAGGATGCCGCCGTTGGCGACAAGGTGATGCTGGTTTTGAAGGGGCGCGGCCGTTTCCCCTACGGCAAGATTATCCGCTCCTTCGGCCCTGCCCACACCGCCGAGGCTACCGAGGCCTCTATTTTGGCGGAGGCAGGCATCACTCCCGATTTTGAGCCTGAGGCGCTTCGTCTGGCCGAAAAAATGGCGGCGTTGCCTCTTCTTGACGAGGGCAGGCGGCGCTTTACAGCCCCTATTCTCACGATGGACAGTGCAGACGCCAAGGATTTGGATGACGCCGTTTCTCTTGAAAAAACCGAGGACGGCTACACCCTTTGCGTGCATATTGCAGACGTTTCCGAGTACGTCAAGCCCAAAACCGCCCTTGACCGCGCCGCGATGCATCGCGGCACCTCGGTGTATTTCGCCAACAAGGTTATCCCGATGCTGCCCCCCGCGCTTTCAAACGGCAGCTGCTCCTTGAACGCAGGCGAGGACAAATACACCCTCTCGGCCATACTCTCCTTGGACAAGGAGGGCAGGCTCTTAAAAACGGAGCTGACACGCGGCATCATTCGCTCTGCCGTTCGCGGCGTTTACAGCGAAATCAACGAGCTTCTCGAAAACGAGGCATCCCCCTTTGCCGAAAAGTACGCCCCTCTTTACCCCTCACTGCTTCTGATGAAGGAGCTTTACCTCAAAAGAGAGGCGCTGGCCCAAGCGCGCGGCTGCCTTTCGATTGAGGAAACCGAGCCTTATTTCGTGATGGACGAAAACGGCATTCCCACCGACATTCTTTGCCGCACGCGCGGCATCAGCGAGCGCATGATTGAGCAGTTTATGCTCTTGGCAAACGAGGGTGTTGCCACGCTTTTGCACCAAAAGGGCATTCCCTGCGTCTACCGTACGCACGCCTCACCGCCCGAGGACAAGCTCTCGGCCTTTATGCTCTACCTGCACAATCTCGGCATCTCTCCCTCGCCCTTGCAGAAGGAGCCCCTCTCGGTCGCCGCCTTCTCGGAAATTGTGGACACGGCCGAAAAGGAGGGCAAGCTTGCCGCCATCGCCGTTCCCCTCTTGCGTAGTATGGCAAAGGCCACCTACGAAACCGAGGCAACCGGGCATTTCGGCCTGGCACTTCCCCTTTACTGTCACTTCACCTCCCCCATTCGCCGCTTATCCGACCTGGCGACGCACCGCATCATCAAGGCGGTCTTGCTTGATGGGGAGGCCCCCGAAAAATACCGTTCCTATGCGCGCCGCGCCGCAGCAGCGGCCGCCAAGACCGAGCTTTCCGCCGTTGCGGCAGAAAGACAGATGAACGATTTTTACCAAGCGCTTTGGGCAGAGGGGCATATAGGCGAGATATGGGAGGGCACCGTTTCCTCTATTCTCTCCTTTGGTGTCTTTGTGCGCCTCTCCAACGGCTGCGAGGGGCTTCTTCCCCTTGAGCTTTTGCCCTTTGGCGCGATTTGCGATGAGGTTGCCCTTACCCTTCGCATCGGAAAAGCCACGCTATCTATTTCCTCGCCTCTATGCGTTACCATTTTTGACGCGGAGCCTGCGGCAAGAAAAATCACCCTATCCTTCCTGTCCTCTCCCCTGTTGGACACGAAGGCTTAAACCGAAAGGAGCTATACCATGACCCCATACGCAGAACAAGCCGTTTCTCTTTTAAAGGGAAAGGGCTACCACATCGCCTTTGCCGAATCCTGCACCGCCGGCCTTGCTGTCGGCGCCTTGGTTGAGGTTCCCTCGGCCTCCGAGGTTCTTTCCGTTTCCTTCGTGACCTACGCCAACGAGGCCAAAATCAAATACGCCCACGTTTCAAGCAAAACCTTGAAGCACCACGGCGCCGTTTCCGAGGAAACGGCGGGCGAAATGGCGCGCGGCTGTGCCAAGGAGGCCAAGGCCGAGGTCGGCGTTGGCATTTCGGGCATCGCAGGCCCTGCGGGCGGAAGCGCCGAAAAGCCCGTTGGCACGGTTTGCTTCGGCTTTTATGTTAACGGAGCGCTTTCCACCATGACCTGCCATTTCGGTGACATCGGGCGCGACAAGGTGCGCGAGGCCTCTGTCAAAACGGCTCTGCGCCGTCTTTGTGAGCTGTTGGCCGAGCCCACCAAAAAAGCAAAATGAGCCGCAAGGGCGCAAAAAAAGAGCAAGAACGAGGTTTTGCCTCTCTTGCTCTTTTGTTTTTTTCGTTTTACTCGGTGTAGAAGGTGCTTTCCACGTCGGCACAGATGGCGTGATACACGGGAAGATGCAGCTCCTGAATCTTGAAGGTTTCGGTTTCGGGAACGCGGATGCAAATATCGCAAAGCGCGGAAAGGCGACTTTCCTTAGCGCCCGTCATACCGATGGTCTTAACGCCCTTCGCCTTGGCAACAACCGCAGCGTTATAAACGTTTTTAGAATTTCCCGAGGTGGACATACAAATCAGAACGTCCTCGGGGTTGCCGTGTCCAAGCACCAGCTGGGCGTACACCGCATCGGGCTCAACGTCGTTACAGTAAGCAGAAACGAGAGCCGTCTGACCGGGAAGAGAAATAGCCGAAAGAGAGCATTGCAGATTCTTGGCAAGCGCCTTTCCCTCCTCGCCTGCAACCTCGGTCAAAAGCGCCTCCATCTCCTTCGAAACGGGGCGGCGAAGCAAAAAGCCCTTCATCAGCTCGCCAACGATGTGATCACAGTCGGCACAGCTACCGCCGTTTCCGCAAAGCAGAACCTTTCCGCCCTTTTTATAGGTCTCGATAATCGCGGCCGTTGCCGCCTCAATAGCCTCTCGGCAAGCCTCAAGCACAGGATAACGGGTATACAAAATTTCCATTTTTGGTTTTCCTTTCGTCTATTTTAGTCCTCTGCGACAGCCAAGGCAGCATAGTCTCCAATGGAGTTGCCAAGAGCGGCAGGAGAAATGACACAAGCAGAGGCTGCCTGCGGCAGCGCCTCTCTTTCGATAACCGCCTGCATCCTATCCACAAAAAGATAGGGCTGGCGCTGGAAGATACTGCCGATAACGATGCAGTCGGGATTTAATACGTCAATGAGAATAGAAAGCCCGAAGCCGAGCTTTTCGGCACAGAGGTCATACACAGCCAAGGCATCCTTATCGCCCTTGTCGGCGTACTCACCGATTTTCTTGGCGGTAATATCCTCAAGCTCCTCAGGCGTTTGGCAAAAAGCAACGCTCTTGCCCATCTGGAAGCGCTCACGCGCCAAGGTTTTGCCCAGCTGCGCGATGCCCGCGCCCGAGCAAAAGCCCTCAAAGGAGCCTGCCTTGCCATAGCCGACAGGGCCAAAGGGCTCGATACGCACGTGCCCGATTTCGCCCGCCATATCCGAGGCACCGCTATACAGGCGCCCGTCTAAAATCAAGCCTGCGCCCATACCCGTGCCAAAGGTTAAGAAAATAACGTTCTGATAGCCGCGCCCCGCGCCGTACTTCCATTCGGCCAAGGCACAGGCGTTCGCGTCATTCTGCAAATAAGCAGGAACGCCGAGTCTCTCCGAAACGTAGGCAGTTGCCGCAACGTTGTCCCAGCCGGGCAGGTTGGGGGGAGAGAGAATCAAGCCGCGCTTCGAATCCAAAGGACCGCCGCAGCTGATACCGACCGAGGAGAAGGAAACCTTCATTTCCTTGGCGGCGGCAATCATTTTATCTAAAATTTCGTAGGGTGACAGAGAATGATCCGTGGGAAAGGAAACCTTTTGTTCAATGCTCATTCCTGTTTCCGTCTCCAAGCCGCACACTACCGCGCACTTGGTTCCGCCAATGTCGAATCCAATTTTGTAAGCCATAAACAGCGCCTACCTTTCTTTGCGTTTATACGTTCTTGGGCAGAACCGTTCTTTCGTCTCCCAAATAATAATCAAGCGAGTAAAAAACGGGGAAAATGCGCTCACCGTCACAAAGATAACAGGAGAGCGAGGCGTTAGATGCCCAAGGCGTCTTGGCCATTTCAGAAACGGGAAGGCCGCGCGCGGCCGTTTCAATGGCGCGAATCGGCGTTCCGTGACAGCCGACCAGTACCGTTTTTCCCGGGTTGTCCTTGGCGATTTGGCAAACAGCCGCCACCACGCGAGAAGACATTTCTGCCACAGTTTCTCCGCCGTCTGCCTTGGCGGCACCCACATCCTTCAACCAAAGCCCGTAGGTTTCGGGAAAAAGATGACAAAGGTCAGCATAGGGCTTGCCTTCCCATTCGCCTGCGTGAATCTCGCGCAAATCGTCCATCACCGTCACAGAAAGCCCCGACGCAAGCTCTGCCGTTCTTTCGGCGCGAACAAGGGTGGAGGAATAGGCGGCGTCAATCGACACGCCGATTTTTTGGAGAAAATCGCGCGCCATAACCGCCTGCTTTTCGCCCTTCGGCGTTAAACGGGCGTTTCCCCAGCCAACAAAGGCGTTTCGCAGGTTTCCCTCGCTTTGCCCGTGGCGCAATATGTAAACAAGTGTTTTCATTTTAATTCCTCAAATCAAGCCAACACAGCGCTTTCCGCGTCAACCTCTTCTCTTCTTTCCTGCTCCGACAGGGGAACGGCAAAGCGAATGGCCTCAGGCAAAATGCGGAAGGTGAAATGCTTGGCAGTGACAAGCTCACCGTCCATGGTGTAGCCAAAGCCATCCTCCTCGGCAACAACCTCGACCTCCTTGCCGCGCACGTAATACAAAATGTCCGCAAACTTGGGGTTATTCAGGTGCTGGCCCTTTTTGTATACGCCAATCAGGCGCAAAAGGCGAAAAACGGAAATGGGCTTCACAAGACAAACCTCCAAAAGCCCGTCCTCATTGTCGGAAAGCGGCGCGCAGTTGTAGGAGCCGCCCACGTAGCTGCCGTTCGACACGGTACAAAGAAGAAGCGCATCCTCCTTGCCCAGTCGCTCACCGTCAACAAAGACCTTGGCCTTGCTCTTCATCGCGTGAAAGAGCGAATGGAAAATGCCGAAGGTATAGGCGGTCTTGCCCTTGAAAAAGAGCTTGTTCTTAATCTCGGTCATCTTTTTGGCGGCGGCATAGTCAAAGCCGAAATTGGCCACGTTGATGGAATAGCGCTCACCGTCCGTCAAAACGTCAATACTTCTCTCCTTGGCGGCAAGCAGGGCTTCCAAATCCATAAAGCGCGAGGATCCGCCGTAATATTTCACAAAATCGTTGCCGCTACCGCAGGGATAGCAGGAGATGGAGGCATTGGCGTGTCCCAAAGCGCCGCTCATCACCTCGTTCAAGGTTCCATCGCCACCGCAGGCATAAAAGCGAACGGGCAGAGTGGGATTCAGATCAAGATACCGACGGATAAACTCCGTCGCATCGCCCGCGCACTTGGTCTCGTACACCTCGCAGTCATAGCGAGCGGAAAGCTTTTCGACCTCCTGACGAATAAAGGGAGCCGAGTTTGTGGGTCCAGCCTTGGGGTTGACGACAAAAACGTGCTTCATAGCGCCTCCGCAAATGATTTTTTTGAGTCTTTTGTCACAGTTTCTTTACATATCAGTATACCATACTTTTTCGGAAAAAGCAAGACCCTTGACTTTCAAAAAGCCCCTCTTTGCGCCGCAAAACACACAAAAATCTTCCTTTTTTTATATATATAGACAAAAACGGCCGCTTTCTGCTCCAAAAAGCCCGCTTCTTCACATTTCGTTCACATTTTGTTGCGGTTCAAATGAGGTTGTTCGATTATAGTATATTTTGACCCTATTGTATAAAACGCCTGCAGGGCTTGACATTTTTTTGCATTCGCAGTATAATGAGAAAGCAAACGGCTTTCAGGCGAAGAAAGGAAAGGACGCTTTTACTATGACATACGTACTTTACAACCCGCTTGCCAACAACGGAAACGGAGAGGCAGGCGCACGCGCGCTGGGCCTTTCGGACGAAGAAGCCAGATACGTTGACATTCGCCGCATTGGTGACTTCGTTGCTTATTTAGACGGAAAAGCCCCCACCGACCGCATTGTTTTGGCAGGCGGTGACGGAACACTTCACTTTTTTATTAACGCGCTTGACGGCTTTTGCCCTGCCCATCCCATCTACTATTATCCCTGCGGTAGCGGCAACGATTTCGCGCGCGACGTTCCCGAAACCGAGAAGGAAAACGGCCTCATTCTCCTCAATCCCTATATCAGCCATCTTCCCAAGGTGATTGTGAACGGCGAGGAGCGCTATTTCCTCAACGGCATTGGCTACGGCATTGACGGCTACTGCTGTGAGATGGGCGACCGTATTCGCGCCTCCGGCACGCAAAAGCCCATCAACTATGCCGCCATTGCCATCAAAGGACTTCTCTTCCACTTCAAGCCGAGAAACGCAATGGTTGTGGTGGACGGTGAAGAGTTCGTATTCCCGAAGGCTTGGCTCGTTCCTACGATGAAGGGGCGTTATTACGGCGGCGGTATGATGGCCGCGCCCAAGCAGGACAGATTTGACCCCGAAAACGAGGTCACGCTGATGACCTTCTACAAAATGGGAAGAATCCGCACCCTTTTGGCCTTCCCCTCTATTTTTAAAGGCGAGCATATTTATCACAAATACGTAAAAACCGTCAAAGGAAAGGAAATCACCGTCTCCTTTGACAAGCCCACCGCCCTGCAGGTTGACGGAGAAACCTTCCCGAACGTTACCTCCTACACAGTCAAAACGCAGGTAGACGTTGCGGCAATACAACGAAAAAAGGAAAAGGAAGCTGTATGTTAATTCACCTTTGCTTGTGCGCCTTGGCGCTTTTGGGAATGAGCGGGCTCGTTTTCGGCCTTGGCATTTCGCCCTGGTTCTATTTTGCGACCCCTCTTTTGTACGCGGCATTTGCTATTGCCTATCTTCTTGTTTTACTGTGCATCTCCCTCTTTTTGCCGAAGCGCCCCAAGGGTAAAAGCATTCCCTTCTGCCGCGCCATTCTCTTTCAGTCGCTCAGATGGTTTCTCATCCTCTTTCACACCGAGGTTGTCATAGAGGGAGCAGAGGCGCTGCCACGCGAGCCCTTCGTGCTTATCTCCAACCATCGCTCCAATCTTGACCCCATTGTGACCTTCGCGGCATTTCCCCATCGCAAGCTTTCCTTCGTTTCCAAGATAGAAAATATGAAAATCCCCGTGGCAGGCCCCTTTATCGCCGCCAGCGGATTTTTGGGCATCGAAAGAAGCAAGCCCAAGCAGTCCGTGCGCGTGATTGAGGAAGCCGCCGATATGGTGAAGAATGACGGCTTTGATTTCGGCATTTATCCCGAGGGAACGCGCAGCAAAACCACCCGTCTGCTTCCCTTCAAGCGCGGCGCCTTCGTGATGGCGCAAAGAGCCGAGGCGCCCTTGGTTGTTATGTTGACCGAGCGAACGCGCGACATGCGCTTTTTAAGCCTCAAAAAAACCACCGTTCGCCTCTCTGTCCTGACCGTTATCCCCAAGGAAGAGGTGCTGAGCACCGAATCGGGCGCGCTTGCCGAAAAGACCCGCCGGATGTTTTTGCAAACGGGCATCTTTGATAAAGAGGATTAAGCCCCAACATAAAAAGCCGCAAATGCGGCTTTTTATTTTTCTCATCGGCAATAACCCAAGAAAGCCGCGCGATACGCGCGGCTTTCCTTATACAAAAAACAGACCGCAAGCCAAAAAAGCGCAGGAGCAAAAGCAAGCGTAAAACCAACCGTAGTAGCAAAAGTAAGCGAAAAGCAACCGTAGTAGCAAAAGCAAGCGTAAAAGCAAAAAACAGGCACACAGGGTTTTTGCCCTGCGTGCCTGCGCTTTTTAATTGCTTTTAGCTTTTAGCTCAAAGAAGGTCGGAAATTTTCCAATCCTTATCGTTGCCGTAAAGCTCGCTTGCCTTGTCAAGCTCGCCCGAAACCAAAAGGATGTCTTCCGTTTGGATGCGGATTTCTTCCAAAGCAGGCTTTTCATAAACGTTTTTCATCGTTTTAATTCCTTTCTTTCTCGGGATTATTGAAGGCCAAGAGCCGTCTTCAATCGAGCAGCGAGTTCCGCGTCATGCTTAGCAAAGCCCGTATACATGGCGTAAAGGTCATCGGCCAGGTCGT